>JBAUUG010000658.1:0-19710 GCA_049582585.1 Bryobacteraceae bacterium | reverse complement strand
GTTCTTGACTATGTTCGCGGTGGCGCGAGGACGGTCGGGTCTGGCGCTGCTCGGAGTGTTTTTGTTGGTAGCTGGAGTCACCATCGGCTATCACTTCGGCGCGCCGCACACAGTAGTCGAGCGCGTTTCGATGTGGCTATCGCCGTGGGACAACGACATTCGCGGTGGAGATCAACTGGCGCATTCACTGTGGGCGTTTGCGACAGGCGGTCCATGGGGGTCTGGCCCGGGTTGGGGAGATCCGAGCGTCATCCCTGCCGGACATACCGATCTGGTGCTCCCGGCTATCGCTGAGGAGTGGGGTTTCCCCGGAGTGTTGAGCGTAGCGCTGCTCTTCGCGCTGTTGATTCATCGGGCATTCCGCATTGCACTCGACGCACCCGACGAATACGCGATGTTTCTCGCGGTGGGGATGAGCACGCTGATCGCGCTTGAGATGCTGCTGATTTCAGGAGGGGCGCTCGGCGCGATTCCACTATCGGGAGTCGTCTCGCCCTTTTTGAGCTCCGGTAATACGGCGATGCTGGCGAACTTCTTTATCTTTGCTGTTCTGCTTGGAATCTCGAATCAGTCCGCACGGGCGGTCACCGACGTCGAGGAATCGAAGAGCGGCGCGCGCGAAGCACTGAGGGTGCCGTTTGGAATGTCGGTTCGAGTTGCATCGGTCGCGTTAGGCGCTTGCGCGGCAGCGCTAGTCGCGCGAGCGGTTTCTCTCGAAGTGCTGCACGACCAGGAACTCCTCGGCAAAAATGCGCTCGTGATTACGCAGGACGGTGTCAAGCGCCCACAAAGGAACCCGCGCTTGAATCTACTCGCGGCTTCCATACCGCGCGGCGACATTTATGACCGCAACGGGATTTTGCTGGCGACAAGCAGCTGGACGCATCTCGAGAAGAACCGCGTCGTGTACGACCGGCTGGGCATCTCGATTGATCAAACCTGCTCGAGGCTGGACAGCCGTCATTACCCTTTTGGTCCCGCCACTCTCCATTTGCTTGGCGATGTGCGCACGGGCGAGAAGTTTCATGCAACCAACGCTTCATTGATCGAGCACGATTCAAACACGCGATTGCAGGGCTATTCGGAATACGCGGAACTTGCTCCCGTTGTGCGGTACCGGCATCAGCGGGGGAATCCGAGGCTAGAGGCGCTGCTAAGCCGCGATCGCGACGTACATTCGACGATCGATATACGGTTGCAATTGAAGGCTGCGGAAATTTTAAGGACCCGGCTCGAACCGACGAGTAAGAAGGGTGCACTCGTGATTCTGAATGCGGAGAGCGGTGATGCATTGGCGCTGGTCAGTTGGCCCGCTCCGCCTCAGAACGGGGAGGCCACGCCCGATGAACTGCTGGATCGCGCGCGTTACGGAGAGTATCCACCGGGTTCGACGTTCAAGCTCGTCACCGCAATGGCGGCGCTGCGCCTCGACCCGAAAGCGACAGAAAAGACTTATTCCTGCCGGAGATTAGGAGACGGACGGGTCGGGACAGTCATTCCCGGCTGGCGGCGGCCGATACGCGACGATGTGGGCGACCACGCGCATGGAACGCTGAATATGGCGAATGCCATCGCCGTATCTTGTAACGCCTACTTTGCCCAGCTCGGCGTTTACAATGTGGGCGCAAAGGCGTTGCACGATACGGCGGAATTGCTCGGCATTCCAGCGGGTGACATCGCCGAGATCAAGAAGATGATGCCATTCGCGGCGTATGGACAGGGACCGGTGGTCACGACGCCGTTTAAGATGGCGCGAGTTTCAGCTACGATTGCGGACGGCGGCGTTATGCCCGAGGGCCGTTGGGTAATGGATCCGAGTAACTCGCGAACCGCGGCTCCGGTTCCTATTCTTGCCGGCGACTCAGCCGCGTTTCTGGCAAAAGCAATGCGCGCCGTTGTGACCAGCGGGACGGCCAGGAGCGCGATGGCGGGCGTCGAAGTGAATGTCGCGGGGAAAACGGGAACGGCGCAGCTAGATGAAGGCGAGCCGCATTCCTGGTTTGCCGGGTTTGCGCCTTACGATGCCGAACCCGACAAACGAATTGCATTTGCGGTGGTTGTGGAGCACGGTGGATACGGGGCCAAATTCGCCGCGCCCATCGCGAGCGAGCTGGTGGAAGCGACGCGGCAGCTCGGAATCATCGATGCCGCGGAGGAGGAGTAACGTATGGCGGTTTCGAACGTGATCGAGCGGTTGGGCAAAGCCATTTTCGAATCGCCTTTTGGAGCGAATCGCATCTCGAAAGACGCTCCCGAGCTGGCGGAGATTCGCCTCGCTGCTTTGGATGCAGTTAAGGCGAAGAGTCATCGCGTTGGTGGAAAGAATGTCTTCGCGTATGATCTTATCCGCATCGAGCTGCTGGGGGTGCCGGAAGAACAAGCGGACGTATTTCGAGGTGAGTTTCTAAGTAACTATTTTTCACAAGAGCTGAAGGCGGGGCTGGCGAGATCCGGTTACCGTTTTCCCGCGGGGCTGCAAGTGGAGATGCGCACCAATCCGAAGATGCCCGCGCGGGGTGAACATTGGCTGTCGATTGAGACCGCGATGCAGCAGGCTGAGACCGCCGTCCAGCTATCACGCGCGCGCAAACCTGCCAAGCTCCTGGTTATTCACGGGACTGCCAATCATTCGCAGATCTCGTTAGATAAGGCGAGAATCAATATCGGGCGGACTGCTGAGGTCTATCGCGCGGCAGGCCCGTCGCGGCGAAACGATCTCGCGTTCAGCGAAGATAACGAAATCAATCGGACCGTCTCGCGCGAACACGCGCACATTTTGTATTCGCAAAAAACCGGCGAATACCGGTTGATCAATGACCGGTCGTATAAAGGTGAAGCGAACTGCGGAATATGGATCGTGCGGGAGGGCTTGAGTCAACCTGTGCACCGGAGCGCTCGGGGAACGGTGCTGAAAAATGGCGATGAGGTTCACCTGGGGACGGCGGTAATTCGGTTTCAGGTGAAATAAAAGCCAAGAATATAGTTTACGGACCGAATGTGCTGGGTTGAAGGTGGCGCGACAGGCTCTCTCGCTCTAAGTGCAATAGTAATAGACCCCATTTGCGAGTAAGCGCTTAGGGTCCATCTTCCCGGAACCCCCAAGCTTTCCCGATGGCAATTCAAAACAATGTAGATACATCACAGGATTTGAGCCGTCAGAATACTTGTACATTTTGCTTCTCGTCCCCGGTGGCTGATGACTCGCGGCGCTTGCTGGCTGATCGTAGATACAGGAGCATTGGAGTTCGTTAATACGCGCTGGATAGCCGCCCTCGTTATGGTTGTGCTTGTCCTGCAACTCCCGGCACGTTATCCTTATGCTGGGAGCCGTCATGGGTAGACCACTTGACGTTCAGATTCGATACCACATTGAGCGTTATATACGCGGAAGTATCTCCCTTGGCGAGTTCCTTGATTGGTTTGTGCCGCGCTCTTGGGATATTGAACAATCAGGAAACAGTTCCGCGATTGATCTAGCCCATCGCGTAGACGGAATTCTTGGCGAATCTTCGTCAGCGGATTGGAGCGAAAACGAACTGCGCGGGGAGCTGGCGAATGCCATTGGCCCTTTCGTCCAGATGTCGGCGCAGAACATCTTGGAATCACGACTTAGAGCTTTCCCTTTTAACTTTTCATCTCCTGCTGCGTCGTTGGTGGACGTAGGGCAGTGAATGGAACCTTAGCCACTTTTTCGCCATCCAGCACGAGATGTATCCAATACAATCCTGCTTGCATGGTTGGATTCAGGTACATTTTTACTGCGATATTGGCCCCGGCTGGGTATGATTCTCCCACCGTCCGGCCAACGAAGCTCAGTCATGAACTCGCGGCAATTCTCGTAATCTTGAAAGAATCAGTGCCTTTTGAAGAGGGCGGGCTCCAAATAAAGAGATCCCTGTGAAATTAGAACGGATGCTCCAGCGACGCACTCTGCGGGGTGAACAATTCCGCGCCATTCTCCGTGATGTGCATGTCGTCTTCGAGGCGCACGCCGAACTCCCCGCGAATGTAAATTCCGGGCTCGTCGCTGAAAGTCATACCGGGCGCTAAACGGAGAGTGTTGCCTCGCACAAGATACGGCCATTCGTGGCCGTCCATTCCGATGCCGTGTCCGAGGCGGTGAGTGAAATAGTAGTAATCCGGTCCAAAACCTGCATCGCTGATGACCTTGCGCGCCGCCGCGTCGACGGCCTGGCACTCGATGCCTGGTTTCGCGGCTTGGAGAGCGGCCGCTTGCGCCCGGCGCACAATGTCGAAAACTCGCTTCATTTTGTCGCTGGCTTTCCCCAGAACAAAAGTTCGAGTGATGTCGGAGTTATAGCCGTCGACAGTGCATCCGTCGTCGATCATTACAATAGTTCCTTCGCGGATGACTTGGGGCGTCCTCGATCCATGCGGAAGCGCGGTGTATTCGCCCACTTGAACACTGGCTTCACCGGGAAAGCCAACCTGGGCGTAGGCGGCCGAGATCAGGGCGCCGGCATCGCTCTGAGTCATACCGGGTTGCAAAGCGTTGTACACAGCTTCGTAGACTTTCAGAGTGGCTTGATTGGCGATGCTCATTAAGTCCAACTCATGCGCGCTCTTGATCATTCTGCAGCCTGCGGTCACAGGCGTTGCGCTCACCAGCTTCAGCGATGGAGCTGCTTCCGCAACGCCTTCGCTGAACACGAATGGCGTTCTCTCTTCGATACCAAGCGTACCGGCAGATATCCCGCGCGATTTGAGACCGGCGGCGACCAGCCGGTAAGGGTTTTCATCTTCGTGCCAAGTGAGTACCTCGGTGTCTTTTACCTGCTCGCCCGCACGAGCGGCCTCAAAAGACGGACAAACGCAAAACGCCTTTCCTTTCCATGGAATGATCACCGCAAAGAGGCGTTCGCTATTTCCCCAGCGCACGCCTGTGAAGTAAAACAGCGACGTGCCGCCGGCGAGCATAATCGCGTCAATTCTAGAAGCCGCCATGAGTTCGCGCGCTTTATCGATGCGGGCGCGGCGCTCGTTCGCCGTAATGGGGCGAACTTGATCGCGCATTGACTTCAGTGCGGCGAAAACAGTACCAGCCTCCAGAAAACGGCGACGCGATAACATTAGTTGCTCCTGAACTTATAGAATGCCTAACCCTCAATTTGATCTTTCGGCTGCTGCGCGTCAGGAGATGATTCACGAAGGCTTCGATCCTGATTTCCCGGCAGGGACACAGGAGCAACTCGCCGCGATAAAGGGGCGGGCCGCACCGGCTCCGGAAGACGGCATTCAGGATCTCCGCAGCCTTCTTTGGTCCTCAATAGATAACGACACTTCTCGCGATCTCGATCAAATCGAAGTCGCGGAGCGGGTTAGCGGTGGGATTCGCGTGTTGATCGGGATCGCAGATGTTGCATCCGATCTGCCCATCGGCTCTCCGATCGATAGCTACGCGGCGACTGAAACAACCAGCGTGTACACGGCCGTTCATGTGTTTCCGATGCTGCCGGAGGCGATGTCGACGGATCTGACATCGCTCGCCGAGAATCAGGATCGACTGGCCGTGGTAGTTGAGATGGTGATCGACTCCGAAGGCTCGATCACGTCCTCAAACATCTATCGCGCGCTCGTCCGAAATAAAGCTCAACTGGCTTACGGCCCGATCGGCTCATGGCTCGAACGACGCGCCGGGCCGCCGGCGAAGGTGAACGCCTCGGCTGATCTGCAACTTCAACTGAAGCTGCAGGACGAGGCCGCCGGCGCTCTTCGAGAGCAGCGGCATAAATTGGGGGCGCTCAATTTCGACCGCACGGAAGTTGAGGCGACGGTCTCCGATGGGAAGGTGCAAGGGATCGCCGCAACACAGAAGACGCGCGCGAATGACTTGATTGAGGACTTCATGATCGGGGCGAATGAGGTGATGGCGAAAACCCTGAAAGATCGAGGTGTATCGTGCATACGCCGCGTCGTGAGGTCGCCTGAACGGTGGCCCCGAATCGTTGAACTTGCCGCGCAGTATGGCGAAACGCTCCCACCCGAACCCGATGCAGCGGCATTGAGCGCATTTCTAGAAAGACGGCAGGCGGCAGATCCACTGCATTTCCCGGATTTGTCACTCGCCGTCATCAAGCTGATGGGGCCGGGTGAATATGTGATCTCTAAGCCCGGCGCTGAAGATCAGGGCCACTTTGGACTTGCCGCGCACGACTACACGCATTCCACGGCTCCCAATCGCCGCTTTGCCGATCTGGTTACGCAACGCTTGATCAAATCCGTATTAGGAAACGAGCCCCCGCCCTATTCGGACGAGGCGCTCACTTCAATTGCACAAAATTGCACTCTTAAGGAGGACGCGGCTCGGAAGGTGGAACGGGCGATGAACAAGAGAGTCGCAGCTGTGGCTCTTCATAACCGCGTCGGCGATAGTTTCAATGGTGTGGTGACCGGAGTCACTCCGAAGGGCGTATTCGTTCGGGTTTTCAATCCGCCAGTGGAAGGGAGGCTGATGCGAGGCGAGCAAGGCGTCGACATCGGCGACAAGGTTACAGTGACGTTGTTGGCGACCGATCCGGTGCGCGGATATATCGATTTCGGGCGCTAGTTAAGCGCGGGTATGGTGCTCCGCCCAAGCTTCCTTCAGCTTGTTGGCCAATTCTTCGACTGGCGGTTGGCCCCTCCTGCCCCGGGCGCGTCCACTCTCCATCTGGCCGCCCCGCAACATCACTGCCGCCGCGATCGCCAATAGGATTCCGCCAGTGAAGCAGGCAATTCGCACGAGTTGATTCACCTTTTAATGCCCCAGATAGCCAAGCAGCCAGAGCACAATGACGATCACCAGCACCAATCCTAGACCGCCCGACGGGTAATATCCCCAGCCACGGGAATACGGCCACGCCGGTACGGAACCGATCAGAAGAATCAGGATGATCACAAGCAGTATGAGACCCATGCCCGTCTGACGGTCTCGGGCGAGAAACTATAACAGGATTTCAGTACTGCCGGTTTAAGCTGCTGAAAGGCTGGGCTGAAAGACGTATTTCATAGCGCGCTGAATGTCGGGTGAGCGATTGAACCATTGCCAGATAGCTCCCGTACGCAGATTTTCGGCGCTCAACAGCGTAATCCCTACATCAATGCCGACCACGTCGGGGTTGACCCACATAGTCTGCGGGTTGAAGGCGTCTACAAACCCGTACCGGCCGTAAATGTATTCAGCGAAGTGGTCGTACATATAGCGCAGCGGCGGCAAGCAGATTTCAGGTGCGAACATCAGGGAGCCGCCGGGAGCGCAGGGAACAACCGTGCCGTCCACGTCGCGCCGGGTAAGAGGATCTCCCCATATCACGTACCCGATGTCGCTGTCGGATGCCGAGATGCCCCACATGTTTTCCGAATAGCTGGGATACATCCCGCGCAAGCTGATGCACCAAGCTCGCAGGGCGTACGTCGCGAGCACCGAATTCTGAAAATAATCAATATTGAACGGCGGCCCGTCGCGAAGATTGGCGAGGGACAGCCACGCTTGCGAGTACTGATGGGTAAAGATCGGGCCGCGCCCAAAAAATTTGAATCCGGCCAACTCGATCGGATCGCGCAAGAAAGAATACCAAGCCCGCGCGGGGATGGGATCGGTGGGCGAAGCGATACCCAGGATATAGAGAATTGACTGTTCGTCGTACCCCACCCACTCGGCACGCAGCAGACCTTTCTCCGGTGTCCAACCCATTCGGATCAATCCTGTCTGGCTATCCCACATCCAGGGAAAATCCACGCGTTCGTAGATCCTCGAGGCGAGGCTGAAAATCTCGCCATCCTGCTCGAAGTATTGTTGCGCGGTTAAGACGCCGGCTAAGAGCAGCGCAGTGTCGATGGTGGAAAGCTCACAGCCCCATACGCGCTCGCCATTCTTGCGATTGACAAAGTGGTAATACCAGCCGCGGACGTGCTCCTGGGCGTTCGCAAGGTGGCGAAGCGAAGCCCGAACCCGTTCGCGCAATTCATTGGGATCCACCCAGCGCCTCTGAAAGCCGATACACATGGCGGTGAGATAAAAACCGGTCAGCGCGGTGCTTGCCGCGTCGAGGTTGCGGCCCGGGATTGGCGACCCATTCGCGCGCACTCGATCTAGGACGAGGCCGGTATGTGGGTCACTCTGTTCCAAGAAAAACAAAAACGCGCGGTGCGTCAGATCTTCCAGGAAATCGTCGTCTGATTGCGAAAGAGCGAGGCGGGGCTTGGCCGCGAGCAGGGCCGATGCGCCTGCTAAAAATCCACGTCGCGAGATATCGTTTACGGACATGTGCGGTATCGTGTTTGTCAGAAGAAAAAGTTTATGCGATTCTTCCCTATTTTCCTGGTTGCATTCGCCGTCGCGCAAGCCCAAGAAGCTTTACCGCCGGGCGAGCTTCCGTCTGTGCGAGTGCATGGCGAAGCGACGGTTTCGGCGGAACCGGATCAGGCTGAGTTCGACATTGGCGTGGTCACGCAAGCGGCCACTGCAAAAGCTGCCAGCGATCAGAATGCCGGCCAGGCGAATGCACTGGTGCAAGAGCTCCGTACTTTACTCCCCTCGGCCGATATTAAGACGGTGAATTTCTCGGTCAATCCGAATTACCGTTATCCGAAGGAGGGGGGGCCCGCCACTATCACGGGCTACACGGCGAATAATACGGTACGGCTTCTCTTGAACGACATTTCCCTCCTGCAAAAGGTAATCGATGTGGGTATGAAAGCGGGCGGAAACAGCATCAACCGTCTCACTTTCGGCTTGCGCGATGAGAAGGCCGTGCGAGCCCGAGCTTTGGCCAATGCCGCAAATCAAGCGGAATCGGGCGCCGAAGCTCTCGCTGCTTCGTTAAAGCTGAAACTCGGACGTTTAATGCGAGTCGAGGAGGGTCAACCGGTGATCGTCTCCCCAGCGCGAGAGGTCAGTTTCGGAAAAGCTCAGTCGACCGATATGACACCCATCTCTCCAGGGACGATTGACGTCCACGCGGACGTGAACCTGACCTACGAAATTTTGGGCGGAAACGGGAGAGAGTAGCCCCAATCAAGCAGACTGCCGGACGCTCTGCTCCACCCGATTCCGATCCGTAATCTCACTTCCTTCCACTTCGCAAAAGAGGACCGCGGAGTGCTCCAGCATGTCATAGGCTTGCCCCGGTTTGATGGTCCGCGGCTCTGTTCCCGCAGCATCGCGCGTATCGAGAATGAGTTCCCATTCGCATCTCGAGGTGCACGACGGAATGTAGAACTGGATGTGTTCGTTGTGGGGGTTTACACAGAATAAAAAGCCATCGTCACGAAGTGGCTCTCCGTACCGGTCTACATCATCCACGGTCCTTCCACTAAGACGCATACCAAGACAGCGCACCCATCCTGCCGTCCACTCATCTTCGGTCATCTGCTCGCCGTCGGGCCGGTACCACGCAATGTCCTGTATCTCGAGCCCGTCGACACGGCGTCTTTCGACCGTCGCGGGGCTGATCTTGCGATCCTGGAAAAACTTCCGGCGATGAAAGTTCGGATGCTCTCTGCGGAGCGCGATGACCTTAGCGGTAAACTCCAGGAGAGCTTTTTTGCGATCGTCCAGGTTCCAGTCGAGCCAGCTAGTCTCGTTGTCCTGAGCGTAGGCATTGTTATTGCCGTTTTGCGTTCTGCCGATTTCATCTCCGCCGCAGATCATCGGCACGCCTTGTGAAAGCAGCAACGTAGTCAGGAAATTTCGCTTCTCGCGTTCTCTAAGGGCGATAATATTCGGATCGTCCGTGGGACCCTCTACTCCGTGGTTCCAGGAGTAATTTTCGTTTGCGCCGTCGTTGTTCTCTTCGCCATTCGCCTCATTGTGCTTTTGGTTATAGCTGACCAAGTCGTTCAGAGTGAAACCGTCATGCGCGGTAATAAAGTTGATACTCGCCGACGGACGGCGGCCATCCCGCTGGTACAAGTCGCTGCTTCCGGTGAGCCTGTAGCCGAATTCCGCAAGCTGGCCCTCATCCCCTTTCCAATACCGGCGAGCGACATCGCGATACTTGCCGTTCCACTCCGCCCATAATGCGGGAAATTGCCCTACTTGATATCCACCTTCCCCAACATCCCAAGGCTCGGCAATCAGCTTAACGTTGGAGAGCACGGGGTCCTGATTGATGACATCGAAGAAGGCTGAAAGGCGGTCGACATCGTGCAGCTCGCGGGCGAGAGCGGAGGCGAGATCGAAGCGGAAACCATCCACGTGCATATCCAAGACCCAATATCGAAGGCTGTCCATGACTAGCTTGAGAACCTGCGGATGACGCATGTTCAGCGTGTTTCCAGTCCCGGTGTAATCCATGTAGTATCTGGGGTTTTCGTTCATCAGCCGATAATAGGTGGAATTATCGATGCCCCGGAAACTCAGCGTAGGACCCATTTGGTTCCCTTCGCACGTGTGGTTGTAGACCACGTCCAGAATGACTTCGATGTTGGCGCGATGCAGCTCCCGCACCATGCTCTTGAATTCACCGATCTGCTGGCCCATGTCGCCCGAGCTGGAGTAGCGCGCGTCGGGGGAAAAGAAGTTGGTCGTGTTGTAGCCCCAATAATTGCGCAGCCCCCGATCAAGCAGACGTTTGTCGTCTAAGAAGTCGTGAACCGGCATCAACTCGACCGCTGTAATCCCTAGTTTCTTGAAATAATCGATAATAGGCGGGCTGGCGAGACCCAGATAGGTTCCCCGGATATTCTCCGGAACTTCGGGGTGCCGAATGGTCATGCCTTTGACGTGCGCTTCGTAGATAACGGAATCGTGGAGTTGCGTCTGAGGCGACCGGTCATTCTGCCAATCGAAGTGGGAGCTGGTGACCACGCCTTTGGGCATGCCCGCCGCATCGTCTTGACTATCGCAGCTTAGGTCCTGGGCAGGGTCACCCAGCCGGTAACCAAAAATTGGGTAGTCCCAGTTCACGCTTCCGGCAACCGCTTTTGCGTATGGATCAATCAAGAGCTTGGCTGGGTTGAAACGCTTTCCTCTCTCCGGCTCGTAAGCACCGTTGACTCTGTACCCGTATAGCTGGCCGATGCTCAGACCCGGAACATAGCAATGCCAAACGTGTCCAACGCATTCCTTAAGGTGTATGGTGTCCTGCTTGGCGGAACCGAGCTCTGTAAATAAGCAAAGTTCTACGTCAGTCGCATTCTCGGAATAGAGAGCAAAGTTAACTCCCGTTCCATCCCAGGTGGCGCCTTGCGGGTAGGGTGATCCTGGAAGCGTCTTTCGCGGCAAGCTGAAATCTCCTCATGGAGTGGGAACCCACTCATTCGATACTACATCTCACGTTATCGAGGTACCTCTTTCGATAGTTATGAAGCAGACACTCGGCTCGCCACCTGACGGCGCGCTGATTTCGCGCCGTACTGCCCTGGTTTCAGCGGTTTCGCTGCTTCCGGCAGCGCGATTGATCTTGGGTCAATCCAGCCAGCAAACGCCGACCTACTCGGCGAATGTCAAGGTAGTAAACGTGTTTGCCACGGTAAGGGATAAGGAAGGGCACATCGTCCGCGACTTGACCAAAGACGACTTCACGCTCGAAGAAGATGGGCGTCCACAAACCATTCGCTATTTTGCACAGCAAAGCGACCTTCCGCTGACTCTGGGACTGCTGGTCGATACCAGCGGCAGCGAGCGACGAATGTTAGGCACGGAACGAGACGCGAGCCATACGTTTTTGGAGCAGGTCTTGCGCCCGGACAAAGACAAGGCGTTCCTGATTCATTTCGATCATGAAGTGGAGCTGCTGCAGGATCTCACTTCCTCGCGCGAGCGGCTCGAAAAGGCGCTGGAGCTGATCAACAAACCGGAGTGGGGCAATGGCGGAAACAGCCAGTCAGGTGGAGGAAACAGCGGGGGATATGGACGCCAGGGTGGTTATGGACATCGCGGCGGCGGAGGAGGGACGACGTTCTACGATGCCGTCTATCTGGCATCCGACGATCTGATGAAGAATCAGACCGGGCGCAAGGCCTTAATCATGCTCACCGACGGGGAAGATACGGCCAGCAAAGTTTCGCTCCAAGAGGCCATCGATTCCGCCCAGCGCGCCGACACGCTGGCTTACTCGGTTCGTATCGCCGATGAGGAGCAGGGATTCGGCGGAGGATTTCCTGGCGGAGGGATGGGCCGACATGGCGGAATGGGGAGAGGCGGGGGCGGGCGCGGCCCCGCGATGAATCGCCCCGATGGGAAGAAGATTCTTCAACAGATTTCAAAAGAGACCGGCGGAAGCTACTTTGAAGTATCGAAGAAGAAGCCTGTGGATGAGATCTATAGCCAGATTGAAGAGGAGCTTCGCAATCAATACAGCATCGGCTACAGCTCGGACAAGCCGGATTCAGAGGCGGGATTCCGCAAAATTCAGCTTACGGCGAAAAAGAAAGGGCTAAACGTGCAGGCTCGGGAGGGCTATTACCCAGCAGCCAGCCAGCCTCAGTCGTAGCCAGCTTCGTCGTAGCCTAGACTTGTGCAGGAGAATCGTCCGCACCTTGCCTCGCTGATTGCTGATTTCGAACGCCATGGCAAGCAGATTGCGATCGTTGCGCCTCATGGGCTGAGGCAAAAAAGGACCAGTTACGGGGAATTGGCGACGCTCGCGCGGCGCTTCGCGGCGGAGCTGGTCAATCGCGGAATCGTAAAAGGCGACCGGGTACTCATTTGGGGTGAGAACGGCGCTGAATGGGTCGCCGTGTTTTTCGGTTGCGTGATACGCGGCGTGTTGCCCGTGCCAATTGACTTCGCGAGCGCTCCCGAGTTCGCCCGGCGCGTGGCGCGAGAGGTATCGCCTAAGCTGATCGCCGGCGATAAAGAAAAAATCGAAGCGCTGGGGTTGGATCATGGGCTCCTGGCTTTTGAAGATTTCGATCAGCGCGTCACGACGCAAGCCGCGGGAGCGGTCGAAGGTCTTGAAGAAACCGACGCGCTCCAGATTGTCTTCACTTCGGGTACCACGGGTGATCCCAAAGGGGTGGTTCACACGCACAAGAACGTCCTCGCGAGCATACGGCCCATCGAAAGCGAGATGCAAAAATATCTGAAATACGAGCGGGTGGTGCATCCCATCCGGTTCCTGCACACTCTGCCGTTGAGCCACGTTTTCGGCCAGTTCATGGGATTGTGGATTCCGCCGCTGCTTGCGGCGGAGGTCCACTACGAGCCGAGACTAGTGGCGGCCGAGATCGTGGAGCGCATCCATGACGAACGAATCTCGGTGTTGGCGGCAGTGCCTCGGGTGCTCGATCTGATGCAGAACTATTTGATGCAGAGCGGACGCGGACGCGTCCCGGATCTAAGCTCGCGCCTGGCTGCAGCGGAGAACATCACGGCCTGGAAACGTTGGTGGCGTTTCCGCGATATTCATCGAATCTTCGGCCTGAAGTTTTGGGCTCTGGTTTGTGGCGGCGCCGCGCTTCCTCCGGCAGCCGAGCAATTCTGGAATGCTCTCGGTTTCGTGGTCATTCAAGGCTATGGAATGACGGAAACTACCGCTCTGGTCAGCTTGAACCACCCGTTTCATCCAACGCAGGGCACTATCGGCCAGGTGTTGCCGGGACGAGAGGTGCGGCTCAGCGATGAGGGTGAAGTGCTGGTGCGCGGCGACACTATCTCGAACAGCACCTGGCAAGGCGGCGAGTTGCGGCAAAGAGATTCGGAATGGCTGGCGACCGGCGACTTGGCGCAACTCGACGAGCATGGGAATCTTCGTTTTCGCGGACGCAAGAAGGATGTCATCGTCACTTCTTCGGGATTGAACATTTATCCGGAAGATCTGGAATCGGCTCTCGCGAGCGAGGCGGGAGTGAGAGCCTCGACAGTTGTGGAGGTCGATACGGATCATGGGCCGGAAGCGCTTGCCGTGCTGGTTATGAATGGCGAGAGCGATGCAACTAAGGCAGTGACAAACGCCAACGGCAGGCTGGCTGATTTTCAGCAGATCCGGCGATGGGTGATTTGGCCGGAGCCGGATCTGCCGCGCACGTCAACGGGCAAAGTGCTGAGGCGCGAAGTCGCGCGGAAAATCGCGAGCGGGGAAGTTGGAGCGGGTGAATCGGAGGCGCTTGCCGGTGATTTAAACCTCGATAGCCTTGGGCGAGTCCAATTGCAGGCCCGCTTGGAACAGGAGTTCGGAGTATCGCTGGACGATGCCGCTTTGCAAGAAGTGAAGACAGCGGAGGACGTACGGAAACTGGTCACGCAAGCGCCTGCCGTGAAGCGCACCCAAAAAGACACGCGCGAGCACATTTATCCGCGCTGGCCGTGGAATCCTGTGATGCAGGCGATTCGAAGCGCCTTCGTTGAATGCATCGCCATGCCCTTGGTCCGATTCCTTGCGAAGCCCGGAGTCAGAAGCAGCGTCAAACAGTGGCCGCATTCGCCGATGCTCATCGTCGCCAATCATGTTACGTCGTATGACGCCCCCTTCATCCTGTACGCGCTGCCGGGCTACATCCGAAGGCGAGTTGCGGTAGCCATGTCGGGAGAAATGATCCTCGATTGGAGACTCGCGCGTAATCAAGGCCATTGGTTTCTGAACCTGGTTGCGCCGATCGAATACCTGTTGGTGACCGCGTTGTTCAATATCTTTCCGCTTCCGCAACTAAGCGGGTTCCGGCGTAGCTTCAGGCATGCCGGAGAAGCGATGGATCAGGGTTACAGCGTGATCGTTTTTCCGGAAGGGCGGCGGTCGGATGACGGCGCTCCTCAGCCCTTTAAGGCCGGCGCGGGGCTTCTGTGGAAGGAGCTGGGTACGCCGGCATTGCCGGTGCGCCTCGAAGGGCTGGGAGCAATCAAGGCTCAGCGCGCGCGCTGGTTCCGCTCCGGGCGCATTCGAGTTTCGGTCGGAGAGATTCTCCCGCCTGAGACCGGCAAATCACCGGAAGAGCTCACCGAGATCTTGCGGCGCGCCGTTTTCGACTCGTCCGGGTAGACGATTGATGGCCTACTCAGAAAAGGTAGCCAGATACTGCTTATAGGACCGCACGCCGTCGGCGACGTAGGATTGCAAGGCAAGGAATCCATCCTGAGGCGCGCGAGAATCGTACAAGAGCCGGCGGCCGATGCGTGAAATATCCAGCACATCGTCGACGTTCGCTTTCCAGTCGTTCGGGGCCCAGTCAATCGCGTTTGAGACCACCGATGCAACGCCTTCCGCCACTCCGTCAGCCGTCACCATATTGAAGGATTCCGTGTAGCTCGGCTGGAGCAAAAGATGCATGTGCGCGATGGTCTTTCGGAATTTGGGCCAGGATTGCCAGCCATTCAAAATAAGCGTGACATTCGGGAGGGCGCTCAACATCTCTTTGACAGCCGCCAAAACGCCTTCGCCGCCACCCTCAGCGCGGCCCGCTGAAAGCCAGAGTTCCAGAGGCACGCGCAGATTTCGTGAAATCTCGAGTGCCGCGCCGGCCGCGCTCATAAGATTCTTCAGTGGCCGAGTCGCCCCAAAGACCCCAATGCGGAGCGTGCCGCCGGTGAACGTCTGATGCGGCCAAACGGGATCGTTCTCCAGGTAGTAAAGATTGGGAAGATATACGCAGGCCGACCCGAACGCCGCGCGTGACCAATCGCAAAAGCGGCGGCTGTTCCCCGCGAGGTGAATGTTTGCCGCGCCAAGCTCCAGTTCCATCATTTCCCGAACTAACCGGATCCCGTTTCGATCCGCTTGCAGAAAGCCGACGTTGGAATGACAGTTGACGGCGAACTGCGTATCGGGAAACTCGTTCGATAGCGATTGCATATCCACGCTGGGAATCCAAGGCGCGGAGATCATCACATTTTCGACCGGATCGGCTCGCAAGCGGTTCCGGAGATCGGCCGCATTGATAATCGGCCAAATGTACGTCTGGATGCCTGCGCGCCGGAGCACTTTGGCGGTGTTGATAGCGGCGACGCCGAGCCCAATATGGCTGATATTCCGGTTGGCGGCAAAATTCTTGTAAGCAAGAACCACATTCATCTTCGAGTCTCCTGAATCGTCTGAAATCCGAATCGTCGACTTCAAGATCACGCGCGTGCGAGCTGGCCGGAGTAAAAATTTGGCGGCAACAAACTGATTCGCTTCGGGAAAAGTTTTTTCCGGAATGTGTGATGGCCCTGCCGATTCACCCTCCCGTACACTGTTCTCATGTTCGAAACTGGCGCGCGCCCCGTTTTCCTGCTGAGCTTTTTGAGCGCCGCGCTCCTGGCTCAAAGCGGTTCCGGTGAGCGCGCAGCCTGGAACCAACCAGTCAAGCCGTTTCGCATCATCGGAAACGTTTACTATGCGGGCGCTTCCGGTGTCGCGTCCTATCTGATCACGACCCCTGAAGGGCACGTTCTGCTGGATGGCGGGCTGCCGGAAACGGCGCCGCAAATTGAGAAGAACGTCGCTGCTCTCGGGTTCGAATTGAAGGACGTGAAGTATCTATTGAACAGTCACGCGCACTTCGATCATGCGGGAGGATTGGCGGAGCTGAAACGCGCTTCCGGGGCGCAGATGGTGGCGAGCCGAAAGGACGGCGAGCTCATTGAGGCGGGCCGAAGCGAAATGTACGGCGATTCTCCCGATTCTTCGTTCCCTACCGTGAAGGTCGACCGGTTCGTCAATGACGGCGACAAGGTGGAACTCGGAGGCGCGACTCTGACGGCCCATCTTACGCCCGGTCACACAAAGGGCTGCACCACTTGGGCGACGCGCGTCAGCGAAGGGGGCAAAACGTACAATGTCGTCTTCTACTGCAGCACGACGGCTCCAGGTTACCGGCTCATCCACAACAAGAAGTATCCGCAAATGGTTTCCGACTACGAGCACAGCTTTGCCGTGCTGCTGGCGCTGCCGTGCGATGTTTTTCTCGGGCCGCATCCGACTTTCTTCCATATGCAGGAAAAGCTTGCTCGGATGAAAAAGGGCGGGCCGAACCCGTTTATCGACTCCGGGGAGATGCACGCCCTCGTTCTAGATTCGCAGCAAGACTTTCAGAGAGAATTGATCCGACAGCAAGGCCGGGGAGTTGTTAAATGATGCGCGCTGCCCGGCTGCCTCGCCCGGGCGTAAGCTGATACTAGAGATGGAGGCAGCATGAGCGAAGCCCACGAAAGCGCAAAGGCGCGCATGTCCGAGCAGATGGACGCGATGTTCGATTGCATACGCGGCGGCCTTGAAGCCTTTTCGGATGCGATCACGCCGCCCGAATCGGCGAGCAGGCATTTTCGGCAGGCGCGCATCGAAGTGCTCCGGGGTGTTCGCGAAATGATCGATCACGGCATCGAAAACCTATCGCGCGATCAGCGTGTCTGAGATTTGAACCGAAAACGGCGGCCGAGAATCATCTTGACGATTAGATGATCCGTGCTCTGCGTTACGCCAACTCCAACTCCGAAATTGAATTCCCAGTCCGGGCCGAGATCAAGATCGATCGCCGGGAAGAATTGCTGTTGCTGTTCATACAACGGATCGAACCCGGTGATCGGCCCGGTTGAGCCGTAATACTCAAATCCGCCGGCCACTCTCTTCGTGAACTGATAGCTGACTTTCACGGCTGGAGAGAACTCGAGACCCTGCGGCACGCTCGGGCCATGCCAGGACCTCTCGAGCGCCGGGTTGAAGGCGAGATACCAGGGGCCTAATTGCTTATCGACGATCGGCCGAATCTCCCAGGTCCAAGTGTCGCGAGAGAAGATAGGACGCTGATAGCCGATCTCGGTCGAAATACTGACTCCGACCGGCCATTTCCAACTAGCCGGGGCGCGCACGCGCGGACGGATATGATCGCCCACCCATTGATATCCCTGCTGTCCGGGACCGATGCTCGTAAAGATATAGAACCCGGTTTCAAACCAATTGGTCCAGCCCTGGGTGATTTCGATGGTCTCGTGCTCTTGATGATCGGTCGGATACGTGCCGTCGAGAGTGCTCTTGCTGCCTTCGACCGTGTAGTTGCTGTGGAGCTCGACCATGGTCTGGCCGGGTGCGACGGTCTCAGATGGATAGACCTGAATCTCGTAGTTGCCTTGCGCGTAGAGAACGGCGCAGCAGAATGCCAGCAAGAGCGAGGTTCGCAGGCTAATAAGAATGAGGCCAGTCATTATGCAAACATCGGGAACTTTTTTCCAGCGTCAGCAGACCGGCGCAGGCCATCCGTTCGAAAGCCGCTGAATCTGTTCACGTTTCAATAGTATCCGGCGGTTGGCCCATTTCTTGCTGCTAGAAAAATAGGAGGAACAACATGAAATACCTACTGGCCTGGATTCTGGGCGTTCCCGGCGGTCTGATTCTGCTCTGGTTCCTGTTCAGTCACATGCACTAGCAATTGAGCACCACAGATACGTGGTGCTTTGATGTACAATCGAGGCGTACGGAGGAGGATTGATGAGATCCGAAACGCCCAACCAGAACACGATCGTCTGGTTTCAAAACCGGTTCGTACGGCTCGCCGACGCGAACGTAAACATCTTGACTCATGCGCTGAATTACGGCAGCGGCGTGTTCGAAGGAATTCGCGGATATTACGACGATCGTCTGCAAGACCTGTTCCTGAACCGAGTGGTGGAGCATTACGAGCGCTGGAAGCAGAACTGCGGAATCATTCGAATTCACGTTCCTCTCTCTGCGTTTGAGTTGTCGGACATCACCACGGAATTGTGCCGTCGAAATCAATTTCGATCGAACGTCTATATCCGTCCGCTCGCGTATAAGGCTTCGGCGAGGATCGGTGTCGCGGCCGACGACAATGACGCGTACGCCATCGTTGTATTACCTTTCGGAGATTACTTTGAAAGCAAGAAGGGTTTGAAAGCCGGAGTGACCGCATGGCGGCGCATCGACGACACGATGATCCCCGGACGCGCGAAAATTTGCGGCGCGTATGTGAACAGCGTGCTGGCGGGCGATGAGGCGCGGCGTAACGGTCACGATGAGGCCATTTTCCTCACGCAGGACGGCCACGTCGCGGAAGGAGGCACGTGCAATCTCTTCATGCTTCGCAAAGGCAAGCTGATTACGCCTCCCATAACCGACAATATTTTGGAAGGGATTACGCGCGACAGCGTGATGGAACTCGCCCGCAATGAGCTGAAGCTGGAGGTGGTGGAGCGATCCATCGACCGCAGCGAGTTATATGCGTGCGACGAGGTTTTCTTCACCGGGACCGCGGTCGAGGTGGCGCCCATTGTGCAGATTGACCATCGCCCGGTGGGCAATGGCGAAGTTGGCGCGATTACCGAGAAACTCCGCTCTTTGTATATGGACGCTACGCGCGGCCGCATCCCCGCTTATCGAAATTGGCTTTGGCCGGTGTATCGAAGCGCGGTCATCGAAAAAACCGCTTGAGCCGTGACATCCGTTCAATCGCAGGAACAAGAGGCATCCGGTCACGTCATCGATCCAGCGTTCGATTGGCGGCGCGTGGCGCGGCTGTTTCTCGTCTCGCGAAAACTCGATGAAATTGAACAGACCAGGTTCTTGCCGGAAAAGAAAGTCTTGTACCAGTTCTCCGCTCGCGGACACGAATTGGGGCAGATTCTTCTCGGATGTTTATTGAGCGATCACCACGATGGCGCGAACGGCTATTATCGGTCTCGCCCGCTGCTGCTGACCTTGGGCCTGAGCGCCGAGGATGCTCTCGCGAGCGACATGGCGAAACGCGGCGGGGTGAGCGACGGGCGCGATATCGGCGTGGTGTTTAACCGCCCGTCGAGCGGAGCGGCAACGCTTCTCCCCATGGCGGGCGGAGTTGGCA
>JBAUUG010000657.1:0-24617 GCA_049582585.1 Bryobacteraceae bacterium | reverse complement strand
GTTCTTGATTCCTCTCATCAGCATGCGTTTGTTTGCCGAGGAGAAGAGGCAAGGCACCATCGAATTGCTTATTACATCGCCGGTTCACGATTCGCAGATCGTAATCGGCAAGTGGTTATCTGCGGTTTTGATGTACGGCGCTCTATTGGTTGTCTTGTTGGCTGATTACTCGTTTCTCTTTATTTACGGCAACCCGGATTGGAAGCCGGTTGCCACAGGTTTGCTTGGCATTCTGCTGCAAGGCGCATGTCTTTTGGCGCTCGGCACGTTCATTTCTACTCTGACTAGGAATCAAATAGTCGCGGGGGCTGTGGGATTCGCGCTCTCCTTGGTGCTTTGGATTTTGAACTGGACGACTTCATTCGGCAACTCTACCAGCGTCATTGTCATGAACTACTTGTCAATCGTCAGTCACATGGATAGCTTCTCCCGAGGAGTGATCGACACGAAAGATGTCGTCTATTACCTCTCTATGATTTGCCTTGGTCTGTTTCTTACAAACCGTTCTCTGGAGTCATTGCGGTGGAGGTCATAAACAATGGCTGAGACGACGACTACGGAGACCAGCCCCAAACCCGTGAAGCCTCATCAAGAGGCGCCTGTATCGGCTCGCCAGGCGCGTTATGGCGCCACCGCCACTTTGTACACCATCGTTGTTATTGCCGTCTTGGTCATAGTGAACTGGCTTGCCAATCGTTATAACAAATCCTATGACACAACCAGCAACAAGCGCTTCACCTTGTCGCAAGAAACTCAAAAGCTTGTTAAAGGCTTGAAGCAGGATGCAACCATCACTTACATCGACAAGGCAAGCGGCTTTGAACAGGCTCGCGGCATGCTCGATCGCTACAAGAACTTGTCGCCGAAGATTCATGTTCAGTACATTGATTATCAGAAGCAGCCCACCGTGGCTCGGGCTTACGGCTTGCGGTTTCCTGGAACTGCGTACGTCGAGCTTGGCCCGCGACGCGAAGAAGCGAAAGCGTTGACGGAAGAAGGAATCACTGGCGCATTTCTAAAGGATCTGAAAGGCGTTCGAAAAGTATGCTTCGTCAGCGGGAGCCAAGAGCATCCGCTAGACGCAACGGACGGCAACGGTTTATCCCAGTTCAAGACCCTGCTCGAGCGCGACAACTACCAGGCTCAATCGATCACCCTGATCGACAAGACCGCCGTTCCAGCCGATTGCAACGTGCTCGTGGTCGCCGGGCCACAGGCTGACTACACAGCCAACGAAGTAAGCGCGACCAAGAACTACGTCGAGGGGGGCGGCAGGGTGGAGCTCCTCCTCGATCCTCCGTTAGACTTCGGAAGGGAACATATTGCGGCAAACACCGGATTGACTGATCTTCTTCAGAGCTGGGGTGTCACCGAAGACAAAGATCTGGTGCTGGAAGAGAATCCCGTCGGTCAACTATTCGGCTTCGGCCCGGAGATTCCTCTGGTGAGTAATTACGAATCGCAGCCGATTGTGAATGATCTGAAGAACACTGTTACAGGCTTTCCGATCGCACGTTCGCTGCAGCTGAAGAACACAGGGAAGAGCACTCTGGATAAGTTATTTTCAACATCCGATAAGGCCATAGCTACAACTAACTTGACTAGTAATGAGGTAAACCCAGCGGATCCCAATAACAAGAAAGGTCCGTTCGTGCTCGGAATTGCCGGTACTTACAATACCGGTAAACCAAACAGCACGGGCCGCTTCGTGGTGATTGGCACTTCCGGTTTTCTCACCAACGGCATGATCGGTTTCCAGGGGAACCGTGATCTCGCCCTGAACGTTATCAATTGGCTCTCGTCTGACGAAGATCTCATTTCCATCCGTCCAAAGGAACCGGAAGACCGGCGGCTGAACGTGACACAGCACCAGATGAACGTGTTCTTCTATTTTGATTTGATTGCGATTCCCCTGATCATTATCGTGGGCGGCATCTCGATTTTCCTGAAACGCAGAGCATCGTAGAGCGCAAACAGCATGAAACCACGGAATCTACTGATAGCAGCCATAATTCTCGCTGCTCTCAGCGGCGTTGTATGGTGGGCGAAGAAACACCCGCAATCGTCGACCAGCAGCACGCCAACTCCCGCGAGTCCAAAGCTGGCAGATATTCCCGACCAGAAAATCCAAGGAATCGATCTTAAGAAGAAGGATGGGTCAACCGTCACGCTTCAACGGCAGAACGGGAAATGGGCCATCACCGGCCCACAAGCGCTCCCCGCCGATCAGGACGCTGTGAACAGCGTCGCCTCTTCTCTGAGCCCTGTAACGGCAGATAGCGTAGTGGAAGACAAGCCCGGCGATATCGGCAAGTACGGCCTCAACGCACCCAGCCTCACCGTCACGGTTCATGAAAAGAACGGCAAGTCCGATGAGATCGTGTTCGGAGACGACGTGCCGGCGGGATCTCTGGTCTACGCCCGCGCCGGATCTGATCCGAAGGTGTATGCGGTCTCCTCTTCGACAAAAACCTCCCTCGACAAGACCGCCAACGACCTGCGGGATAAGCGCCTCCTCACGTTCGATTCGAATAAGCTTACCGGCATCGAGTTAGTTTCCGCGAAATCAGCCATTTCGTTCGGCAAGAACAATTCCAACGAATGGCAGATTGTCAAACCCGAGCCGTACCGCGCGGACAATTTCCAGGTTGAGGAATTGTTACGGAAGTTGACCGACGCGAAGATGGATTTTTCCAGCAGCGCGGACGACTTAAAGAAAGTCGATGCCGCTTATGCCTCCGGCCAGCCAGTTTCGACGGCCAAGATCGCGGACGCATCGGGCACTCAGACGCTTGAAGTCCGCAAAAACAAGGACGACTATTACGCGAAGAGCAGCGTCGTACAGGGGGCTTACAAAATTTCCTCGGATCTCGGCAAGGAATTGGAAAAGCCGCTTGACGACTTCCGCAATAAAAAGATCTTCGATTTCGGCTTTACCGACCCAACAAAGATAGAAGTCCAGCAAGGCGCGGCGGATAAGGTCTACGTCAGAAGCGGCACTGACTGGAAGCTCGACGGGCGGATCATGGATGCCGGCTCGGTTCAGGCGCTCATCGACAAGCTGCGCGATCTTTCCGCGACTAAGTTCGCTACGACTGGCTTCACTACTCCGGAGCTGACAGTGATCGTGACATCCAATGATGGTAAACGGGTCGAGAGGGCTGAATTTGCCAAAAATGCCGACGGCTATCTCGCTCGCCGTCAGAACGAGCCGGCTTTGTATCAGCTCGATGCTAAATCGATAAGCGAGCTCTTAGACGCAAACAAAAGCATTAAGCAAGCGCCTCCCCGATCGAAGAAGTAGGGCGAAGCTGGACGCCGCCATGTCTGCTCTCAATACGGACCTGTATCAACTGACTATGGCGGCAGGGTATTTCCTGGCCGGCAAAACGCGGGAGACGGCGACCTTTGAATTGACTGTTCGGCGCCTTCCCGAAACACGGAATTTCCTGATTGCCGCCGGTCTGGAGCAAGCGATCGAGTATTTGCTGAATCTCGAGTTTCAACGAGACGAGATCGATTACTTGCGCTCGCTTTCGCAGTTTAAACACGTGCCCGCTGAGTTTTTCGACTTCTTACGCGAGCTTCGCTTCACGGGCGATCTGTTTGCCATTCCGGAAGGCACGCCGATATTCGCGAATGAGCCACTCGCAATCGTCCGCGCACCTTTGATAGAAGCGCAGCTCGTAGAAACCTACCTCCTCTCAACATTTGCATTCCAAACAAGCATCGCATCCAAAGCGGCTCGATGTGTGATTGCCGCTGAAGGGCGCGCGATTGTCGAATTCGGCAGCCGTCGCGCGCATTCTCCCGCAGCCGGTATTCTCGCCGGCCGCGCTGCCTACCTAGGAGGCTGTGCCGGCACCAGCAACGCCGAAGCAGGAATGCGATTCGGCATTCCGGTATTCGGCACCGCCGCGCACTCCTGGACCATGGCGTTCCCCAGCGAAGAAGAATCGTTTCGAGCCCTCCACCACCTGCTCGGCGATTCCACCGTGTTTCTTCTCGACACTTACGACACTATTGAAGCCGCTCATTTAGCCGCACGGCTTGGGCCTCCGATATGGGGTGTTCGGCTCGACAGCGGTGATCTCGTCGCGCTCTCGCGCCGCGTGAGGCGTATTCTCGACGACGCCGGATTGCGTGATGCCAAGATCTTCGCGACCAATGATCTGAACGAACATCGCGTGGCCGAGTTACTCCGCGCCGGGGCCCCTATCGACGCCTTCGGAGTTGGGACGCAGCTTGCCACATCCGCCGATGCGCCCGCGCTCTCAGCCGTTTACAAACTGGTCGAGCTGACGCGCGGCGGCGATCTTCACTACACAGCCAAATTCAGCGATGAAAAGAGCACCCTCCCCGGCGCCAAGCAGATTTATCGCTATCCGACCCACGATGTCGTAGCTCTCCACAGCGAGTGCAACAGCGACTTTCTAGGTGAGCCATTGGTCCGGCCCATTCTCAGCAACGGCGAAATAGTGGAGGCCCCGCCCTCGATAGCAAAGTCGCGGTCACACGCAATTTCTGCTATCGCCGACCTTCCGGCAACACTGCGTTCGCTGCAGGTAGCCCCGCCCTATCGTGTCGAGATTAGTCCGCACCTGCTGGAACTCGCACAAGGAGTCCGGAACGAGCATGAGCCGGTGCTTGAATCGTGAAGACCGTCTTTTTCGATGTCGATACGCAGCTGGACTTTTTATATCCATCAGGCGCGCTCGCCGTTCCCGGCGCGCCGGAGATCGTCAAAGCGCTTACCGAGCTGACGCGGTTCGCAGCCGCGAATCACATTCAAATCATCTCAACGGCGGATGCGCACACTGAGAATGACCCTGAGTTCCAGACTTGGAAGCCGCATTGTATTACCGGCACTACGGGCCAACGCAAGGCAAGCGGCACGCTGCTGGACCAGCCGCTTGTATTAGGCACTGGTCCGCGCGCGCTCGATACAATTCGCCCTCAAATCATCATCGAGAAGCAAGCCATTGATTGTTTCACCAACCCAAATCTTCGCCCGTTGCTCGATATGTTGAAGGCCGACCGCTATGTTGTCTATGGGGTTGTCACAGAATATTGCGTTCGCTGCGCCGCCTTTGGCTTGTTACGGACTGGAGCGCAAGCGGAGCTTGTCACCGATGCGATCAAAAGCCTGAGTCCAGCCAATGAGCGGGAGATTCTCCAACAGTTCCAAGCTCAGGGCGGAAGGCTTGTTAAGATGAAGGACTTCGCCGATGCTCGCAACTGATGAGCAGGATCTTATTTCCCTGAAGGCAGCGCTGCTTAAGAAGTCGATTCGCTTTGGAGATTTTACGCTGGTTTCCGGTGACAAATCGGACGTATATGTGGACGCGAAACTTACGACTTGCTCGGCGCAGTGGATCTCCGTAGTCGGCCGTGTGTTTCTCAGGAAAATTCAGGCGCGTCAGTGGTTTCCGGAGGCGGTCGGCGGCCTAACTCTCGGCGCTGATCCCATCGCGCTGGCCATCGCTTGCGAAAGCATGAGGACAGGCGCGCCCATCAACGCCTTTATTGTGCGCAAGGAGGAAAAAGCCCACGGAAGGAAAAGATCCATCGAAGGCCTCGAACACACAGCCGGCGTTCCCGTTGTGATACTCGATGATGTCTGCACGCGAGGGGAATCCACCGCCACGGCCATCGAGAAGGCTATTGCCGCAGACATGATCGTGCTTGGCGCAATCTGCTTAGTGGACCGCGAGATGCAAGCGGGAGAGCTTATCGCATCGAGGTTCGGAGCTCAACTCGAGCGGATCTTCACGCTCTCCGAGTTGCGATCAGCGAGTGAAACTCACGAGGTGTTGACCAGCCGGAAGAACGATTGATCCGGCTCCGCCGACCGGCTTTGAAAAGAGCGCGCCATCCACCTCAATCGAAGATACCGGCAATTCGAACATGGCCAAAGCACGGCTTCGCGCCGTGTATGCGAGGTCAACCCGGTTTGCTGACGTCACCGCTGACCGGATGTCTCCATTGAAATCTGTAATGGTCACCGCGGCCCGTCCGACGCCAGGCGTCAAGCGATGTTTCCCCGAGGGCGTAAGGACCGTTTGCCCGTTTTGAACGGGCCACGCTTTCCCATCCATCTCGACCGGCCCTTGCCACGTTACGCGCGTCGACTCAGTCGCGTCTACCTCGATTTCATCCACGCCCTTTTCTACCACTCTGCCCGCCGTCGCCGCCGCCGGTAATAGAGCAAGATCTTCCCTCTCGAGCGAATTCTCGAAATAGAGAGCCACCCGCACGAACGAAGCGGCTGCCTCGTGAACCAGCTCGAGCAGTTCGACTCCAGTCTGCTTCTTCGTCGGGTAGACGTCCTGATATCGCTCCACCACATTAATATCGACCGCGATTCGCCGCAGATCCGGAGTAAGCTCGCGATACTTTTCAGCGATTTTCGAATAGCGCTCCGGCCCCAAATTCCACAATGTCGCGGGATCCTCCACCAGCAACGTGCTCTTGCGTGCTTGAATCAACGGCAGGCTGCGCGCGATATCCGCCCCAAGCGCATCCCGAATGCCGGGTTCAAAGCGGTCGTCGATATGCGTCAACACCACATCGAGATACGGCTTCACGGACCGGGTATGGTCAATGACATCCAGCCAGTCCGCCTGCATGCGCGTAGCCAAGTCCGCCCGAAAATCCAGGAATTTCCGCAATCCCTGCGGATCGTTCACAATCGAGTGCGGCGAGGCAGGATCGAACAGCAGCTTAGGATCGAATCCGCCAGCTCGCCTGAATTGCTCGCGAACATTGTCATTCATCGGCGTGAAACGCGCCGGATTCGAAGCTCCTTCCAAAGATTCGAAATACAATTCCGCGACGTTCACCCCGTCCCAGTCGAATTCCCGCAGCAGTTGATCGATTTCTTTGGCGACCTGCCGGTGGCAATCGGGATCCTGCAGGTTCATCAACTTCCGCCAGTCTAACTGCGCATCTTGCCCGGCGGCTGTTTTCTCGCGCCACTCCGGATGATCGGCCCAAAACTTCTCGCTCACGTGAGGCAGCTCGAGCCAGGCGTAAACCAAAATTGCATTGCGATGGCACGCCTCAATGAGCTTTTTCAAATACTCATCGTTACCCGGATCCGGCTCGACATTGTGCCACGCCGCAACATGCAGGACGCCAATCCCGGATTGCCTCCAGCGCCGCGCCAGATAATCGACATCAGCGCGAATCCGGTAAGAAGAATCGAAGAATGCCCACAAGTTCGTCGTCTTCAGCGGCAGCGTGAGGCCGAGGTCCACAAGGGCCTGCAGAAGATATGGGTAGCGCTCCATTCCTGTGGCTCCCGGCGGCGTCGCCATCCAAAGGATTGCGCCATGTTCTGTTCGCTTGCCGGCAAGGACCGGAATGCCCTTCCACTTCTCAGTCGCAAAGGTTTGGAACCCGCTTGGCGGATCGACATTGGGAACCGTGACCGCCTGTTCCCAGATGATCTGCATTTTCGCCGCGTGCTCATCGTGAATTTGCCGGACGGCCACGCTATCGGATTTCGAAACAAACCCGAGCGCCTTGGCGGCCGCGCCCGTGCCTTCGAGTATCAGGATCTGATTGTCCGCGAGGCTCGCGGTATCGACCTGCGCGTTCGCGCCGGCGACGATGATACCCGCCCTTCCATCTTTAACCTCGGCAATGCCGATGGATCCCAGGATTTTCGCCCATGGTGCCGCGTCCGCTCCATTCACCTGGAATGTGGTCGCACGGCCGAGCACGGCAGTCAGAAATAGAAGCAACCGGATCGTCTTCATTTTGTGATCGCGTACCACACACTCACTCGGACATCGTCGTAATTCGGCCGGCGTGGATTGTATTGGTTCTTCATATAGACACCCCGCAAGAAATCGCTGGACAGATAAACGTTCCGCGGCATCCATGAGAGATGCAGTTTTATTCCCGGCCCCGTTTCGAGCGTGTTCGCCCAGTATTGAGACTTGGAATCCCGCAGGTAATTCAAATTCCACAGCACCTGGGCGGAATTAGTCCCCCACGGACGGAAGGTTTGGCCTGCCCTGTGCTGCGAATAATAAAGCCAATCCTTCTGAAATTGGCTCACATAAACCGCATCGGCTGTCGTTTCGTAGAACATGCCTGCCGCTTGGCTCCCCAATAGGCTGCCGAATCCCTTCGCGAAATGGACGCCGCCTCGATAATCGGGAAGCGCCGCGCCGGGCCGGCTTGGCAGATACTTTACGGCTTCGCCCGCTTCGCCCCACGCCATGAAATGATGCCACGTCTTCGAGGCAATGCCTGCTCCAAAGATGAATGCGCTCTCGGAAAGATAACCCGGCGTGAGTTCGCTGCCGATCCGGCCCTTCACGTCTCCATCGAACCTGGTTGAAAGATAGAGCGAGAACACTTGGTTCGCCTTCTTCCAAGGCAATGGGAAAGTGTGTTTTACCTGGCCATACGTGAATAGATCTTTCCAACGCGAGGAATACATCGGCAAACTCCAGACTGTTGTTTGCGGCAGAGTATCTCCGTTGAGGGTGTGAAAGGCCTTCGAAGCTTCAGCCGCAACTTCCTCGTCATCGGAATGCCGCGCCAGGTCGAACCAGCGAATCGCGTCGGAATCGTCCTTCGCGGCATTGTAGGCCCAGCCGAGCCGAAGCGTCACTTCGGCATCGTCCGGATTCTGTTCATGCGCCTGACGCAGGTATCGGATGGCATCTTGCGTATATCCGAGAGCAAGACTTTTCTCGCCCATCAACTTCGCATTCGTCGAAACCGTAGCCGCAGGCCTGTTCTCTGCCACCCGCTTCTTGAATCCCCGTAGGGCATCCAGTTGATCGCGGCATGCCTGATCACCCGGATCGATTGCAAGCACTTGCTGGAACTGTTCCATCGCTTCCGGCTGTTTGTGCATCGCGAGGTACAGATAGGCCAATTCCTTCCGAAGCGCTACATTGCGCGGGTCGAGTTCTACAGCTTTCACAAACTCATATGGATAGGGATAACGCGGATCAAGCTGCTCGAGCCCCAGTTCCGCTGTTCGCGAATTGCTCGAGCGGGATGCCGCAAGAATCGCAGCGCGCGCTTCATCCATCCGATTGAGTTGCCTCCAGACGCGCGCCAATATGATGAGCAGCTCATTGAGGTCCGGTTTCAGCTTCCGGCAAATCTCGTACTGTTCCGCTGCAAGAGGCAAGTCGTCGCGCAGCTCCGCCAATTGCGCCAGCTCCCAATGTGCGCTGAACATAGTGAGGTCGTCCGGAGTCGCCGATCGCGCGAGCGCCTGCTTCCAACGCGCGATACCGTCCGCAAGCGGGCGATCGATATTCTGGAAGGCCTGCTCTGCCGTTGCCCGTGTCGCCGCGTTTTTCCCTTTCAGCCGCAGCCGGTCAAACGTGCGCCGGGCTTCAATCGACTTCTGCGTCTCATACGCTAGGAACGCATACTCGAGTGCGGCTGTCTCGTCGCTCTCGTTCAAGCGCAACGCAATCTCGAACTCGTCGCGGGCGTCCGCATTCTCGCCTGCGGATACCAGAGTGTACGCCAGGTCCTTATGTGCGCCAGCATTTCCCGGCTGCTGGGCAAGGCCCTTGCGGAATAGATCAATCGCCGAGTCGTAATCCTTCTGAGCGCGCGCCTTGTAAGCTTGATTCAACTCGGCCTCACCGGGCGCTTGGCCAAAACCACGCACGACTGATAATAAGAGGAATCCCGCACTAATGAATCTTGCCAGCACGTTCTGCTGAACTAGTCGCGCCAACCGCTGCGGATTCTCACGGATAGAATGAAAGTCGTCATGCCCCGCTTCCCCGGTGTGGATTATCTTCAGTTCGACTCGCTCTTGAGCGAACAGGAGCGAATGGTGCGCCAAACTGCCCGCCAATTTGTCGACGAGCGCGTGCTGCCTGTCATCCGTGACGCCTTCAATAACGCCGAGTTTCCCAAACAGCTCATCCCTGAAATGGCCGACCTCGGATTTTTCGGAGCCAACCTGGAAGGCTACGGCTGCGCGGGAATGAACAATATCGAGTACGGCCTCATCATGCAGGAGATCGAGCGGGGCGATTCCGGCCTGCGCAGCTTCGTCAGCGTTCAGGGCGCGTTGGTGATGTATCCCATTTACACCTACGGGTCGGAGGAGCAGAAGCAGCGCTGGCTGCCCAAGCTGCAATCGGGCGAGGCAATCGGCTGCTTCGGGCTGACTGAGCCGGATTTCGGCTCTAATCCGGCCGCCATGCGCACCACTGCAGAAAAGCGCGGCGATACCTGGGTAATCAACGGCGAAAAAACCTGGATCACCAACGGTTCCGTTGGGGACGTTGCGGTGGTTTGGGCGCGCACGCCGGAAGGCATCCGCGGCCTGCTGGTCGAGAAGGGCACGCGCGGTTATTCGACCAGCGATATACACGGCAAGCTCTCGATGCGCGCATCCGTGACATCCAGCTTGCATTTTTCCGATTGCGTGATCCCGCAGGAAAATCAGCTGCCCTGCGCGAAAGGGCTGAAGGCGCCGCTCAGTTGCCTATCGCAGGCGCGATTCGGTATCGGCTGGGGTGTTCTGGGCGCGGCGATGGATTGCTATGAGACTGCGCGCAGCTATACTCTCGCTCGCAAACAGTTTGACGACCGGCCGCTGGCGAGCCATCAGCTGGTTCAGGAAAAACTCGCCTGGATGATCACGGAAATTACGAAGGCGCAGTTGCTCGCGCTGCAGGTTGCGAAGTTGAAGGATGCGGGGAAAGTGGAAGCCGCCCACATCTCGATGCTGAAACGCAACAACGTGGCGATCGCGCTCGAGTGCGCCCGCCTGAGCCGCGATCTGCTTGGAGCAAACGGCATCATGGACGAGTACCCGATCATGCGCCACATGTGCAATCTGGAGACCGTGAAGACCTACGAAGGGACGGAGCACATCCACACGTTGATCATCGGCGAGAAGATTACCGGAGTGCCCGCGTACCGCTAGGCGGCGCGCATCGACTCCAATTTTCTTTCCATCTGTTCGTGCAGAACCGCCACGCCGGGATCGCGCTTGAGCGTCGCGGAGTAGCGCTTCCAGAAGCCGTCCACTTCGCGCGACGGCGACAAGAGCGCGCGCGTGTCTTCGATGAGCCGCTCGAACTCTCGCGAGCTTGCAGGAGGTTTTTTAGCGGCCAGCGTTTCGTCAATTTGGACTAGCAGCGTGGTCACCGGGCGCAACCAGGCGAACCACGCGTCGTTGATCAACATTTGCAGAAACGCGGCGGCGGAAGGGATCGGGCCGTGTACGATTTCGTAGGACGTGCGCTCGGAATCTAGGAGGGCTTTGTGCAGGGTGAGCAAGGTCTCGCGGATGTCGGCGAGTTTTAGGCGGGCGGGATCAGGAGCTTGTTGGGGTAACTCCATCAAGTTTTAGATTAGCGCGGGAGTGCGGATCGCCATACGACCCGCCCAAGCCCCCGGTTGTGGGTCAGTTTCCGGATGCCCGAGGACTCAGGAGCTGAGCTAACGTGACCGGTCAGGCCTAGCGGTACCGACATAGGCGTTTTTCGCGATCTTGAACCGCCGACGCGTAGCAAGATACCCCAAAACCGATCCTTGGGCTTACCCTTAGGTTGCCGGAGCCTTCGACAGAGCACCAGCAGCATCTGCGAAGCCACACGGCATGCGATGCGCCATTCAAACCGTCAGTGAGGCGAGTAGCAACAGCTTAAGGGTTCGCCGCCCCGGGCATTCGTCTGCTTTCGCTAGTGAGCAAGGCTGTTGGACATCCGCGCTCGCGCGACATCGCGGACACGCGAATCCGCGTCGCTCGCTACTATCCTGGCCAACACTGCCTCATCCGTAATCTTGAGTACGGCGGCCATTCGAATGAACCAGTCATCATCCTCGATCGCAATCCGGGCCAAAAGAGACTGATCTTTCAGCTTACTGGTCGCCTCGTCGCGAACGTGTCTTTCGCGAGCATGTAGGGCTATCTTCGCCAGGAGCGTCTCATCCGTGAGCTTTCCGACAGCGGAAGCGCGCCCAAATGAGGGTAAGAATATACTTGACAGACCAGCGATACTCCTGCATACTTGATGTATGGAATCGCCCCGCACTCTTCAAAAAGCACTGATCCACTTCCAAGACTACGAAAACTGCCGCGAGTTCATGACCGAACTGCGTTGGCCCGATGGTGCTGTACGGTGCCCTCGGTGCGACTCAGATCACGTCGTTTACCTAGAGAACGCCCGCGTATGGAAGTGCTACGGCAAGCATGACCACGCTAAGTTCAGCCTCAAGACTGGCACTGTGTTCGAGGATTCCCCTATCGGTCTCGATAAGTGGTTAGCGGTCGTATGGATGACTGTGAATTGCAAGAACGGAGTAAGTTCTTGGGAGATACACCGGGCTTTCGGAGTTACTCAGAAAACCGCGTGGTTCATGCTTCACCGCGTTCGCCTCGCATTGCAGGGAAATAAGGGCGGCAAGCTCTCCGGCCACATCGAAGCGGATGAAAGCTTCATTGGCGGTAAAGCTCGAAACATGCATCCCTGGAAACGTGCACAGAAGATCCACGGACGCGGGCCGGAAGGTAAGGCTATCGTTGCAGCCGTCCTGGAACGTCACGGTGAGGTTCGGACCACCGTGCTTGATGATCGCAAGAAGAAAGCCATTCAGTCCCACGTTCGGGAGCACGTTGAACCGGGGTCGAATGTCTACACCGATGAACTGAAATCTTACGAAGGACTCGATGAGTTCACTCACCAAGTCATCAATCATGCCGAGTGCTACGTCGATGGACAGATTCACACCAATAGCTGCGAGAACTTCTGGAGCTTGCTAAAACGCGGCTTAAAGGGCACCTATGTTTCCGTTGAACCATTCCACCTGTTTCGCTATCTCGACGAACAGACCTTCCGCTATAACAACCGGAAGAACATGGACGATTACGACCGTTTCCGATTGGCTATGACTCAGATCGTGGGGAAACGTCTAACCTACAAGGAGCTGATCGGGAAGGAGGGAGAAACGGAAGAGCCGTTCTAAACGGCAGGGTCGGGGGAAACGGATTTCCGCTTCGGTTTTGGGCCGCGCTTTCGAGGATTAAGCGCGGCTTGTTTTTTGTACTCGGCTTCGCGCCGAAGAATCTCTTCGCGGGGAACCGAGAGAATCGCTTTCATCGCGCCCTTGAAGCGCATGAACGCTTCCGAGCCTTCAATGTATTCTGGAGTCTCTTTCATTTAGCATAAAGAGTATACACCTGTCTCATTCTTGACGGAGCGGTTCAGGTGGACCTTTGGCACTTCACGAACTACTCTCCATTTGGAGGGTAGCGCAGTGGTGTGTCCAAGTCAAATTTCATGGAATAGCAGACCATTTTCAATTACCGAATTGTCGGCTATGAATACGTTCCAAAGGGGACACGCCTTCGTGCTTTTTAAGGGGTACTTCGATGGTGGCAACCAACCTGACAGCAGGAGGCATAAAACCGTTACGTTAGCGTGCGTCTTTGGCCATGCTCCTGCGCTAAAAAAATTTGCACATTTATGGAGAGCTAACCTCAAGAGGCACGGAGCGGCCTATCTTCACACCACCGATGCCGTAAGGCTGGAGGGCATTTATAAAGACGGATGGGATGAGGTCACTAGGGATGCATTCATTCAGGATTGTGCCAGGATTCTGGGCGATTCCATACTCAGACAAGATACAGATGGGCGAATCATTCAAGGATTGATTCCATGCTCAATCACAATAGACCTTGGTGATTTTAAGAGGGTCCAAGTTGAAGTTCCCTCCGGTCCGCAGAACGCGGGTGAGGTTTTAGCCACGCAAGCGTTCACCAAAATGATCGAGGGCGGAAGGCTTCTCCTTGCTGATTTTTATGAATTATTCTTCGACCGCAACGAGCCTTACCGTGGTCACATTGTTGACCGAATAAGAAACCCGAGATTTATCGCTCAAATGAAAAAGAACGGTATCGACATAGGGCGGCGGGTTATTGTTGGTCCCGAACTTGACATGCGGGACGTGACAGAACTTCAGGCCGCAGACCTTCTAGCTTGGTGTGTCGGACACAAGGACACGGTAAAATTCGGCTGGCAACAGTCAGTGCTTAACATTCGGCGAGAGGATCAATTCCTTGACCGAAAAGCGATGCTGAATCCTGACCCATTCACAACCCGTTTCGTACAGCATCTTAAGCTACCGAAGCGAGCCGCCACTAAATAAAATAAAACTCCGGCCTGTCACGCCACCTTCAACCTAGCATGCTTGGTCTGTCAACTATATTCCTACCCAAATGAGTCCAAATCCTTGTCATCCAGAATCAGGTTAGCCAGGAGCGCCTGATCCGTGAAATTTTCTTTCGCCGCCCTCCGGATAGCCAAATCCGCATCTGCGGTCGCCAGTTTCGTCAAGAGCGCCTGATCCGAGAGATTTTTCACGGCTGCACGGCGAACATCCAAATCGCGGTCTTTGGTCGCTAGGTAGGCAAGCGTGGCCTGATCTGTTAAATTCTTAGTCGCGGCCTTGCGAACGCCGACGTCTCCATCCGTAGTGGCCAACTTCGCAAGCACTTTCTGATCCTTCAAATTAGAGGCCGCGCCGATTCGCACATCAGCACTGGTTGACGTGGCGAGCTCAGCTAAGTCCTCCTGTGTGAACGCTGTAAGGCGGAGCAACTTTGTCAGCAGTTCTTCGCCGGATACCTTCGCAGGTACAAAGCTCGGTTGCGCTGACCCTTCGCCGAGCTTCACGTCAACAGTCGCGGGGAAGTCCGTGGACCAGGACCCTTTGACGAGCGTTGTGTTGTTTTGTTTGAGCGTGATAATAATCTTCTGGCCTTCAACAATCGCCGGGACGGGGAAATATTTCTGAAACAGCGGTGACACCTCCTCAATGCACTGAAGACCGGGAAGACGGGATCGGATTAGCGGTTCCTCAATCTCTCTCCTTATCCGGGAGACGGCTTCGACTTCGCTATCATTGCCGGGCGAAGGTGAAGATGGCGGGGATAGAGGAGCAGCTGTGTGTCTGGACGGCTGTGTCTTCGTTTTACTGGCTACCGAGGCACTGGACTCCGACTTCTGCAGCGGCGTCGCTCGACCTTCTCCTCCTGCGACCCTGATAATTGAAGCAACTTCGGGATGGCTGTTTGCCATGGCAACATCGAGCGCGGTAGCTCCGTATACATTAACGGCATTCAGATTGGCGTGTGCCTGGATCAAAATTTTCGCGATTGCAACGTCGCCTACGTGCGCTGCCGCCATTAACGCGGTCCAGCCGTGAAGCTCCGAATCATCCGGCGCGTTAGGATCTGCTCCATGATCTAAGAGGGACTTCACGCCAATGAAGTCCCTCTTTTCGGCAAGCTTCACGAGCGTATCCGTCTGGCCGAGTGCATATCTCGTAAGCAAAATGACGCCGATCCCGCACAATATCAGGGCTAATCGCCTCACGCGCACCTTCCACCAGACGGTTAGAATATATCACTAATGGCCGCACAGCCAAACTCCCGATAAATCGCCTTATATGGACCCCGGTAATTGATTATGGACGAAAAACGGGCGCCCCGGAAACTGACCCCGGCCAAGCCCCCGGCGCGATACAATCTAATCTACATCTGAAAAGCTCCTCGAATTCCCGGCGCCGGGCAATCCGCGCCGATTTCGACCCTATTTCGCATGACTGTTGCTGAACCAATTACTCGCACTCGCTCTGCCGAGTTCCGCAAGAAACTGCAATCCAAAATCGTCGTCGCCGACGGCGCTATGGGCACCATGCTCTACGCCAAAGGCATCTTCATCAACCGTTGCTTTGATGAATTGAACCTCTCCGCTCCGCAAATGATCAAGGAGATTCACCAGGAGTACGCCAAGATTGGCGCCGAAATCCTGGAGAGCAATACTTTCGGCAGCAATCGCGTGCGCCTCGCCGCCTTTGGGTTCGCCGAAAAGCTGAAAGCCATCAATGAAGCCGGTGTGCGGCTGGCTCGCGAAGCAGCGGGAGAGCGAGCCTTCGTCGCCGGTGCAATCGGTCCGCTCGGGACGCAGATTGAGCCTCTCGGGCCCATGTCCTTCGCCGAAGCTCGCGCAATTTTCAAAGAGCAGGCGGACGCGCTCATCGGAGCCGGCGTCGACCTGATCGTGCTCGAGACCTTTTACGAGTTGAACGAGCTGCGCGAAGCCATCTTCGCCGCCAGAGAGGCCGCCGGACCCGACATGGTCATCATGGCTCAGGTGACGGTGAACGATGACGGCAGCCTGCGTGACGGCACCTCGACCGCGACATTCACGAAAAGCCTGAACGAGTGGCCGGCTGACGTAATCGGCGTGAACTGCTCCGCGGGCCCGAAAGTGGTGCTCGAAACGGTCGAGAAGATGATCGCGTACACCACCAAGCCGGTGAGTGCGATGCCGAATGCAGGCCTCCCGGCGACTGTCGAGGGCCGCAACATTTATCTCTGCTCGCCCGAGTATATGGCGCAGTATGCCCGCCGTTTCCTCCAGGCTGGCGTGCGGGTCGTCGGAGGCTGCTGCGGCACAACGCCGGAGCACGTCAAGCTGATTTGCAGCGAAGTGCGCTCGCTCCAGCCGGTTCAGCGCAAGGAAGCGACCGCGGCTGTCCTTGAAGAAGGCAAGCCCGAGGTGAAACGCCTCGCCAAGGCGCCTGTCGCCGAAAAATCGCAGCTTGGGGCCAAGCTGGCGGCGGGCAAATTTGTCGCTTTTGTGGAAATTCTCCCGCCGCGCGGCGTGGATGCATCGAAAGAAATAGCGGGTGCGCGCCTCTGTAAAGAAAACGGCATCGATTGCATCAACGTTCCCGATGGCCCGCGCGCGAGTGCGCGGATGAGCGCGCAGGTTACTTGCCAATTGATTCAGCAGCAGGCCGGAATCGAAGCCGTCCTTCATTTCTGCTGCCGCGACCGCAACATCCTCAGCATTCAATCTGAGCTGCTCGGCGCGAATACGGTGGGCGTGCGGAACCTCATCTGCATCACGGGCGATCCGCCGCGCATGGGCACCTATCCCGACGCAACCGCCGTTTTCGATGTCGATTCCATCGGCCTGACGAACATCGCAAACAATCTGAACCAGGGTCTCGATATCGGAGGCAACCCGATTGGATCCCAGACCCGCTTGCTGATCGGCGTGGGCGCGAATCCAGGCGCTTTGAATATGGATGAAGAGTTGCGGCGCTTCGCGTGGAAAGTGGAAGCAGGCGCGGAGTACGTCGTAACGCAACCGGTCTTCGATCTGGATACCCTCGAGCTTTATCTCAAAAGAACGGAGCAATACGGATTGCCGTTCATCGCGGGTATTTGGCCCCTGACCAGCTATCGCAACGCCGAATTCATGGTCAACGAGCTTCGCGTGCCGGTTCCGCACGAATATATGGAGCGCATGCGGCGCGCCGATAGCGCGGAAAAAGCGCGTGCCGAAGGCATCCGGATTGGCCAGGAGATGGCGGCGCGTGCGCGGGTCATGGTGCAGGGCGCGCAGCTGAGTGCGCCATTTGGCCGGTATGAGATGGCCGTGCAAGTTGCCGAAGCGCTCGGCGAGCGATAAACTGACGAAATGTCCCGTGCCCAGCGGCGCGCGCCTTGAGCATCTCGCGCCGTGCCTACAGACCTGATCGAAATCGACGTTGAGAGCCCGTACCCGGGAGCGATTGATCGCGCCGTTCAAGAGATCGCTCGCGGGCACGTGGTCGGCGTGCCTACGGATGCGCTCTATATGCTGGTCGCCGACCCCTTAAACCTGCAAGCTGTCGGCCGCGTATTTGCCGCAAAAGGCCGTGAGAGCGTGCGTTCGCTGCCGCTCGCAATATCCGACACCTTGATGGCCGAAGACTTGGCCAAAGAACTCACCAGCCGCTTTTATATTCTGGCTCGCCACTTCTGGCCGGGGCCGCTGACCATGATCGTCCCCGCCGCCGCTAAGGTCCCGTTAAAGGTTACTGGCAATACCGGACGTCTGGCAATCCGTCACGCTAAATCCGACGTATTGAACGCAATCGTCGAAAAGACCGGCCGTGCGCTCATCGCGACCAGCGCCAATATGTCCGGCCAGCCTACCATTCCAAGCGGGATCGAGCTATTCGCCGCCATGGATGGCCGCGTTGACTTGGTGCTCGATGGCGGCTTATGCACCGGTACGGGATCCACGACCGTCGATATCACGGAGCCCTATTGGCGCGTGATTAAGCAAGGGGCGATCCCGGAGAAGGAGATCGCGGAAGTATTGCAGGTCAATTAGCAGGCAATTGCACCCTCTTTTCTGCTATCCTGTTCCTTAAGCGTTCCCCGCGAGAGCGTCTCTCGGTCTCCAACAAATTGATCCGATAGTCAATGTCATGGAGTCCGGCTCGAATTAAGTGCTGGTGTGCAGGCTCCGGTGTCTTCGGATGCCATGGAGAAGCCTAAAGGCGCTCGGAGGATTCCCCCCTGTTCTCTTAGGGGTCAATGACGGAGGCTGAGCCGGAAGCTCTCGCAGGGAACGCTTTTCCTTCACCCTCCCCGGCCATGAATATCCTTTTCATCGGCGATATTTTCGCCTCTGGCGGGCGCTCGATTGTCGCGCATAACCTGAATCGGCTGATCACCGAATATAAGATTGATCTCGCGATTGCCAACGCGGAAAACAGCGCCGGTGGATTTGGAATTACGCCTCTCATCGCGGAAGAATTGTTGTCGCTTGGCTTGGATGTTCTTACCGGCGGTAACCACAGCTTCGATAAGCGTGAGATTCACGACTATTACGAACACCAATCGCGGCTGCTCCGTCCGGCGAACTACCCGAAAGGCCTGCCGGGAACCGGCCTCTACACATCGAAAGCGCGAAATGGCGTGCCATACGCCGTCATCAATTTGCAAGGCCGCGCGCACATGGCGAGCATCGATTGCCCATTCCGAAAAGCCGATGAATTGCTGGGGGCGCTCGACCCCACCATCAAAATTCGCATCGTCGATTTTCACGCTGAGCTGACCAGCGAAAAGATGGCGATGGGCTGGCATCTTGATGGGCGCGCAACCGCGATGATCGGGACGCACACGCATGTCCCGACTGCCGATGCTCGAATTCTGCCCGGCGGGACGGCGTATCAGACGGACGCCGGAATGACCGGGCCTTACGAATCGGTGATCGGCGTAGAGAAGGAAACCATTCTACGCCGTTTTCTCACCGGACTCCCTGGCCGCATGGAAGCCGCCAAACACGGAATCGAGCTGCACGGGGCGGTCATCGCAGCCGATGAACACACCGGTAAAGCTACTTCGATTCAGCGCCTCCATTGCCTGAAATAGGTTCAACCTCTCGAAGCATTACTCCGCGCCGCGTATCTTCACCGCGAAGAGCGCGTGGTGGGCCAGGATGAACAGCGTGCGACGGCCGGGGCCGCCAAAGACGATGTCGATGGGACGCTGAGGCACATCGATGCGGGCGATCTGGCTGCCTGCGGGGTTATAGACGAAGATTTGTCCGTTCGCAACATATACATTGCCCTTGCGATCGACCGCGACGCTCTCGCCGCCGCGCTCGGCAAACCGCCGCAGACTGCTGAGCGTTCCATCGGCCCCCACTAACGCGCTGTAAGTGACGTCTTCCGACTCGCTGCTGACATAAATCCGATGGCCGGGTACGGCGCTGATAAAACCGTAAGTGTCGAGATTGTCGGAGAAGCGCCACCCGGTAGCGTCGGACGGACCCTGCTGGAAGACGCGCCCCGCAGGCAGGAAGACACTGCCGTCAGGCGACACGTAGCTCTTCAATTTCGGGGTCGTCACGTCATGGGCAAACATTTCCGCCAGGGTCGTGTAAGTCAGCGTGTTCAAATCGAGCTGGTCTTTGAATTCACCATTGTTCCAGTAATTGACCGGCAGCATCGCCAGCGCGCCTGGCCGCGGCTTCGTTTCCTCAGGAGCAAGCACCGTGACCTGGTCTTTTGGCGATCCGGGGCGGAAGGAATAGACGGTTCCCTCCGGGCCTGCCGACGAGACCACCAGCAGGTCGCCCATCTTATCGAAGCCCAGATTCACCGGGTCCAGCGGATTGTCGCGCTCTGTGGTGAGTCCCTCGCTCGTTGACCAGCCATAGATACGCTGTTCATGGTGATCGACAAAATAGAGCTTGCCTGAAGTGTCCACGGCTGCGCCGGAGATGGAATAAAAACCGTCTTCCAGTTTTTGGACCTGCGAGCCTGCGTCCAGCACTGCGGAAGCATCTGCGGGGGCGGGCGTCGCCGGCACAGCGGGAATATCAAGCACGGCAAACTCCCGTTCGCGCACCTCCAGATGATGCGTCATGTCCTCAATCGCATTCTCGTAGGGGAACTTGCTGGCGCGCAGAAACGTGCCGCAGCCGTTTTCGTCGCACGTGGAGTATCCGCTCTCGGCGTTGACATGAAGGTTGCGGAAACGAATGTTCCCGGAGTGGTAGAGACGAACCGCGGTGGAAAACGGCGCGCGCGAACGTGTGACCCGATAGCCGTGATAGTTCGCGATGGTAATGTTCTTCGACCAATCCAATTCCAGAGATAACGCTTCGGGGCTCTCGCCGGCCTCCTCCTCGGTTTGAGGCGCGTTGAGGTCCCAGTTCTCTACGTGATCGAACTTGATCTCATTGCGCACATGGTGTTCGTTGGAAAGCTCATACACATGCCCCGGGGTTTGGGTGTCGGAAACATAGAATCCCGCCTGGGCAAAGGTGTCCGGAGTCCAGATGTCGGCGAACGTTCCGCCGCCGCCGTACGCCACCCAGAGGCTGGGATATTGCCCGTCCCAGCGCTTGTGCAGATCGGAATCGGCGGTGTGGTTGTTGTTATACGGATTCGTGCCGCTGCCATGGCCGCCCAGGAAACGCACATCATCCACCAACGAACCGGCGCCTGCACACCACAGCACGCCTACCGCGCGCGGATTGGTGCCGCCGGTGAAGACTCCGAAGCCGCTGATGATGTTGGAGCCTCCTGAAGGAGCGTAGATCACGGCCTTGGGCTCACCCACATCCTGATAGCCGGGCGTGCCGTCGAGAAGGTCGAACTGCGTGAGAGTAGGATGCAGCCCGATCAATATCGTATCCGGTTTCAGCGTGAGCGTGTTCCGCACGATGTAGTGGCCGCTCGGAAAATAGAGCACCCGGTGGCTATCGATGGCCTTTTGCATCGCAGCGGTATCGTCCGTCGCGCCGTCTCCGGCGACACCCAGCGTGTGGACGTTCACCCAGTCTTCCGTAGGGGGCAAGGCTGGGATCGCGGGCGGCAGCGGCGCGGGAACGGTGCTCAAAGGTGTGGCGTCGTAGATCATACCGATGGCTCCAGTCATCCCCTCACCAGGTACGATGAGCCCGTAATTAAAATTGCTGATTCGGTAGGCCGGGCTCTTGCCGAATACCTTCTTCCCACTTTCGCGGAATAGGGCGAAGGTTGGCGCATTCTTGAAGACCGCGTTCTCGAACCCTATCTCAGTAAGAGGATTCTTCTCGTTGCTGATAATCACGGCGGGGCCGGATATATTCTCGAACCGGCTGTCCTTGACCCAGAGCTCGTCGGAATAATACGGATCGATCTCGATGGCTGTCGCGACATCGCGAAACGTATCTCGAATGAGCGTAAGTCCCGCCTCATGCTCGCGAATCGCCGCTTCGCGCTGACCTTCGAAAAGGGAATCGATCAAAGTGAACTGCCACGCGGGCGAGGTCTTCTCGGTGAGAATACCGTAACGCCCTCCATAGAAGCGCAGATCCTCCGCCTCGTTGCCGATCTGGGTGAGAGCGGCAAGGCCGGAACCGATGTGGAAATCCATATGGCTGAGATAAGCGTGCTGCGCGACGTGGAACCGAATGGCGATCGCCGCCGCGTTCCCTTCCCCAATCTCGAAATCGAGGTTGCTCATGGCCGAATAGAATGTGCTGGAATTGGCGTCTGCGATCGCGTTATCGGGCGGCACGCTACCCGGTGGCGGAAAGGGAACGCGTCTGCCTGCGCTGGCTTGATCCCCGCGGCGAGCGCCGGTGAACATCACCATGACACCCGCACCTTTCTGAAAACCGGGTGTATTGTCCGCCAGCACGAAGACGGGGCGCGTTGCGCCATAGCCGTACAGTCGCACGCCCGGCCATACATAAATAGTCCGCGTGAGCCGGTAGCGGCCCGCGGCTACGAATACAATTCCCTCGCGGGCGCTTTCAGCTTTATCGATGGCAGCCTGGATCGCGGCGCTATCGTCCGTATTTCCGTCTGCGTGTGCACCGAATTCGGGCGGCGTTAAGTAAACCGCTTTGGGATCGTCAAGCCGCGTGGTCATCACCGATGCGGCCGAAGCGGCGGAAGAGACGGCAAGCAACAGCATTGCCGGCGCCAGATACTTTTTCATAAGCGTGTTCCTAAGCCGGTTTCTCTGGTTGTATATCATGACCACCCAAAGAATTGCCCCTGAGCCACGCTGTGTGTGTGGGCGTACCGCGCTACTTCGCTTCGTTCTGCGTCAATTCCTCAATCAGCTTCTGGGCGCCATATAGTTTGGTCAACGCTTCGGTCATAGCGCCCGTATGCACCGCGACAGAGCGATTCGCCTCCGGATCGTAGACGAAATCGCCCACCAGCGATTCGATGTTCCCGTCGAAAATCAACCCCACAATCTCGCCATTTCGATTGATGACCGGTGATCCGGAATTTCCACCTGTGATGTCATTGGTAGTAACAAAATCGAGTGGAGTAGCCAGGTTGATCTTCGTTCGTCCCTCCAGGTAACGCGACGGCAAATAGAAAGGGCCGTCGAAATTGAAACTGGTCGCGCGATCGTATAGACCGTAGAAAGTGGTCTTCGAAGGCGCTTTCGTGCCATTCATCGGATACCCTTTCATCTGACCGTACGTGAGCCGTAATGTGAAAGTGCCGTCCGGATACGTGGACTTTCCATACACCGCGAAACCAGCCTTCCCGAGCTCCTCGCCGGCGCGTTGATCGACGCTCTCCACGTTCTCTTCCATCCATTTAATGGATTCGCGCCGTAGCGGGTCCACTTTTCGAGCGAGCACGATCATCGGATCGTCAGACGCCGCTACCGCCGCTTCACCCCCGTCCACCAGCTTCTTTCGCACTGCCGCATCGGTCAGTTTCGTTCCATTTACCAGTTCCGTCGCAACCGCCTTTGGCGTGCTGCCATTCAAGACGAGCTTGAGGAAAGGATCGTCAGGCCCGAGCTCGTCTAGGTCCTGCTGAAGCGCTCCGGTCATCCGCGCGATCTCCATCTCTTTATAAATTGGAGCGGACGAGAAGAGTTGGAATTTCAAGGAACCTAGCTGCGCTTCGTGAAAGCCGGGCAAACGCTCGCCATCGGGCTTCTTCACTTCGACGACATACTGAACAATAATCCGCGCAATTTCCGACAGTTGGGAATCGAGTCCGCGGAAGTACTGCTGTTTGGCTCGCGAGGCCGCCTTCTCCTCCGCCCCGGCAATTGCATCCCACGCTCCGCCGTAATCCGCTTTCCACTCCGCATTCGCCAGCACCGCCGACTTGAACTCTTCCTCTTCCTTCTGCTTTTTCGTCATTACGCGAGCGTCGAGCAAGCCTCGATATCTCCCTTCATACGCCTTCTGCGCGTTTTGCAAGCCGAAGATTTGCGAATCCGCCTCCCGGGCCTGCTCCGCTCCTCGCGTTGAATACTCCTGGAGTACGGCGACCCTGTGCTTAATAAGTTTGAGAACGCTCGGTTCTAACACATCACGCTCGTACGATAACTGCGCCATGGTATCCAGCCGCTCTGTCGATCCCGGATTGCCCGATACAAAAACTAAATCGCCATCGCTCGCGCCGGCCGGATTCCATTTCAAATAATCCTTGCTGTCTATCGGCTTGCCGTTCTCATACACCCGAAACAGCGCCATGTCGAGGTCGTACCGCGGATAAGTGAAATTATCCGGATCTCCCCCGAAAAACGCAATCTGTTCTTCCGGTGCGAACACTAGCCGGATATCGGTGTATTTCTTGTAGCGGTAGAGCCAGTACTCTCCGCCTTGATACAACGTGACTACATCCGATCGAAGACCCGTACCCTTTTCACTCTCCCGCTCAATCTGGGCAATGATTGACCTGCGGGCCGCGAAGGCTGCCTCAGCCGTTTTTACGTTCTTGACTGCGTCCGATACGCGAGCAGTGGCATTTTCCATGGAGACCAGAACGTTCACTTCCAGATCGGGCGACTTCATCTCCTCGTCCTGGATCTTGGCGTAGAATCCCTCTTTTATGTAATCGTGCTCGGCGCTCGAATTCTTCTGTAGTTGCCCGCGCGCGACGTGGTGGTTCGTGAGCAGCAGTCCGTGAGGGCTGACAAAAGATCCCGACCCTCCATCGTTCAGGCGCACGCACGACAGCCGGATATGATCGAGCCATTCTTGCGAAGGCGCGAAGTTATATTTCTCCTTCAACTGCTTCAGAGGGAGATTGTCAAAGGTCCACATCCCCTCGTCGCCGGGGCAAGGCCCGGCGGCGAGGAATGCTGTGCAGATTACTAGCGCGAGTTTTGAGCGCAAATTTAACTCCCTTGCCCGGCGCCTTGCGCCATCTGGGCCGTCCACGCTTCGGAGCGCTTCTTCATCTCCTCGGGTGTGACATCCTCAACGTGCGTCGCCAGCCCCCAGAGATGGCCGAACGGGTCGGTCAGGCTGCCAAAGCGGTCGCCCCAGAACATG
>JBAUUG010000656.1:0-2294 GCA_049582585.1 Bryobacteraceae bacterium | reverse complement strand
GATCGAAGAAGAATTGGCGTTTGACGCCCGCCGCAGTCGTGATCTCTACGTCGAGCGCGTCCTTGCCCCGGATTCGCACGTGGCCGAGGAAGGCTGGCATGAGCTTGTTTTTCTTCAGGTCGACCAGACGAGTGTTGGCGATTTGCGCTTCGCCCTGCATCTCGGTTAAACTGGCGCCGATCATCGTGGCGGGAGCGCCGGAGCCGCCCTCGCGCCAGCCGGACTTGCCGTTGTAAGCATCAATGAAACGATGGCCGCCGATAAGGAGCTCCGAGTAGTAGCGGTTCGGGAGCTTAGTGTCAAGCGTGTACGTGCCGGAGGCAGTCTCGGTGCCAGTTGGGCTTGCGGATTCAGCGACACGAACCGCGGCGCCTTGGAGCGAGAGCGTTTGAATGCGCGACAGCGCGCGAGCGCCGCCTGCGGCCTTCACGTACTGGCTGATAATCTTGACGGCTTCGGACTTGGCGGCTTCGGACTTAGCCGCTTGAGTTGTTGCGCCGGACGGCTGTGGCGCGGCGGGTTCAGCGGCATCCTGGGCGCGAGCGATCACGGAGACCCCCAGCAGCAACGAGCATAGGACGGCGGGCTGAATGTGCCGTCGCATAACTATAACTATAGAGGCTTTACTCCTCACGGAGCGCCTGCAGCGGATCGATCCGAGCCGATCTGCGTGCCGGCACGTAACAGGCAAGCATCGTCACTGCCGCCAGGAGCAATGGCGCGCCGACAAGCAGGCGCGAATCGTCCGTCCCGACCTTAAGCGCCTCGACAAAAACGGTCGTGAGCGCCGAAAGCAGTTTTGCCAGCCCGATTGCGCCCAAAAATCCGAGAATTGTTCCGATGCATACCAGAGCCGTGCCTTCGCGCAGCACCAGCCGAAGCACCTGCACTCTAGTTGCGCCCAGCGCCGTGCGGATTGCGATCTCCTTGCGCCTTTGCACAACGGCGTAAGCGGTGACGCCCGCCAGCCCGATTGCGGCCAGCACCAAACCGAACATTCCAATTCCCCCGTATGTTTGGACCGAGAACCGCAGTGCGGACCGGCTGCGATCGAGGTAAGCGCCGAGCGTTTGCGCATTGAGGATGTTCAGATTGGGATCCATGAGAGCGATCTGCTTCCGAATAGCGCTCATCCCATCCGTTCCCGCATTCGACCGCGCCATAATGGTGATGCCTCCGGCGGGCGGCCGGGCAAAATCGCGCCGTGTCAGCGGCAAATAAATTGTGGATTGGCTAAATCCCTCTACGTCCTTCAAATCGCCGACCACGCCTACTACCTCATAGGACTGTTTGTCGTCCCTGACGCGCTTCCCGATCGCATTCTGATTTCCGAAAAGTTTGCGTTCAGCGCTCTCATTCAGCACCGCAGGCAAAGAGAACGTCTTAGATCCGTCAGGCTGGCTCCGTTGATCGCGCACGTCGAACTCCCGGCCGGCCAGCATCGGCTCGCTGAGCGTGGCAAAATAGAGCGCACCTACAGTTTTCTCGACCACGGAATGCAATACCGGCGAAGCGCCCGGCGAGTCCTCCGCAGATAGCGGCGTGGGTTCAACTTCGCCCGAAAAGGGCGGCTGCGCGGCCAGGGCGATGCTGCGCGCCGTGCCGGCGGCTTTGAGCCGTTCTGGAAGATTCTCGAACAGAGCTCGCGCCTTTTCAGGCGAGTAGCCGTCACGCACCGGATCAAGAGACAAAAGCTCCATCGTGTTCGGATCGAACTTGGTTTGGATGCTGGTTGACTTGCTGATACCCAGCACCAGGAACCCGGTCATCAACATCAGCATGAGAGACGCGGCAACCTGGGCTACCATCAGCAAGTTGCGCAGACTGAAGCGCCGGTAACCAGGCGTCTGAAGCGCGGAGCCCTCTTTCAGCGCGGGGGTCAGATCGGCTTTCGTCGCTTGGAGGGCGGGCGCGAGGGTGAATCCGACGCCGCACACGATCGCGAGGCCGAATGCGAAAACGGCTGCGCGCCAATCCAAGTTGAAATTGGATTCGAGCGGCACCGTCGTCGGCGGCGTGAAGTGAGAACCCAACACCCCGAGACCGTAGGCGAGTGCGAATCCTGCCAAGCCGCCCAACAGTGAGAGCAAAATGCCTTCGCTTATCATCTGGCGGACAAGCCGAAAACGGCTAGCCCCGACCGCCAGGCGAATCGACAGCTCCTTTCGGCGATTAGCCCCGCGTGCCATCAGCATATTGGCGAGATTCACGCATGCAAGCGCAATAATCAGGCCCATCAAAGCAACAAAGAATCCGATCAACGCGGGCTTCAATTTTGGGAATCGGCACGTTGG
>JBAUUG010000655.1:0-12036 GCA_049582585.1 Bryobacteraceae bacterium | reverse complement strand
GAGCGTCATATGTATACGACTCCCATGTGCCGTCTGGAAAGATCTGGCGGACGACTCGTCCCAATAAGTCGTATTCGAAGTAATAAGCCTCGTTCGCTTCATTAGTTACCTGTACGATATCGCCTTCGGAATCGTACGCGATCCTGATGGATTGTCCCAAGGGGCTCGTGTAAGTTCGGCATCTCCCGAAGGAATCGACCGAAAATGTCGCACGATTTCCTATTTCATCGATAACCGCCACGAGATTGCTTTCGGCATCGTATTCATACTGTACGAGTTTGTTGTCGGGCCAGATGCATCGGATCAACCGCCCTGCCGCGTCCCTAACTAAGGAGTAGCGCGGCCCGTTAGCATCTACGGCGCCGATCGATCGCCCCAGTTCGTCATATTGGTACTCGATCAAGAGACCGCTTGAGTCCTCCACTGTGAAACGCGTTCCGTCCACGGAGCGGCTCTGGGTTAATGTGTTACCCAAGCTATCCGTCCTCGCGACGAGGAAACCCTCGGCATCGTAGGCGAAGTGGACCTCGGCGCCTGAGGGCCGCATGGCGCGTTTGACCCGACCTTGTTCGTCATAAAACCACTGCCACTTAGCACCGCAAGCATCTACTTGCGAAAGGAGGCGGCCCTGTTCGTCATGCTCGAAAATTGTCGTCGCCCCTCCTGCGTCCGACACAATCAGAATGCGGCTCTCGTGATCGTATAAGGTAGTGAGTTTGGGGTTGCCGATCTCGTCCAGTGTGGCGATCAACGCGTTTTTTTCGTCGAGGACGTTAGACTTGAGTTCACCGCTAACACTGATCTCCTGAGTGACATATCCCGCCTCATTCGATCGGTATACGGTCGTTGCGCCGCGCGAATCGGTAACGGCAGCGGTTCTGCGGCGGTCATCATAACGGATAGTCCTTGCCCGTTCGCCAGTGTTGCACCACATATGGACACAGCGGCCTTGTGAATCGTAGGAAGCATATTGAGATCCTCCAATTCGGTTCTGGTATTCGAGAATCAAATGGGCGTCGTAGCGGAAGTGGCAAGGGTCGCCGTTTGCGTCCCAGACTGTCTTGAGGTTGTTCAAGTGATCGTAGGCGTATCGAGCCAGAGTTACAGGGTTTCGGCTACTCGATGAGAGGAACTGAAACTCGGCAATTCGTAGCCCTTGGTGTTGAACGGCGATCCGGCGACCAAAGGAGTCAGTAATTAGGTAAACCAGTCCCGACCTATCGTAATCAAGGGTCAAGGCTTTACCGCTCGCAACTTCGATCCTATCCAGCAGATAGCTTTCGTTGAACTCGACAAAGCGCCAGCTGAGACCTGTAGTTGTGGTGACGAGCACGGCGTTGTCGAGTGCGCATAGTCGGACGAGCCTGTCGTCGGGCGGTTTCGACGGGGGTTGGCTCAGGTCGTGAACATATCCCCACTGGTCGCGGTAATGAAATCCGGACTCATCGCGCCAGAGGGCCACATCTAACGGCGTGATCCAATTCCAGCCCAGGCAACCGCACGTGCCGAGCGTGCTCTTATAGCTTCGTTCAAAATCAAAGGGAATAAACCCCGGCAATGAAAAATCCACTGCTGAGAAGCAAGTCGCTCCGTTGCTGACGTTAAAGTGCAACATGCTGGCAATCAGGGGCTTGGGCATATCCCCGCACGGGGGACCGCATTACGGTCAAGTGCCGCCTGCACTGCAACCGCCACCCCCGCCTCCCTGCCCAATTAAGACCGTCATTTCCCCGGCAACGATATTGTTCGGCGGAGGCAGCGGGATGATGGCGTGCGGCTCCATCACGATGTCACCCAAGCAAGCGGCAGGTTTGCCACCAATCAACGTGACGCCCTCGCCACCGCCGCCGCCGGGAGCGGTTACGCCGGGACCGTGGGGCGCGCCATCGCAGGCGGGCGGAGGCGCGTTCGGTATCGAACAAGTGTGTTGGTCGCCAATGCGCCAGGCTGGCTTGCCCCCTATCAGTACAGTCGTACAGGCGGCGCCTAGCAAGGGGGATCCGTGCATGGTGGAATCTCCCAACCGTGCTGCTGGCCGGCCCATTATTCCTTCCCCCTGGTTATGCCTTTGAGCTTGAACATGCCGTCGCGAAACAATCCTGCCGTGTCCCGCGGATCCACATCCTGGATGCGGTGCATGCCCGAAAAGGTATAGTCGCGGCCTGTGGTGGCACCCTTTATCGTCACCGTTCTTCCGCCGAGATATTCCACACGTAGCGCCAAACCTTTTTCGATATCCTCTTGGGTTATCGTCAAGTGCCCTGCACTTGTTTGTCCACAACAGGCCATCACTTATCCTCGATGTTCAGACTTACATGGTCGCCCGTTGCCCGCTCCAGCAGAATGGCTGCTCCGGAAAGCGCCAACCAAGTCACAATTCGCTCGATTACTCCGCCGGGAATGAACCAAACGAATACCAGCGATACCCAAATGCTCAAACAGTAAAAACAGGACAGCAGCTCGGCGATGATGCCTGGTCCGCCCAGCTGCCGAAGCTTTAGAAAAACATCCCACGGCCCGCTCTCGTTCGCGATCAAGTGCGTGACTCGCCACACGGCAAGCACCGCCAATACAAAGCGCAGTACAGTGTTCATCGATGATCATCAGTTGATCTTCACCAGACTTCCTTTGATCGTATGGATCCCGCTGGCTTCGACGTTAATGGTCACGGCTTCGGCCTTCACCGATGTGCTGCCCTTGATTTCGATGCTCATGCCGCTGATCTCGATCTGGCCTCCCGATTTCATCACAATTTTGGAAGAGCCGGTCTCAAGTGTGATCTGGCTGGCGGCGCTGATCGTCAGATTCGAACCGACCTCCAGCTTGTCATCGGAGGAAACATTGGTCGTACGGCTTCCGCCGACACTATTCTTGTGGTCGGAGCCGATACTCTCTGTAAGATTGCTGCCAATCGTAACACTGTGGTCGGAGCCGACATTCTCCGAAAGGTTTGAGCCGACTGTGACGCTTTGGTTCGCCCCGATATTTTCGGTGCGATTCGTGCCGACACTTTCGGTGAGGCTGGTTCCGATACTTACACTCTGAGACACGCCTACTGATACCGCGCGGGTGAGTCCCACCGTGACGGCCTGGAGTCCACCGACTGTAATCTCCTGGGCAGCACCGACGTTTACCATCTCATTTACACCAACATTTCGCGTTCGAGTAAGTGCAACCGTAATAGATTCATTCGACCCCACCGTTTCTGTTCGATTGCTGCCAATCGAGATCGTCTCATTGCCTCCGACGGTTTCTGTCCGATTGCTGCCGATCGAAATGTTTTCATTCGCGCCGACTGATTCCGTCCGGTTGCTGCCGATTGTTATGTTCTCGTTGACCCCGACTTTTTCTGTGCGATTATTCCCGATCGTGATCTTCTCGTCATGCCCGACGCTCTCCGTCCGGTCATTCCCGACATTCACCCGTTCATCGTGCTCAACCTTCTTCTGCTGATCATATTGAGCGTGAATGTTAATCAGCTCGGTGCCCTTCGTATCATTCAGTGAAATCTCGTTATACCCGCCGCCGCCTTTCGTGCTATTTGATTTAATTCCGCTAACCATCGCCCCGGCGGGCATGCCAAAGGGTACGCCCTGCTCCGCGTTATAAACGCGCCCGACGATAATCGGCTGGTCCGGATCGCCTTCCAGAAAATCGACAATCACTTCCTGCCCGATCCGTGGAATAGAAACCGATCCCCACCCTTTGCCCGCCCAGGGATGCGACACGCGAATCCAGCAGGAACTGCTTTCGTTGCGCTTGCCCTCGCGGTCCCAGTGAAATTGCACCTTCACGCGCCCGTGCTTGTCGGTATAGATCTCTTCGCCCGCCGGGCCGACTACTACTGCAGTCTGGCAGCCCTGCACGAAAGGCTGCGGCGTCACCCGCGAGGGCCGGAACGGAACAGAAAATGGAATGCACTGGAAGCGATTCTGATACGTCAGCTCCTCGTCATCGCCCGATCCGCTGCCGTAATCGCCTTGCGTGGCTATGTGCTGCACCGACGTGAGCAGATACGCCTGATTCAAATCGCTTCGATAATGATCTTTCAACGTGAACTTGAATCCGGTCGAAAAGTGTCGGCAAACGCTCGACCCGTGACTCACCGCTAGCGCGGCCGTTTGCTCCTGAAGACGTATGCGCGCCAACCTGTCGCCTTCAGACCGCACGCGATGCTCGCCGGGATAATCATAAATCTCGTACGGATTCTTCCCCTTGACGCTCACCGCAAGGCTCGTGCTTGGCGTCTCAAAGTTGTAATCCGTCTGCGACCACGCTCCTGGCCGGAATTCCTCTTCATACCGCCATTCCGTTATGACGTCCTCGTAGCTGCTGCCTCCGCCGTGCAAGTCGTATCGAGCCTCAGTTTGCTTTGGACAAGGCTCGTGCGCCGCCGGATCGTTGGCGAGAACCAGCACATGCTTCCCGGCCTCGTGGCGGAAGTAATAGTAGATGCCTTCTTCTTCCATCAGCCGGCTGACGAAATTGAAGTCGGTTTCGCGGTACTGAACACAATAGTCCCGCGGCGTGAAATCGCCGTAGAGCCGCAGCTCGAAATCGTGAAAGTTAAGATCCTTAAAAATCTTTTGGATAATGTCAGGAACCTTTTGATTCTGGAAGATCCGGCAATCCGCCGTGCGAGTCAGAAACCACAGCCAGGGAACCATCTGGGCGCGATAGGCCGTTAGCCGCCGGTCCTGCGAGCCCTGTGAGAACCGGCTGATGAAGCCGTTCCAGCTCCGCTCCTCGCCATCCGCATCGAAAATTCGCAGCGTGACATTCTGGCCGACTACATCCTGGAACTTCAGTGAATCATTCTCCGACACGAGGTCCAGATCAAAGGAAAACATTTGCGAGATGGCTTCGCCGCCCGTGAAGCCGCGCAACAGCAGCACGTCCTTGCCTAGAGGAGTAGAGATCGCGATGCGGCGATTTGCCTGGACGTAGGAGGGCATGCTCAATCCTTATTGCCCGCAACGGGTTCCATCGGCAACGGCGACATAGCGATATCCGGCGAACGCTGTATTTCGCCGGCCCCGATCAGCGACGCAGACTCCAGGTATTCGAATGGGCTCCGCATGGCTATCCAATAATCATGCACCCGCAATGCCACAGCGTCAATATGCAGAATGATTGCCACCAGCAGGTTATTCGTTCCGGCCAGCTCCCGGTGTCCGGCCACAGCCGCCCAGTGCTGAGCCTCGAGAGACCTTAACATTGCCGCCGCTTCCTCTTTTTTGGCGAGGTCTTCGATACCGAGAATGTGATAGCTCATACTCCGAATGGCTGACCGGTCGCCAACCAGATTCGTGGCGAAGTTGAGGATACAGCCCACCTGGTCGTCGGCAAGGTAGTCATTCGGAACGCGAAAGGTTCGGCTCATCGCGCCGTTGCTCCAGTTGCATTATGTCCATTCGAGCCGTCTAGCGAGCGGTATACGAAGTCGCCCACGTGGTGGCCGGCCCAACCGCCAAGCACCGCGCCGCCAATGGTTCCGCCAATCGCTCCCACAATGCATCCCGCGGCATTGCCAACACCTGGTACGACTGTTCCCAACGCACCCACGGCTTCGCAGCCGGCCACCCCTCCTCCCCAAGCGCCCAGAAGCGATCCACCTAGGGTGCCCGACTCTCCCGCAGCAACGCCCCAACGCTGGTTTTCGGGCGCGGCGGCGACCCGATACGCCGACACACTGAGACTGACGACCATCATGGTGGGGCCTGCATAGCGGCAGCCGATAAGCACCCGGTTGACCCACGGGTTCGTCTTCCCGCTACTTTCGATGATCCCTGCCGCTGATTTTCCCAGTTCTTCAAGCTGCTGAACCGTTTTCAACTTGGCGCTCGGCTTAATCCATTCAGCGATCGCCTTCCCGATCGGGCTCGTTTTGTCCCGAGTCGCCATGATCAGGGCATTTCGCTGCCCGTTGGCCCAAAGCTTGGCTTGCTCTGCCGTCAATGCGCCGTTTGTTACAAGCTCATTGGCCTGTGCTCGAATGGCTTGAGCAGCGCGTTTGTAGAATTCCCGGACCGCCGCATCCCATGTCATCTCCGCTCCGAGGGAGAAGGAAATCTCTTGAGTGATTCTGGCGGATTGAGCGCTGGAAGCGGCTGCGGTCGGAACTCCCACGGGTCCCGGCGCCGGCGACGCCGCTACGCACATGGTTCCGTCCTGTACCTGGGCGGGCCTTTGCGCCTGGCAGGTCGCTCCCGGAGTTCTCTTCGCAGCCATGGGTTCGCGCCTCTCAGTTCAAATACGCAAACACTGCATCACCGGCATCGTATTGAAACTCCGAAGTCTTGAGCCAGCTCGTCCAGGCCAGACGCGGAGCCTCAGGCCCTTTATCCGTCAGCCGGAGATCCGGAACCTCCGGAGCTCTCAGAACCAGTTGCACGTCGAAAGCCAACGCCTGCCCGGCAAGATATCGCGTCAGCTGCTTCAATTCTTCAATCGCCCCACCGCCCGGAAGGAAATCTCGGAAACGTGCAAGGCTCATCGGCCCGGCGCGAATCCGGAATCGCGCCTGCTGGTCCCAAACTTTGTCGCCAAGGAACGCCCCCACGCCAATCTGGTTTCGCTCTGCCTCAGGGGCCAGGTAGCAGCGGTCCGGATCTTCAAGCTCGTACCAACTGCCTAAGAATTGGTCGATCTGGATCGGAATAGAGAAGTAGTCGCGCAGTATGCCTTCAAGCGCGCTAGCCGAATGGGGCCGCTGCGCAATCAGGCCGGAATACAGCAGCAGCCTCTCATCGTCTATCCGCATGCGGCCGCGTAGCCCCTGGGTACCCATCCCGATCAGGTCGAAGAGCGAATGCGTGAACAGATCGGGCCGACGCCCCTCGAGCGCAGCCGATTCGTAGAGTACGGGCGGACGATGTTTCTGCCAGGCGCGGAAGAACAACGAGACGAGGCGGTGATTGAATATGTCGAAGAAATCTGCCAGGGCCTCGTTCTTGGCGCCCTTCGCGGCGATCATCCGGTCGGTGTAGTAGACCGGAAGCACACCCTGTATTCCTGTCAGCGACAAAAACGTCACCGTCATGCGCACCGGGCTGCCTCGATCGCCGTTTCCTTCGATGTAATCGATCGCGCTTGCCGGGAATGCCAGCGATTGCCACGCTCTAAAACGCACGATTTCTTCAGATGGGCGCGCCGGCCCTCCGACGGATTCCCGTTCTTGAAAAATCCGCGCCAGCAGGCGAACCGCTTGGAAGAAGTCGAATTCGAACCCGCGCTCAAACAGCGCCTCTTCTAGAGAAGTATCTGATCGCCCGCTCGAGGCGCCCATTGTTTCAACACTCCTTTACTCGTCCTCGCGTTTAATCGGCTAAATGAATTTACCGCCGCGTACAACCCCAAAAATCTTTCCAGCACGGAGGACAGAAGAAACACGCCTGCGCCGGCGTATTCGTTTTCATCGAACTCGATGGTTACTTCCGTGCCGCGGCAGAATGCGACTCCTGCTTCCGAAACCACCCGGCTGATGCAAGGCTTGCTGCCGACTTTGACGATTCCCGCAATCTGCTTGCGAATCGCCGGATCGTCGTTGAAATCATAAAGGCGAAGAATCTCCTGCAGCGCTTCGCGGCCTCCTTCCACAATCGAAAGATAGTTCAGAGAAATGTGCGAGATCAGCCGCCATTGCTGGCTCTTTCGCAGCGGAGCACGAGCGGTCTGCGTCGGTTTCCGAACGCACCGTACACTCACCAATCCGGCGCCTTCGGTCTCTAATTCATCGAATTCTCCCGAGAGCCTGATTTTTGAAGCTTGATCACGATTCGTGCAGGTTACATGCAGCGTCAAGAGGTCCACCGGCGGGACGGCAGGTCTGAAATCCAGGTCCACCAGCGAAAGATAAACTTCCGTGCCGTTGTCGTTCTTGCGGAACGAAGCGCGCCGGTGAGTGTACCAGAAACGCTGATTTTCTTCATCACGCCCGTGCCGCAACGAATAGAAAGGCGCGTAGACTTTAGGCTCCTCTTCATACGAGTTCATGGAGGCCACCCGGTCAACCGAGTAAATCTCTGTATTCAGCTGCCGATGCTGATCGGCGATCACCCGGTATTCGGTCTTGGTATGCGACACGCGAATGGGTTCGGCAATTTGCTCGAACAGATTCACCATCGGAGTGCAGCCAAGCTGGAACGTGCTTCCCGTGACGGCCTGTTCTAACGCTGTCAAGCGATGTTTGTAATCCGCTGCTTTCAGGGAAATCAGGATCTCGAATGCGCTGCCGAACTCGCTCAGTGCAATGCGATCCAGGCCAACTAAATCGAAAAAGAGAAATTTCTCGGGAAAACTGAAGTACTCTTGCAGCAGCCTGTATCCTAAAAAGCTTCGGTCCGAATAGGGCAGCACGCCTTCCTGAACATTGAATCCAACCTGGCGTAAGCTGTTCGCCGGAAGAATCGCTTGTGCTCCCTCTTTAGCCGGTAAGGCGCGCAACGTGACACGTAAGGCGTTCAGAAAAAGGAACTCGTAGAGCGTATGGACTGCGGCGCTCTCTCCATCCAGGTAAAAGCGGATCGAATCGAGCGGCAACTGCGAAAGTCTCACCCCGCCCAGGCACTCCATCTGAATGCGAATTACGCCGGCTACGTCGGCGGATGCGCCGGGAGAGGCGAATCGATTCGTCGTTGAAACCAATGCTCCCGTCACGCGCAGCGGCCACAGCTTCACCGGATAGCAAGTTCGGAACGAACAGACATTTCCATCCTCCGGCTTGCTATGGATGGTCGTTCCGGTCGGCACATCAATCGCTGCCGTGACGGCGCTTTGACCCGGGTCGAGCCGGAACTGCACAATTGCCTGCGATGGAATCGGCCGCAGGTAATGAGGATAGAGCACCTCCAGCAAGGCCTCGGTAATTTCCGGAAATTCATCGTCCAGCTTGTGGCGTACTCGGCCAGCCAGCAGCGCAAACGCTTCAATCAGGCGTTCAACATGTGGATCTTCGCACGTATTTGTATCCAGCAGCAGCCCTCCCGCCACTCCGGGATACTTGTCCCTAAACTCCGCGGCCATCTGCCGGATAAACGTCAATTCCTGCTGGTAATAGGGCAGCAGATCGTCTTTCATCAATCCGCCCCTGAGACCGCGATCCGGCGCGAATCGCGGGAAAGAGCCGCGCTGAACGACACAGCTTCCCGCCGGGATTCGATTCTTAGAATCGCTTCGATATGCAGGCGCAAAACCGGATTCGCTGTGTTCGGCTCGTCCAGCGAAACGCTCACCCTAGTCAGCCGCGGTTCGAACTGTCGAATGGCGCGTTCTACCGAGTAGCGGACGCGTTCTTGATCAATACCGCTGGTGAGATTCAGAGAAGTGAAATCGGCAATCCCGAAGGTCAGCAATGAATTCGTCGCCTGGTCGAAGCTGGAATCGAAGTCCTCCTCGGCGCGGCGCGTGTTCAATAGCGCGTTCAAATCCTGGCAGAGCGAGGCCTTCAACGATCGGATGTACTCGAGCGAGTCGGGATGCAGCTTAGCTCTTGAAGCGCCTTCCGGTTCAGTTAGTTGATCCAGCAGGGAAAAAGCCATCGAGGCGTCATTCGGCGCAAGTGAGGGCCTGCCATGGATCCAATCGGCAGAGGCGCCCGTACAGTTTGGCGGCGTGTTCGGCGTCGGAGGAATCGCCGCCCCGCTTATATAGTTCGTACAGGCGCGTCCAGACGCCGGCGATCACGTCGGAAGTCTCCCAGTTCTCCAGTTGAAACTTGTCAATTTGCTCCGCCAGCTCCTCGAGAATGGCTCGCGCGAGGCGCTCCCGTTTGCTGGCGAGACAGACCTCAGCCAGCAGCAATTTGCGCTGAAAGCGATTGCGGCCACTGGTCTCGTTCGCTGCTAGCCTGATCATCTCGGCAAGACCCGTGTCTACTTCGCCGGATCGGACCAGCCGTTCAGCCTCTTGCCAGGATGTACCGGCCGCACTCTGGGCGGCCTGAGAGATCCAGCCTGTTAAGGGCATCCGGATGGTCATCTGCTCTCCACGCGTCAAAGGCTGGCTTACGTTATCTTTTTCGATAACCGGCGAGACATTTGGTTCTTGCTTCCGCTTCTCTTCGAGGAGATCCGAAAGCTCTTGCTTGATGTCGTTCATCGCTCCCCGAAAGTCCTTCAGGCTAGGCGCCGTATCGCCGAATTTCTGTTCTATGAGGCTCTCGAGTTCCTTAAATTCCTGGTATGCGTCGTGGAATTCCGAACTCAGCTCCTCGAAATCGGCACGTTTCGTCTCTCTGGCTGCTGCGCGGAACAGATCCAGTGATATTCGGCCTGCGGCAAGAGCTGCGTCGAACGCCTTCTTCTTGTTCTCGTCGAGAATGTCTCCGTCAGCCGTCTTCCAGCTCTTTTCCGACCCGACCAAGCGAGCGTCACGCAGATTCAGCAGGTTGTAGTCATCATTGCCATCTGAATGTCGCGTAATCGGAATCTCAACCACGGCATCGACGAGCTTTTCGTTCATCCAATCGAAGGGGCCCGATCGGTCTTGAGGCCCATCTTCAACAGGCGGAAACAGCCCGGCGTCCCAAAAGCGGACCATCAGCTCCCGGACCAGATGCAAGCCGTCACGAAGACCCGGAAATCCCTGCAGCTTTGTATTGGCTTCAGTGAGCCACATGGCAAGCTGCAGGTCTTTTGACCGCGTCTGCAGCATGGCGCTCGCCAGTTGCTGAACCAGCGGCCACTCCGCGGTCTTTCTTTCTCGCTTCTCCCATTTGCCGCTATTGAGAGCTTCGTCCGCGCGACGAGCCTCTCTGATCCGGTCCCACTCTTGGGTCCAGCGGAGATCCTCTCCGGCAGGACGATCTGCCGAGATAGGATCGAGAAGCTCGTCGATGATCGGGGGCGATGTCGGCATTCAAGCGCTCAACAAGCGCTAACTGTCAGAACGAGCGCTACGCCGCCGCTCCTTGGACCACATTCCACTTGGTGGCAATGTTGCCCGCTGCTTCGCCGGTCTCCTTCTGTTTCGTGAAGGTCCACTCGATTGCCTGGAACGTCATCTTGACCGTTTCAGTTGGAAACTGATTCGTGCCGTTTGGATCGCCGTTGTGGACTATGCCGCTGAGCAGCACGTTTTTCAACTTGATCTGAGTGTATTTCACCGGACTGCCGCCGGCTTTCACTAGTTCGATCGTAACCTCGGGAATGTGCGTCCCCTTGCAGGCCGCTTCATACAGCTTTGGTGTAGCGCCATCGTGCGGCTTGTCCACCTCGAACTCGGAGAACTCGACGGCCTCCGCGGTGCGGCCTCCCGACGCATTCTGCAGCATGGATGCCGGTTGGCTGATTGAGTGCCTGAAGCCCGTAATCACGGCCCAATCTTTGTGGTCTTTGTCGGTGCTATCACCCTTGATGTCACCGAATTTCACGAACGCGTTAAACATATATCTCTCCTTCTGTGAGTGTCTTCATCTCGCCCGAACGCCTTGGCATTCGAATCAATTCCTACCTTGCAATCGCCGTTCCAACCAAGCGCTCGCTTTAACCGGGATACCGCTAACCCTTAGCAGCGGGCAACTTCGCAACCAGCCGCAAGGATACCGACAACGCTTCCAATTGGAAGTGCGGCCTCAGGAAGGCAACCGCGTTGTAAGTCCCCGGTTTACCCGCGACTTCCGTCACTTCAATCCGCGCGTCTCGCAGCGGATACTTGGCCTTCATATCTTGCGATGCCATATCATCCAGCAGCACGTAATGCGAGATCCACTTGTTAAGGAAGGCCTCGCATTGATCCCGCGACATGAAGCTGCCGACTTTATCGCGCATCATCGCTTTCAGAAAATGAGCGAATCGGGAACAGGCAAGAATGTACTGGAGCTGCGTCGAGAGGCGAGAGTTTGCATTCGCATCCTCATCTAAGTACAGTTGCGGTTTCTGCGCCGACTGCGCGCCCATGAACACCGCCGTGTCCGTTCCTTTGTAGTAACAGAGCGGAATAAAACCCAGCTTCGCCAATTCGTTCTCGCGCCGATCCGTAATTGCGATTTCGGTTGGACACTTCGTCGCGATATCTCCGTCGTCGGTGGTGAACGTA
>JBAUUG010000654.1:0-11850 GCA_049582585.1 Bryobacteraceae bacterium | reverse complement strand
GCCAATCACTATCGATGCACGCCTATGCCGGCAGAAAATTCATCGCGATCTTCCGCCGACCACTCTGTGGGGCTACAACGGAAATTGGCCGGGACCTACGATCGAAGCTCGCCGCGGCAATCCCGTCGCAGTGAAGTGGACGAACAGCTTGCCCGCTAGACACCTATTGCCCGTCGACAACAGCATTCACGGAGCTGAAATAAGCTTGCCTGCAGTGCGAACGGTTGCTCATCTCCATGGAGCCGCAGTTCCTCCGGAGAGCGATGGCTACCCCGATGCGTGGTTCACCGCGCACGGGGAGACGGGCCCAGGTTTTACGTCTCCCGTATCGCAATACCCGAACGATCAATGTGCGGCAACTCTCTGGTACCACGATCACTGCATCGGTATCACGCGCCTGAATATATACGCGGGGCTTGCGGGCTTTTATGTGATTCGCGAAGACGCCGAAGATGCCCTGCGCCTGCCCAGCGGACCTTATGAAATACCGCTCATGCTTCAGGATCGGCAATTCCAGGCCGACGGCACTCTCCTCTATCCACGCGTTGTGAACGGCACTCACCCTATCTGGATTCAGGAATTCTTCGGAGACGTGATTTGCGTGAACGGCAGAGCCGCTCCATTCCTGGATGTCGAGCCGCGCAAATATCGGTTACGATTCTTGAACGCCTCGAATTCGCGCTTCTATCATCTGCGGCTAGCGCTGACGGACACGTCCGAAAAGGTTCTGGACAAAAATGCAGAAGTCCCGGTTTTTCATCAAATCGGTTCGGACGGCGGCCTCCTGCCTCGTCCTGTTCGTCTTCATTACCTTTTGATCGCGCCCGGTGAGCGTCTGGATGTCGTAATTGACTTTTCAGCATTCCGCGATCAATCGTTTGCGTTGTTGAACGACGCACCGGCTCCTTACACCATGGGCGGCCAGATTGTTCCCAGCGACGTTCTGCTCTTTAAAGTCAACAGGCCTCTCTCTAAAAATGACGCTGGCGAATTGCCGGATAGTTTGGCCCCTTTCGAGCCTCTGGACCCTTCGCTCGCCGAGCGTGAACGAATCCTGGCTATAACTGAAATCGAGCGGCCCTCCGACGGCTACGTCGTCATTGGGCTTCTGGGGAATACTCGCTGGCACGAACCCATTACCGAAGATCCGAAAGCTGGCACAACAGAGATCTGGTCTTTCGCGAATACCACAGGTGACGTCCACCCGATCCATCTTCACCTGGTTCGGTTTCAGGTGCTGAACCGGCAAACCTTCGATGTTCCCACCTACTTGCAGACCGGCAAGCTCCTGCTGACGGGCCGGCCGATTGCGCCTGAGACTAACGAGCGCCCCGCGATGAAAGACACCGTAAAATCCTATCCCGGCTACGTCACGCGGATCATTCAGAAATTTGACCTGCCCCGCGGAATGAAAGTGTCAGCAGGGCAGGAATACCGGTATGTGTGGCACTGCCATATCCTCGAACATGAAGATAACGAGATGATGCGGCCCTACAACGTCATTGGATAACAAATTTCGGAAGGAATTTATTGTTTCCGCAAAATTGCGGAACTTGAACGAGTTTTTCACACGCAATTCATAGTCGCTGATTAAGCTGGCGGAAGCTGAGCCGGATTTCTCGCTCGGCAAGACGCGACTTAAGGCAACCAGATCGGTATCGTTCCGGGAGGAAAATCAGTGACTTTCAAGAATGGCGATTTTGGCTACAAGTGCGGCGTGCTGGCGCTCGCCGCGATTCAAGTGTTTGCATTTGTTCCCCAACCAGCTTTCGCGGCTGAGGCGGCCGCGGACAAAACCACCACCCCTATCAAGCACGTTATCGTCATCATTGGCGAAAATCGCAGCTTCGATCATGTGTACGCTACGTATCAGCCGAAAGCCGGCCAAACCGTTTCAAACCTGCTGTCGAAAGGGATCATAACAGCCGACGGCAAACCGGGACCCAACTACTTCTTGTCGGCGCAATACGCCGCGATCGACAGCACCGGAACCTATTTCACCAGCCCGCAGGAAAAGAGCATCTATGCAGTGCTTCCGCCCGCGATGACGGACGGCGCCCCGGAATTTGCCAGCGACAGCAATCCCGCCCCGTTTGCCACGCAGGAAGTCGCAGACTTTGCCGAGCCTGATCTTCCGCCTGCGTACCAGCCCTTTCTCCTGACCGGCGCCACAGGTCTGCCACCTCATTCCGTCGATACCCGATTGCCGGACGCCACGATGCTTCGGGAGGACCGCCTCGCTGTCGATCCCGAACATCACCGGCTTTACGTTTCTCGCAGCAGTCGCGTAGTGGTGCTCGACACTGAAACCGGCAAGAAAATAGGCGAGATCGGTGGAGCGCGAAACGTTCATTCAGTATGCCTGGATCAAGCGGGTGCCCGAGGATGGATCACCGATGGCGCTGCGGGAATTGTGTATGCATTCGACCGCTCTACTCTTCGCATCACTGCAACGGTTCCCTTGGGAGCCCATCCAAATGCGGCTGTCTTCGACCCCGCCAGTCGAGCGCTGTTTGTCCTTACCGAGCGAGGCAACAGCGTCATTGCGATTGATGCCGTTTCGAATCGGATCTCAGGCACTGTTTCGCTCGCCGGCAAACCGGCGGATGCAGCCGCGGACGGCAAAGGAGCGCTGTTTGTCAGCCTGCAAGAAACCAATCGTATTGTGCGAATCAACACCGGCTCGCGCAAGATAACCGCGAACTGGCCGGCGCCGAACTGCGTGGGCCCCGCTGGCGTCGGGATTGATCGCGCACAGGGGCGCGTTTACTCGGTTTGTGAGAACCGGAAGCTGATCGCGCTGGATACGTCCGTTGGAGAGTTAGTCGCTTCAATCGAAGTTCAAGAAGGCTCGCGAGACCTGGCCGTGGATCCGCAACGCAAGCTGATCTTCGTAGCCAGCGGGAGTGGCACGCTCACCGTGGTGAAGCAGCTCCTTTCAGGCGGGCTTTCGGTTGCGCAAACGCTGAACACTCTGCCGGGAGCCCGCACCTTAGCTCTTGATCCCGCAACGGGCCGCATCTATTTGCCCACCGCGCAGTTCGGTTTGAGAACCGGGGAAACCTCAGAAGAGTTGCGATTTCGCCCAACACCCGTTCCGGGAAGCTTCGTTGTGCTCATAGTCGCAGACTAGCCGACAAAGCCACATCACAGCGTCCTCTCGTGCAGTTCCGGAGCTTTGCTTCGCCTAGACTCAGAAAGTGGACGACGACATGGGCGATCAAACGTTCGACGAGCCGCGGATAGCTCTCAACCGAATTTATACACGCATGGGCGACGCGGGGCAAACGCATCTGGCGGGCGGCCAGCGTATCGCGAAGGACGATCCGCGGATCGATTGCTACGGCGCCGTTGACGAGCTGAACGCGTTCGTCGGGGCCGCGCGCGTCACAGCCGACGAATTGTCCGGTCGTGTGGAGCGTTTCAGAAATTTCGCCGCTATTCTGAAGCGCGTTCAGCACGAGTTGTTCAATCTCGGATCTATTCTCGCCACCCTTCCGCAGGATGTGCATCCGAAACAGGCTCGAGTGACCGGCGCGGACGTGGAGCAACTCGAGCGCGAGATTGACCAGGCGAATGAAGAACTCGAGCCGCTGCGGTCATTCGTGCTGCCGGGAGGGAGCCGGCTCGACGCTGAATTGCATATTTGCCGCACGGTCTGCAGAAGGGCCGAGCGCTTGCTGGTCTCCCTCGCCAAAGAGCAGGATGTGCCGCGTGAAACCATTCAGTACCTGAACCGGCTGAGTGATGCGCTCTTCGTCTGGAGCCGCTGGGTGAATCACACCCTTGGCGCTTCCGAGACACTTTGGGAACCCAACGCGTCGGCAAGCGGCCGCGGCGAACGATAGGTACTGGATGGAGAACACGGCCGCAGCTGCGGCTCCGGCGGATCACTGGGCCGCGTTGATTGCGAGCTTCCTCGGCTGGACTCTGGATGCTTTCGACTTCTTCCTCGTCGCATTTTGCCTGACGGCTATCGGAAAGGAATTTCACCAGTCCGATGCGGCTGTGGCGCTTTCCATCACGCTGACTTTGGCGTTCCGTCCTGTCGGCGCTTTTCTTTTTGGCTTGATGGCAGATCGGTATGGCAGGCGATTGCCGCTGATGATCGACCTCATCTTCTACTCAGTGGTTGAAGTTGCGACCGGGTTCGCGCCCAACTTCACAGCCTTTCTCGTGCTGCGCGCCCTGTTTGGGATCGGCATGGGAGGCGAGTGGGGCGTCGGCGCTTCGCTCGCCATGGAGAAGGTTCCCGCGAAATGGCGCGGCCTGCTGTCCGGAGTTCTGCAACAGGGATATGCGCTCGGCAACTTGCTGGCGGCTGTTTCCTACCTGTTTGTGTTTGACCGCTGGGGTTGGCGGCCGTTGTTCTTCCTTGGGGGTCTGCCTGCGCTGCTCGCCTTGTTTGTGCGTGTTCGCGTGAAGGAGTCCGAGGTTTGGAAGAAGTCGAAACAGGAGAGCTGGGGCGAGCTCGGCGGCAGCATCGCGAAGCATTGGAAGCTGTTTCTTTATCTCACCCTGCTGATGACGGGAATGAATTTCGCATCGCATGGCACTCAGGACATGTACCCGACGTTTCTGCAGCGCTTTTGGAAGTTCGGCACGGTGGAACGTTCGCTCATATCGGCCATCTCGATGCTTGGGGCGATCACTGGAGGCGTGTTCGTGGGAATGATTTCGGACCGGATCGGACGCCGTCGAGCGATCGTCTTGGCGCTGATTGGCGGGATTCTAATAACGCCGTTATGGGCCTATGCGCCACGCGTCGGCTTGCTCGTGACTGGAGCGTTTCTGATGCAGTTCTGCGTACAAGGCGCGTGGGGCGTGATTCCGGCGCATTTGAGCGAACTGTCGCCCAATCAGATACGCGGATTCCTGCCCGGCTTTGCATATCAATGCGGCGTATTACTGGCCAGTTCAGTCGGAGCGCTGGAGGCAGTCTTCGCGGAGCGCATGAGTTATGCGACTGCAATGGCTTCGACGGCTTCGATTGTGTTTGCCGCAACGGCGATCATTGCCGGGCTTGGCCGCGAGAAGAAAGGCATCGAATTCAGCGGCTTGCTTTCAGAACCGCGCGCGTAAGCAAGCGGCCCTTTGCGAATTGAAACAAATTCGCTCCAACTTGTCTCCAGTTATTAAGGAGGAGTTTCAAGACCATTTATGCCAGCCAAGAAAACAAGTTCGAAGCGATCCTCTTCGGGATCTGACTCGAAATCGAAGAAGACCGTACACAAGAAGATGCAAAAGACCATGCATGAGTACAAGCATGGCGAGTTGAAATCGGGCGGCAGGAAGAAAGTAAAGAATCCGAAGCAGGCGATTGCGATCGGGTTGAGCGAAGCACGTAGATCCGGAGCGAAGATTCCGCCGAATCCGAACGAGAAAAAGCGAGCGACCAAGAAGGGCAGTAGCTCAAAGAAGAGCTCTTCGAAGAAATCGACCGCGAAGAAGTCCGCCTCAAAGAAGAAGTAGCCCCTAATCACCCACGAATGTTCGACCGGGTTGAAACGCCGTGACAAATCCATCGAAGCCGCTGCGTGAGGATGCTGAACAGATCTTTGCTCGATACGCGAGCGATCCCCAGGTGACGCGTTTGCTTAGCTGGCCCATGGAGCATTCCGTGCAAGATCTCTATTTCGGGATACGCATTCTTTGGAAGAGTAAAGGGTTCGCCGCCGCCGCGCTGCTTACCCTGGCACTCGGGATTGGGGCAAATTCCGCAATATTCAGCATCGTGGATGCGGTGCTCATACGGCCCTTGCCGTACCCGAATTCCAACCGGCTGGTCACGCTTTGGGAGCGTCGCCCCGACGTGCCGAGAAATCTGACCACCGGGCCGGATTTTCGAGATTGGAGAGATCGCGCCCGAAGTTATGACGCCATGGCAGCGGTCACTCCGGATGATTTCAACGTGACAGGCCGTGACACGCCAACTACCTACGATGGCCTTCGCGTCCCGCAAATTTCTTTGCGGTGATGGGAGTTACACCAGCTGTAGGTAGGTACTTCCTCCCGCAAGAAGAGGGATTCGGGCGGAACCACGTCGCCATCATTAGCCGGCACATGTGGGAAAGCGCTTTCGGGGGCTTGCCGGAGACGGTTGGCAAAGCGATAACTCTGAACGGCGAGGTCTACACGATTGTCGGCATCATGCCTGCCCCTTTTAAGTTTCTGGACTTTAAGTCTGATGTTTGGGTGCCGCTGAGCTTGGACGAAAACAACGATCGTCACGCGCATAACTTGATGGTCATAGCACGGTTGAAAAACCATGTACCTATCGCGGAAGCCAGAGCCGAACTGATTGGCATTGCGGCGCGATTGTCGCGAGAATATCCGGACACTAACGCAGGATGGACAGTAAACGTCCTCTTTCTTCGCGATCAAATCGTGAGCAGCGTTCGCACCGGCATGCGTATTCTGCTAGGAGCTGTCGGCATGGTTCTTCTCATCGCTTGCGCCAATACTGCCAATCTCTTGTTAGTTCGGGCCGCTGGGCGCCGTCGCGAAATCGGGATTCGCACGGCCGTCGGCGCCTCCTCATTGCGAATTACTCGTCAACTTCTAACAGAAAGCGTTTTGCTCGCGTAATGGGCGGCGTGTTAGGCCTCATCCTCGCCTGGGCTGCGATTCATACTGTTCGATCTCTCAATCCCGGCAATCTTCCGCGTATCGACGAAGTTCAACTGAATGCAGGCGTCCTGTGGTTCACTCTCTTGATCTCGTGTCTTGCGGGAATCTTGTTCGGCTTATTCCCGGCATTGCAGTCTCTGCGGCACGACATTGTCGAATCCCTGCGAGAAGGGGCGAGGGGAACGGCCGGTGGAGTCCGGGGCCGCAACACGCGCAGCGCGCTCGTGGGTACTGAAGCCGCACTCTCCTTAGTGTTGCTCGTAGGTGCGAGTTTGCTCGTCCACAGCTTATTCGCGCTGACGGAGGCCGATCTGGGCTTCCGCCCGGACCATCTTCTTACCATGAGCGTTCGAGTGGCCGAACAGCAATATTCAAGCGAGCAACAGGAGGCGGGTGATTTCGAACGGATCATCAATCGGCTTCAGGTCTTACCGGGAGTAATTTTCGCGGCAGCGAGCACCAATCTGCCGTCTCTCGGTTGGAACCAGGGGCGAAAGTTTGAAATAGTAGGCAGGCCTTGGCCCGACGGCGAGCTTCACGGCGCCGGCTATGCGAGCGTGAGCCCTACTTATTTCCATTGTGCCGGCATAAATCTGGTCAAGGGGCGGTTATTTACGCGCGCTGATCGCCATGGCAGCCAGGAAGTGATTGTTATTAGCGAGTCATTCGCGAAGCGATACTTTCCGCGGGAGAATCCCATTGGCCGGCAAATCAGTTGTTACTCCCGCGCCTTCAAAGCCAACCGTTTTCGCCCGGCAATTCCAAGAACAATAGTCGGCATTGTTTCGGACGTTCATCATTTAGAGCAAGTTGGCTCGGACACAAGTATGGAAATGTACACGCCCCAGATGCAGAACGTGCTGCCCTTCTCGTATTTTCTGGTTCGAACGTCGTCGGATCCGGTTTCTTTTTCGGAACTCGTCCGGCATACCGTCAGTGCCCATGGAATCTCTGCTTCAACTCGCGGTCGCGCGTCCACGTTTCAACACGTTTCTATTGGGCGCCTTTGCGGCCATCGCTCTGGTGCTCGCCGCTGTTGGAATCTACGGAGTCGCCGCGTATAGCGTTCAGCAGCGCGTTCGCGAGGTGGGAATCAGAATGGCGATCGGCGCCACGCGCGCGGATATGCTTCGCTTGTTTTTTGCACAAGGCGTGAAGCCCGCGCTTATTGGCGTCTTAGTCGGGCTGATCGGGGCATTTGGACTCACGCGCGTGATGGCTAGCCTGTTATACGGAGTAGCGGCGTATGACCCGATTAGTTTCCTGTTGACGCCAATTGTTCTAACTGCCTGTGCAGCCATCGCATCTCTGATTCCTGCTTTTCGCGCCACGCGCGTAGATCCGGTTTCTGCTTTAAGAAGTGAATAGCGCTTCTAGGATCGGCTCTAGTCCGGCTGTGTCACCATTGGTCCAGATCAAAGCCCGAGAGGAGAAGCCTTCATGCCGATTCCATTTAGAAAAGTCCCGGCGGTAGCCATCATGGTGCTCGCCATAGGAAGCGGCGTTAGTAACTCAGCTGATTCGCCGGCGAGTAAGCCTTTAATCGTGCCGTCGCTTCAATATGAAAAATATAAACTGCCCAACGGGCTGGAAGTGATCCTCCACGAAAACCATCGGCTTCCGCTGGTTGCCGTGGATGTGTGGTATCACGTCGGTCCGATAAATGAGAGAGCGGGACGGACGGGGTTTGCCCACTTATTCGAGCACATGATGTTCGAAGGTTCGGAGCACGTCGGAGAGAAAGCCCATTTCGGCATACTCGAAGGCGCCGGGGCAACCGGAATAAACGGCACTACTGATTTTGACCGGACAAACTATTTCGAAACGGTGCCCAGCAATCAGTTAGAGCTTGCGTTATGGCTGGAAAGCGATCGCATGGGTTTCCTCCTCGAGAAGCTCGATCGCACAAAGCTGACCAATCAACGCGACGTGGTGCGCAACGAGCGGCGTCAGGGAGAAAACAGCCCCTACTCACTCTCAGATGAGCAGGTGTTTCATCTGCTCTTCCCCAAAGGCCATCCTTATTACGCGGACGTCATGGGATCTCATTCGGATATCGAAGCAGCGCGATTGAATGATATCCGGGATTTCTTTCGACAGTTCTATACACCGAACAACGCCACCATCGCTCTGGCGGGAGATTTTGAGGCGGCAAAACTGAAGCCCCTGATCGAGAAATACTTTGGACCCATTCCCGCTGGTCCGCCGGTTGCAAAGGTAACGCTAACCACTCCATCTATTACCAGCGAGCGGCGCGCCACCCTGACAGATACTGTTCAGCTGCCTCGCGTAGCCGTTGCCTGGCTTGCTCCCCGAGCCTTTCAAGAAGGAGACGCAGAGACTCAACTGCTCATTCAAATTCTTGGCGGCGGTAAGTCGAGCCGCCTTTATCGCAAGCTCATCTACGAAGGGCAGATTGCACAAAGCGTCGATTGCAGCAATAGTGAACCTCTGGCATTAGCCTCGGTGACGATTTGCAATGTGACTGCAAGGCCCGCCGTTAAGCCCGAGACTTTGGAAGCGGCAATAGATAAGGAAGTCGAGAATCTCCGCGACAACGGTGTGACACAACCTGAGCTGGATCGCGCCAGGAACATGATTCTCGCGAGGAAAATTGAGAACCTGCAACGCTTGGGCGGCTTTGGCGGCGTCGCGGACATGATGAACTTATATAATCAATACCTCGGCGATCCGGGCTACCTCCAGAAAGACGTTCAGCGATTTCAGGCCATCACTGTGGCGTCTTTGCAAGCCGTTGCTCAACGCGAGTTCGCCAATAATCAGCGAGTGGTCGTCTCCACCATACCCGGGAAGAAGGTTGTAGAAGATGTCCCTCGTAGCCCCGCCGATACGGATGCAGACATTAAGCTTCAGAGTCCCTACAGCCCCGGCTTCGAGGCACAGCAGAGCTGGCGCAATACCGCGCCTTCGCCTGGCCCGCCGCCCGAGCTGCATCTTCCATCCCCGAATGTGTTCGCCCTTGCAAACGGGATGAAAGTGTATTTAGTAGAAGATCATTCGCTCCCTGTACTGAGTGCCGCCCTGGTCGATTTGGCTGGTGCTGACGGGAACCCATTAAGCGAGCCAGGTTTGGCCGGGTTCACGGCACGCATGCTCACGGAAGGCACAACGCGCCGGTCCTCCACAGAGATAGCCGACGACTCCGACCAGCTTGGAGCCGAACTGCACGGCCAGGCAGACACTGACGCCGCACGAGCCACAATCGAGGTCTTGAGCAATCACTCCGAAGCGGCGCTCGAACTTCTTGGAGATGTAACCCAGCACCCCGCATTTCAGACCCAGGAAGTGGAGCGAATTCGAAAGGAGCGGCTCGGGGATATCGTGCAGGAATCGGACAATCCCATTCGCTCAACTTCGCGCGTAGGGCAGAAAGTTTTGTACGGGAATCACGCATACGGGTATCCTCCGACTGGCACCAAGGCCTCTGTGCAGGAAATCTCGCGGGATGACCTCTCGCGTTTCTGGGCTGCGCATTACGGTCCGCAGAATGCCGCGCTCGTACTCTCGGGAGATTTGAACGAAGGGGAAGCACGCCGGCTCGCAGATAAGTATTTCGGAAGGTGGACCGCCGCCGCGAGCGCTGCAGCTCCGCAGATACCGCCGGCGCCCGATCTGCCCCATCGGCATATCGTGATCGTGGACAAGCCCGGAGCTCCGCAGACGGCTCTGCTCGCGTTCGGCGTAGGGCTCGCGCGAACCGTCGCCGATTATCCCTCTGTCGAGATCATGAACAGTATCTTAGGCGGATTGTTCTCGAGCCGTATAAACATGAACCTTCGCGAAAAGAACGGGTTCACTTACGCCGCATTCTCGTTCTTTAGGTATCGTCGCGGCGCCGGGCCTTTCATCACGGGCGCCTTGATCCGAACGGACGTTACTGGGCCTGCCACACGAGAGCTATTTGCCGAGCTCGAGCGCATTCATACCGATCCACCCACAGCCGCTGAATTGAGACTCGCGCAGCAGTACGCTTTGAGGTCGCTCCCGGGTCACTTTGAAACGGTCGAGGACGCTTCAATTCAAATCGGCGACCTCTTTGTCTATAAGCTTCCCGTCAATTACTACCGCACCCTGCCAAGCCAGTACGAGGCGGTAACCCCACAAGCCGTACAAAAGGCAGCTGAAGAGTATGTGCATCCGGAGAATCTTGTGATTGTTGCCGTAGGAGATCGCGCGAAGATTCAGCCGGAGCTGGAGAAACTCAACCTTGGACCCATCGAACTTCGAAATGAGAGCGGCGATTTAGTAAGCAAGTAGAATTTTCCCACGCGTGTAACCACGAGCCTTATTTTCTCTAGGATAGGATTGATCTCGCAGTTCTCCTTAATGCATCGTCCATGTAGATTCTTGCTATTGTTGACCGGATTCTTCGGCGGTTCTTTATTCGCCCAAACCACGGCGCCCGCTCTGGATCAAAGATTGAATGCCCTCGAGGCTGCGGCCAAATCGGCTCAGCTCTCCGGGGACAACGCCTGGATGCTCGCCAGCTCCGCTCTGGTTTTGATGATGACTGGCCCGGGACTCGCGCTCTTCTACGGCGGGCTCGTCCGCCGAAAAAACGTGTTGAGCACCATGATGCACAGCTTTGTTCTGATGGCCGTAGTGACTGTGCTGTGGGCCGTCTATGGATACAGCCTGGCTTTTGCGCCGGGCAACCGGTTCATCGGCGGGTTCGGGTACGCCTTCCTGAATGGCGTGGGCGCCGTGCCTGATCCCGACTATGGTGCAACCGTCCCGCACGAGACCTACATGATCTTCCAATTGATGTTCGCCATCATCACCCCCGCGCTGATCTCGGGAGCTTTTGCCGAGCGCATGAAATTTAGCGCGATGTTGCTGTTTACCTGTCTCTGGTTCACCGTCGTTTACCTGCCCATGGCGCACATGGTGTGGGGCAAAGGCGGCCTATTGAACGCGTTTCTCGGCGGCAGAATTCCTTGTTTCGATTTCGCCGGCGGCACCGTGGTTCACATCACTTCCGGGGTCAGCGCTCTGGTTTGCGCGCTGTATCTCGGAAAGCGCGTCGGCTTCCCAAGAGAATTCATGAAGCCGCACAATCTCGTCCTGAGCCTGATCGGCGCGTGCATGCTCTGGGTCGGTTGGTTCGGCTTTAACGCGGGGAGTGCTGTCAACGCATCCGGACTCGCCACCAGCGCGTTTGTCGCTACGCATTTCGGAGCCTCCGCAGCCGTCCTCGGT
>JBAUUG010000653.1:0-4204 GCA_049582585.1 Bryobacteraceae bacterium | reverse complement strand
CTACTTTTCCTCCTGAGCCGCAGGTAGCCTCGCAATTCGAAGAGATCACCGGCCTCGAGCAGCGTTACCTCCTGCAGAATTACGCGCGCTATCCGCTGGTTCTGCATCGTGGGAAGGGCTGCTACGTCTACGATCTTGAAGGCCGCCGGTATCTTGACCTCATCAGCGGCATCGGTGTTAATTCGCTGGGTCATGCCCATCCGCGGATTACAAAGATCATCCGGGAGCAGGCTGGGCTTCTGCTCCACACGTCTAATCTTTACTACCACGAGTATCAAGGCCGCCTTGCTGAACGCCTCGCAAAAGTAAGCGGGCTCGAGCGAAGCTTTTTCTGCAATTCCGGGACGGAGGCGATGGAAGGCGCGCTGAAGATGATTCGCGCGCATGGCAACTCCGTCGATTCGGGCAAGCACGAATTGATATCGCTCGAAGGCTCGTTCCACGGCCGTACGCTCGGGGCACTCTCGATCACGGGCCAGCCGAAATACCGCATCGATTTCGAGCCGTTGCTTCCGGGCGCGCGCTTTGTGCCTCGCAACGACATCGCAGCGTTGGAAGCGGCGGTGACGAGAAACACGGCTGGAATCGTGCTTGAATTCATCCAGGGCGAAGGCGGCATTTACCCGATCTCGGAGGAGTTTGCCCGGAGAGCGCGTCGATTGGCCGACGAACACAATGCGCTGCTGGTGTTCGATGAGATTCAGTGTGGGGTTGGCCGGCCAGGCGCCTATTTTGCGTACCAATTGCTCGATCCCGCATTGATGCCGGATATCGTCATTGCGGCTAAGCCCATGGCGTGCGGAATCCCGCTGGGCGTCATCATCGCAAACGAGAAAGCGGCATCAACCATCAAGCCGGGGATGCATGGAACCACTTACGGCGGGGGACCGCTGGCCTGTCGAGTCGCGCTTGAATTTTTCGATATTCTCGAGGAGCTTCTTCCTTCGATCAACTCCGTGGGCGGGTATTTCCGTATGAAATTGACAGAACTCATGCGGCGCTTTCCGTTCATCAAAGAGGTTCGAGGACAAGGCCTGATGATCGGCGTTGAACTGGAGTTTCCCTGCAAACATCTGGTGCTCGACGGGTTAAAGGAAGGCCTGCTTTTCAACTGCACTCACGAGAAGGTCTTGCGCTTTCTGCCGCCGTACATTCTGACTGAGCAAGAGGTGGATCGGGCGATCTCGAGGCTGGCGAAAATCTTCAAGAACGCAAAGCAGCCGGTTCTATAACAACTTTTCCGACCGCTTCTCTTCGAGCATCTTGACAATCCTGCTCACGTCCTGAGCCTTGTCCCGGCTCGCCACCAATAATGCGTCAGGCGTATCCACAATCACCAGATTCTCCACTCCGACAAGAGCAACCATCTTCTCCGCGTCCACGTAATTTCCACGGCTTTGGTGCGCGATCAATTCTCTTCGCGATGCGTTTCCATCGGCATTCTTCGGCGCGAGCTCATAGACGGCTTCCCAACTGCCGACATCGTTCCACCCGACGTCGTCCAATGCAATTCCTGAAATCTGCCCGGCCTTTTCGAGAATTGCGTAATCAATTGAGATGTTGTCGCAGAGCGGGTAAGCGTCCGCCAGACTCGCCGCAAACGATCTGCTCGAAAACGAAGGCAAGCCTGCCAGGAGGGTAGCCATTTTCGGCTGGTGATGGCGGATCAAATCCAATATCGTTGAAGCGCGCCAAAAGAACATCCCCGCATTCCAAAAGAAATTGCCGCGGCTCACAAAGTTCTTAGCTGTGTTTTCGTCCGGCTTTTCCCGAAAGCCGGCAATCGGGACCGTGGAGATACTTCCGGGCTTCACGCTCCGTGGAAATTCAATGTAGCCGTAACCAGTTTCCGGCCAGCGAGGCTGAATCCCCAGCACGACCACGCTGCCGGTTTGAGCCGCACTGAAGGCAGCCTTTACAAAACGGCGGAAGCGGGCTTCTTTCAAGATGAGATGGTCGGCGGGAAAAACGCCCATCACGGCTTCAGGATCGATCTCAGCCAGGATGTGCGCCGCCAGCGCAATGCAGGGAGCCGTGTTGCGCTGCACGGGCTCAGCGATGATTTGCTTCTTTGGCACTTGCGGCAGTTGATGCGTGATCTCCCGGCGCAAGAACCGATTGGTGACGACCCAGATATTCGCGGGCGATACCACGCCGCCCAACCGATCGACAGTCTGCTGGATCAAGCTCCGCTCTCCGAAGAAGCGGAGAACTTGTTTGGCGCTTCGTTTTCGGCTCCGCGGCCAAAATCGGGTGCCGCGGCCGCCGGCCATGATCAGGGCATACCGGTGATTCGCCATAGGCCGCTCCGCTACAGTCGCGGTTCCGTAAGGAACCAGCTTACGGGTTCGGGGATCCGGTTTTCAGAGGTAATGGCTGATTCGACAACCGCGAATCGGGAAATCCGCGGATCACCCGGAACGTCCGATCCCAGCGCGTTCGGGTAAAGAAATGCTCGCCGAGATCGACGAAGTGGTTCACCAAAGAACCGACCGTGGATCCCGCCAGATCTTCCGTGGAGGCGCGGTAGGACCAATATATGACCAGCGGCTTGCCCAGGATGTTATCGCGCGGAACGAACCCCCAGTACCGGCCATCGAGCGAATTGTCCCGGTTGTCTCCCATCGCAAAATAGCTGTTGGGGGGCACCACTACTTCGCCGTTAACCACGTGGTTTTGCAGCATGTCCTGTTGTAATTGAGCTTGCAGGCCCTCTGCGAACGGCGCTGTCTCACCCGGAAAATTGTCGCGGCTCGGATCGTATGGAAACTTGTGATACACGTACGGTTCATTGAGCCTGATTCCGTTCCGGTAGACGATACGGTCGATCATCTTCAGGCGATCGCCGGGAACGCCGATGACACGTTTCACGAACGTCTGCGAAATGTCCGCCGGGTATCGGAACACGATTATGTCGCCGTGCTTCGGCTCCTCATAGGGCAAGAGATGTTTGGTGATGGGTCCGGCAGGCGCGTAGGCCAGCTTATCCACAAGGAGATGATCGCCGATGAGCAGGGTGTCCTCCATGGAACCGGTGGGAATGACGAACGCCTGAACGAGCGTGGTGGTTCCAAATAAAAGAAGGAGAATCGTAACGGCCCATTCGGCGATGCTGTTCCGCGACTGCTCGCGTTTTTTCGGCGGGGTCTCTTCCGTCTTGGGGGCGACGGTGGCTGTCTGTTGTGCCATGCTTGAATTCCTATTGTATCTTTCGAGAACGTCCCTGAGATCATTAGTTTGAGGAGAACAGAGATGCGCGGGATACGGGCAGCAATGCTGATAACGGCTGCGTTAGCGTGCTTGACGGCGGGCTGCGCGAAGAAATCGGCGAGTGACCAGACTCTCGTCTCAGATATTCAGGCAAAGCTGTACGCCGATCCAACAACCAAGGCGACTAGCGTGAATGTCGCCGCGAGCAAGGGCGTCGTCACGCTCAGCGGAGACGTGCCCAGCCCGGATGTGGAACTCCAAGCCATGAAGATCGCCAACGGAACGGCGGGCGTGAGGCGCGTGAACGATCAGATGAAGGTGAATCCCAGCCTGGCGGCGAATCAGCCCGCGCCGGTCAGCGCTCCTCCGGAACCACCACCCCCGAATCCGGCGCCGGAACCTGCAGCGCCCTCCGCGACGCCGCGTCCGGCTGTACCCGCGGCAATTACAATCCCCGCGGGAGAACGCGTCTCGGTTCGCATGATCGATTCCATCAATTCAGCGCACAACACAACCGGGCAGGTGTTCAGAGCTTCGCTGAACGCGCCGCTGGTGTCAGGACGCCGCGTCATCGTGCCGGCCGGCGCGCCCGCTACGGTGCTCCTCGCCCAAGCCAAAGACGCTGGCCGAATCAGGGGAGAGAGCGGGCTCGAGGTCCGGCTCTCCAGCTTGCGCTATCACGGACGCAGTTATCCGGTCGACAGCAGTGTAATCGACGAACAGGGAAAGGCGCGCGGCAAGCAAACCGCTGTGCGGACCGGCATCGGCGCGGTCGCCGGCGCAGTCATCGGCGCAGTTGCGGGAGGCGGGAAAGGCGCGGCTATAGGATCGGCTGCGGGCGGAGGCGCCGGATTCGGCTACGACGTTTTCACTCACGGGCAGCAGGTGAAGATTCCCTCGGAGACCGTGCTCAGCTTTCGCCTGGAAGCGCCGTTAAGGGTAGAAAGGTAATGGCGGTGGTAGTCTCGCACGGTGTCTGATTACTGAGAAAGCA
>JBAUUG010000652.1:0-1608 GCA_049582585.1 Bryobacteraceae bacterium | reverse complement strand
CGTAAATTCGGTCGGCGTGCGTGTACGCAGCGGACGATATCGGAGCGGAAACTACCGGTCGATAATAATTAGTTGATCGTGCGAAGTGGCCAGTTCAGCGATGCGGATCGCGTTACGCCGAAGTACGTCCGCGGCGATATGGGTTGGATAATCGCAGGAACGGAGAATAACGACTTTGGCGTGAGGGAACTCCTTCAACAGGCGCTCAAAATCGCTGTCGGTGGAGACCAAGACGAAATCATGCGCTGCGGCATATTCCAGAATTCTCCGATCCCCAATACGAGCGAGCCCATTTCGAAGAGCGCTTTCCGATTCCGGGAATAGGTCGCGTAACAACGGAAGCAGCCGAGGCGAAAGGCTTTCATCGAAGAGGAGCTTCATCCTCTAGCTAGAGACTTTGGTGCCCGCCGCCAATACAGCGGCATACGCGTACACGGCCAGAAAATCATCCGGCTCGAGTTGGGGGTAGTCGGCCAGAATCTGCTCCTGCGACGCCCCACTGGAAAGCCATTCCAGAATCTCCTGAACGGTGATTCGGTGGCCGCGAATGCACGGTTTGCCGAACCTCACGTCAGGATCAATCGTGATTCGCTCGAGCGGTGAGCTATCGAGTGCCGGCATTTGGCTCCCTGGGGCCATTGTAAACCGGCATTGCCGTCAATCAAACCGTCCAACTCCTAAACCACAGCCGCGGGTTCCGGGGCTCTCTCGCCGATCTGTTGGCGCCAGAGAGCATAGTAAAGGCCTCCGCGCGCGAGCAGATCATCGTGACTCCCCTCTTCCACAATCCTGCCGCGTTCGAGAACGTAAATGCGGTCGGCGTGCATCACCGTCGAGAGGCGGTGCGCAATCAAGATCGTCATCACATCGGCGCGCTGACCCACATCGCGAATAGTCCGCGTAATCTCCTCCTCGGTAATCGAGTCGAGCGAGGAAGTAGCTTCATCGAAGACCAGCAGCCGCGGCCTGCGAAGCAGCGCACGGGCGATCGACAGGCGCTGCTTTTCGCCTCCAGAGACCTTCACGCCGCCTTCGCCGATCAATGTGTCGAGTCCCTTATCTGCTCGCGACAGCAGAGAATCCGCCGCCGACCGCCGCAGCACATCCATACACTCCTCATCGCTCGCGTCCGGCTGCACGAAGCGTAAGTTCTCGCGGATGGAGCCCGAAAACAACTGGGTATCTTGCGTGACGAAGCCGATCTGGTTCCGCAGGTCGTCCTGCTCGATCGATGTCGATTCGATGCCGTTGTACAGTATGGTTCCGCGCTCCGGCTCGTACAGTCCCACCAAGAGCTTCACCAGGGTCGTCTTGCCTGCTCCGGAGGGCCCGACAAAGGCAACCGTCTCGCCGCGAGTCATTTGAAAGCTGACATCGCGCAGAGCGGCTCGCGTGGCGGTCCTGTGCTGGAAGGACACGCCGTCGAATGAAAGTGACCCCAACTTGCCCAGTGGAATGGGCCGGACGGGCTTGGGCTCCGGGGGCATGGACATCAGCTCCTGTAAGTTATTCAGAGAAGCTTCGGTCTCGCGATAGACGTTGATGATGTTACCCAGTTCCTGCAACGGTCCGAATATAAAGAATGAGTAGATGAACAGCGAAAAGAAC
>JBAUUG010000651.1:0-2417 GCA_049582585.1 Bryobacteraceae bacterium | reverse complement strand
CTATAGGACACCGGGGCATTTTGAATTTGCGAGCGTATTCTCCCGATTTTCGCTTGACTTCGGACGGTTATGAGTCACGGCGTGAAAAGTGCACATACGTTTGCGCGCCTCTCACGAGGCGCATCGCTCATAAGGTCAATAACTAGAAACAGCGCGTCCTAAATTTCCGGGCGCGCTGTCTTTTTTAATACGTCTCTATCTTCCGCTGAGTGTACTGAGGCGTGACATACGCCGCAACCGTACTCTCATTTCCATCTTTATCGATGGCCTTGACCCCGAGCACTACCTCATCTATGTTTACGTTCGGCAACGTGTAAGCTGTCACGTTACCGACGAAGATTTCCTTCTCCCAAAGCGGTGCAGTAGTCTTTCGGATAACGACGGAGTAACCCAGGAGATCGGGCTCCGGATTATCGTTGTGCCAGGTCATCACGGCGTCATATCCTTTCCCACGCCCCAAAGGCGAGGCGAACGCGCGTCCCTCCGTTGGAGGCGCAGTCCTTACGTCGGGAGTTTTTGGCGCAAGCGCAAGTGAGGCCATGCCAGCCGCATTTGCTTTGGCCACCAGTGCGGTGTATTCCGGAGCGGTGTTCGCGAACGTATCCGTCGCGGTGTGCTGGTTCGAAAAATTCTCTGTGGGCGTGGTGATCCGAATAGCTGGGTAACCGGCAGCGTTGAAGGGGCTGTGATCTCCGCCTCGTCCGAATCGATCATGGCGAAAAACCAGGTTGATAGCGAAGCCGGGCTGATAGCGCTCAGCCATGCGCTTCATATAGCGGGAAAGCTCTCGTGAAGGTGAATCGCCGGGGTCTTCCGAATAGACGTTCACATAACGATTGCCGGTTTCTCCGTTGCCGGCCACATCGCTCCCGATGATGTCGTTGTTGAAGACGCCTTCGATCAGCTCGTGCTTTTCCGCCGCATCTTCGGCATAAAGACCGCTGCCGAAAAGGCCGTATTCTTCCGCAGCGAAAGCGATAAACACGAGGGTTTTCCTGAACTGGTATTGGCTCATCACCCGCGCTAGTTCCAACACCGCCGCAGTCCCGCTGCCGTCATCGGTCACTCCCGGCGCGGGCGCGGCGGCCGTCGCCTCTGAATCCAGTTCCCGCCTGCCATCCGGACCCGTTTTGTAGATCAGGTTGATGCTGTCGTAATGGCCACTGACGATGACATGACGCTCCGGCTCACTGGTGCCCGGCAGAACCGCAACAATGTTCCAGATTTCGACGTTCTTGAACGCTCGGCCCTGCTTCGCCAAGCGATGCTTATCGAAAGAGACTTCGAGCTTGGGGCTATAGCTTCGAAACTGCGCCGCAATCCACTCTCGCGCCGCTCCGATCCCATGCGCAGGATCATCGGTCGCCGAGTAGATGTTTCGCGTGCCGAAGCTCTCCAGCTTCTTCTGAGTCTGGGCAATCCGATCAGCGGAAACCTGAGAAACAATCGCCTGCACCTGCGGGTTGATCGAGTTCTCGGAAGCGGCGGCAAAGAGTCCGCATGCGCCCGCTAATAGGAAGCACGGTAATTTCAACATCGCTCAAACCATCGATGTCTCCAGCTCTTCCTCACGCGGCCGCTGGAACGTTCTCGCCCCGTTAAACTTGACAGATACCAGTTTCGACACGCCCGGTTCCTGCATGGTCACGCCATAGAGTACCTGCGCGGTCTCCATGGTGCGTTTGGCATGCGTGATTACGATGAATTGCGTTTGCTCGGCCATTTCCTTCAAGAGCCTGGTCAGTCTCTCGATGTTCGGCTCATCCAATGGCGCGTCGACCTCGTCCAGAATGCAAAAGGGGCTCGGAGAATATTGGAAGATCGCCATCAGCAACGCCATCCCCGTAAGCGATTTTTCGCCGCCCGACAACAGTAACACGCTTTGAAGTTTCTTGCCCGGAGGCGAGGCGACGATGTCAATGCCGGATTCATCGAGATCCTCTTCGTTCGAGAGCCGCATTTCCCCAACGCCTCCCGCGAACAAAACCTTGAACATCGCCCGAAAGTTCTCGTTGATTGCCTGGAAGGCTTCGTCGAAACGCTTCCGCGATTCGCCATCGATTTCGTGGATGGCCTTTTCGGTATCCCGAATCGAATCGAGGAGATCCTGGCGTTGCGCGTTCAGGAATTCCTGTCTTTCTCTGGCTTCTTCAAACTCCTCGAGAGCCTGCGGGTTTACCGGCCCTAATGCCTCAATCCTCCGCCGCGCCTCACTGTATCGGGCCTCGTATTCCTGAATCGTGGGTTCATCCGCAACCGTCTCAATTCCCTCCACCAGCTGCGGCAAAGTTGTATCGAGCTCCTTTTGGCAGGTCTCTTCCAAGTGCTTCAGGTCAGCTTCCGCTCGCGCCAGCGCCACCTGAAACTCCGATCGCCGATCCTGCATCGTCCCCGCATCGGCTCGCAGCTTTTTCAAC
>JBAUUG010000650.1:0-4433 GCA_049582585.1 Bryobacteraceae bacterium | reverse complement strand
GGCTTTGCCGGCTTCAGAAGTAGGGCCGGTTGAGAGCTGAGCGTTGCGTTGATTCGCGGCGTTTTGAGCGGGGGTGGTCATGTGGAGATCTCCGGTATGAAAATGGCTCACCATAACATGGGCGGGGCGAAAAACGGATTGGAGCGATGCGGAGAAATGAGGGTAAAGTGAATTGGGTCATGGGGATGGGGTTATTTTTGTAGTTTGTGAACGGGCCACGGCGGATCTTAGAATAATCCAATTGCCCACTCAAGTGGTCACTCGCTGTGGGCCTGGACTACTACGCAGTTTCATGACACACTGAGGGTGGGAGGTTCGAAACGTTGCCGCACAAGCGCGCCCATGTCGTGCTGCCCGACGATCTGCTCGCCGATGTCGATGCCTTAGTCGGCCCCCGCGGCCGTAGCGCCTTCCTCACCGAAGTGATTCGGGAAGCGGTGAACCGCCGCCGCTTGCTCCAGATTCTCAGCGACCCGGAGCCGGTCTGGAAAGAGGAAGACCATCCGGAACTCGCCGAAGGATCGGAAGCCTGGGTCGGGCGGCTGCGTGAAGAAGACGAACGGGTGCGGCGCGAGAAGTTGGGCGAGTGGTGGGAGCGCGCGGAATGACACTGTATCTCCCCGATACCAACGTGTTGATCGAGGCCCTGAACGGCAAAGGCGGCGGCCGCGCACTGCTGCGCGATTTGGTGCTCGCAGGTCATCGCCTGGCCTGCTGTGACATCACCCTCGCGGAAGTGTATGCCGGAATGCGTCCGCACGAGGCGCCCCGCACCGATGCCTTTCTGGATTCGCTGGTGTGGTACGGAACTTCGCGGGCGATTGCGCGGCGCGCCGGACGCTTGCGCTTCGAGTGGGCCCGTCAGGGCACCACGCTCTCTCTCAGCGATATGCTGATCGCGGCCACTGCCCTCGAACACGGACTCACGCTCATCACCCACAACCGCAAGCATTTTCCGATACCGGAGCTGTCGCTATTCGTTGCCCGAAGGAAGCTCATGATCGAATCTCTCGAAATCCTGCCGCGTTTTCCCAGCACGAGCGCTGCCCGCTCAGGCTGTCATCACTGCTGCGCGCGAACCGGCGCACGAAGGCTTTTTTGAGTTATTCGAGGCGCTGCGGCTGTAAGTGAAGGACTCCCTCTGCGCGTTGGCATTATCGCCCTAAGGAGCAAGATATTCCGGCGACAGTGCTTATCCGCGGGACAAGGTCCTGCTTGACGCGAACCTGGCGATCCTTTACCGGGTAGAAACCGAGCGCATCAACGAAGCGGTGGGGCGCAATCGGAGCGCTTTCCCGAGGATTTCTTGCCCGAAAAATGTCTCTCTCGAGTTCACCATTACAGCAGGAACGGGACGGTCGTTTCTGAAGGTCCAGAGCGCTCCCATGATAAAGTATGCTTCCTTTTGGCGTTTCCGCTCTTAATGCTGGTACCGATTAGCCTTCCAAAAACTTCGCGATGCGCAATCTGACCCGTTTAGGTCTAGCTAATTCGCACTGCCAGAGTACTAGGCAACCCCAGCCATCCGCCTTCAGAGCCTTCAAGTGCTCGACGTCTCGCGCACAATTCCGAGCGAGCTTAGCACCCCAGAACGATTGATTCGTTTTGGGGATTTGGGAAGCTCGCCTGCATCCATGGTGATGCCAAAAACACCCGTGGACGAAGATTACTTTGCGCTTTCCGGGAAAAACCAAATCCGGCTTTCCGGGAAGGTCCGCGCGGTGCAGCCTGTAACGATATCCCATCGCATGCGCGAGCCGCCGAACAAACAGCTCCGGTTTTGTATTTTTCGAGCGAATAGCAGCCATGTTTTGGCTCCTGTTCATAGGCCACGTCTATTGAGGACGCTTGGCGTCGAACTTTTTACGAAGCCAGTTCAATACTGCAAGTTGTTCGTCTTGACCGGCGCGTCTGATTTGGGACAAAAGCCATAAAGCGGTTGGCTTCTCAGTCGTGATATTTTTCGCCCCTTGGTTGCACGTTGAGCAGAGAGCGCGGAGGTTCATCAATTCATCTTTTCCACCAAGGCTCTTGTCCTTGATGTGTCCGATATGGAGACGGACCTTGCGTCCTGTAGCGGGATCAATCTCTCCAGGCGTAAGGCCGCACATCTGGCAGGTGAACCCGTTGCGGTCGAGAATTTCGGCCCGGAGTTTCGCGGAAATCGGTCGGCTGAACTTAAGGGAGGGCTTGCCCGGGGGAGCCTCTTTTAAAAGATATTGCCCCGGCTTAAGGTCAGCGCTGTCGTTGTGCGTGAGGATCGGCCAGCCTTCGTCTTCCCGCAATTCCCGAACGCGCCTTGCCCATTCGCTGACGCCCCGGCCAGCCGCGTCTCGGATCTGAATTGATGTGACTACCCGGCCTATGTTTGCAAGAAGGAATTGGCGAATCCGATCTTTAGATCCCTGCTTACGCATGACTGCGTGATTGCGCCGTCACATACCTTGAGTTTTGCAACTGAGCCATCAGTTGCTCCCCGATAAACTGCGTGTAGATTGGCGGGACTGCTTCATTTAATTCGTTCTTGTTCATCCAATCTATGCCCATCGCATCGCGCGCCGCAGCTACGCTACAATTTCCGCCGCCGTTAACTGACACGAAGTCGCGCATATCGTCAGTCTTTCCGTAATGCGCTTTCCGCTTATCCATCGTATGACATTTTGGATGTTTTCCATGCGGCGGCACCAGTACTAGGAAGTTAGTTTCAAACAACCTATGGCGGAGGACACGCAAGCCCTTGAACATCGTCCCGCATAAAACCACGGGATTGAGAAGTGGGGCACCATCAACATTTTCGATGATATAGAAAAGCCCCGATTGAACAAGCATTTCCCTGACAGGCTCGATGAGACGAGGCCATTGGTCACCGTTTCTGTTGCGCTTGGCCAGATCCGAATAGGACTGACACGGCGGCGAGGCGTGTACTGCATCGAACGTCGCAATGAACTTCGGATCAAGCGTCATCGCGTCGGCCTGGATGAACGGAAACGGATAGTTCGGCTGACGCTCAATATCTACTCCGACAACCTCAAAACCGGCCATGCTGTATCCTAAGCCAGCGCCGCCGGCACAGCAAAACAGATCAAGTAACCTAGGCTTTTGATCTGTGATCTCTCGTTCTTTCGGATTGCCGATAAGAGGACGAATAGGTCTCACCTGGCCGGCTTGAAGTTGTATTGCTTTGCGACTCATTGTCCCGCTTGGAAAAGTTTACCGCGGCCTTACGGCTTCCCCCCGATGGCTTGCGATACGGAAGTTTTCACGGTTCCTCGCTCGCTTCGCCGGTCAGTTCCTCGTAGGCGACGCGATGGCCCACGATATTGGATACGGCCAAGCTGAAGCGTTCTCCATCTGTTAGTTTGCGATGCTTGAAGCGGTACCGCTTGCTCATCGATATGCCGGAACAAGTGAAATGGTTCGACACTCACGCAGGTTCCATCGATGCTTCCCTCATAGGATTTCAGCGCATCGGTGTAGAGAGCCCAACCCGCTTCGACATGCGCGTTGACTTCCGCTTGCAGCGCTTTCTTCCGGGTACTTGGTGCGCCCATTGTGCGGATTTTCCCGCCTCGCTCCAGGATTCCCAGGACTGCGGCCTTGTCCTTGCCGTCCGTGCCGGTAATACGCCGTTCCCCTTTCCTGATGTGCATGCTCGGGGCTTTCCCGCCGATGAAGGTTTCGTCCGTTTCCATGTGCCCAAATAGCTTATCGAACGAACCCATCGTTAGCGCGAGCCGCTGTCAACTATATTACCGTCCTATTTTAGGTGGGGCTGAGGTACAGGAATGCTGTACTATTAAGACTCGCCTGATGCCGACGGAAACAACGTATACAAGACTCCGTGAAAACCTGGCCAGCGTTCTCGATCAAGTTGTGGACCAACAGGAAACCGTCATTGTTCGACGCAGAGGATCCCGGGATGTCGCTCTGGTTCCCGCCAGCGAGCTCGCCGGGCTCATCGAGACCGCTCACCTGCTCCGGTCACCCCGGAATGCGCGCCGCTTGCTCGCAGCCTTGCGGCGCGCGGAGCATGGGAAACAGAAGCCGGCAAGCCTAGCGGAACTGCGGCGAGAGATGCTTGGTGCAAGCGAGGGCTAAGCGCGTCGCCATCTTCCAACCGGAGTTCCGAGAGGATTTGCGACTTTGGGTAAAGGCCGACCGGAGCACCGCTGTAAGAGTGCTGGACCTCGTGGAGGCAGTGATGCGCGATCCATTCCAAGGGCTAGGGAAACCCGAACCCTTGAGATATCTCCTGGCGGGTTGTTGGTCGCGCCGTGTCACGCAGGAACACCGGCTGGTGTACCGCGTCACCGACGCAGCTGTTAATTTCCTTCAGGCCCGGTATCACTATTGATCCGTTGACGCGCCCCGGCTCGAGGGCCAGCAGCGCGAACTTCGGGCGCTTATAATCACTGCCATGCGCAGCGCCCATC
>JBAUUG010000649.1:0-1752 GCA_049582585.1 Bryobacteraceae bacterium | reverse complement strand
AACCCGGCGTTCGCGAGAAGCTCGCCGAATTCGGTGTACTCTCCTATCGCGTTTTGTGGTTTGAGGACAAGCCGCCCAAGCAATATCCGAACCTTTCTTTAGCCGCCGTAAGCACCCACGATCTTCCGACCATTGCCGGCGTATGGTCGGGCGCCGATCTGCGCGAACAAGAAGAAGCCGGATTGCGAGCCAGTAAGGCGGCCCTAAAGAAGAACCGCGCACGATTGAAAAAACTCGCTCGGCCAGGCGATTCTGCGGCGGCGCCTGATGTGATAATCAAAGTCCACGGAGCGCTCGCTGAAGCTCCTTCGGCAGTCATTCTCGCCTCGCTCGACGACGCTCTAGCCGTGGAACGGCGCCCCAATTTACCCGGAGCGATGAACGATCGACGTCCCAATTGGTGTATTCCGCTCCCAAAAACTGTCGAGGAAATCGAAAGCGACCCATTGGTCCTTCAGGTCGCGCATACTCTTCAGCAATCGGTGATGAACCGCGCCTAGACCATCTGCTTCAATCCTTCGCTGACAATCAATCTGGGCTCGGTGAGCTTTTGAACTTCGTCAACAGTGAGGCTCGGCGCAACTTCTTCGAGGACCAGGCCTGCCGCTGTAATGCGAATCAGCGCCAGCTCGGTGATGATGGTATCGACCACTCGCAGGCCGGTGATCGGCAATGAGCATTTCTTCAGGATCTTCGGCGCGCCCGCTTTCGTAGAGTGCTCCATCGCCACAATCACGCGGCGCGCACCGGCAACCAGATCCATTGCGCCTCCCATGCCTTTCACGACTTTGCCAGGGACCATCCAGTTGGCCAGATTGCCTTCTTCATCCACTTCCATCGCGCCAAGGATACTCAGGTCAATGTGGCCGCCGCGAATCATGGCGAACGAATCAGCGCTCGAAACATAAGCGCTTCCGGGCAGCTCCGTCACTGTTTCCTTACCTGCGTTGACCAGGTCCGGGTCTTCCGATCCTTCCAGCGGGAAAGGTCCCACGCCCAGCATCCCGTTTTCGGATTGCAAGATGACTTCAATACCGGGAGGCACGTGGTTCGCAACCAGAGTCGGCATTCCAATCCCGAGATTGACGTAGAAGCCGTTCTGTAATTCACGCGCGGCGCGTTTCACTATATGTTCGCGCTTGTCCATGGTCACGTTTTCCGAACGGTCCTGCGCTCGATTCGCCTTTCATAATGTTCGCCTCTTACGATGCGCTTGACATAAATTCCCGGCGTCATTACTTCGTCAGCATCCAGTTCACCGGGTTCCACCAAATGCTCCACTTCCGCAATGGTCACCCGTCCGGCCGTCGCCATCATGGGATTAAAGTTGCGAGCGGTCTTTCGATAAACCAGATTGCCAAGCCGATCGCCTCGATGCGCTTTGATGAGCGCGAAGTCCGCCGTGAGCCCTCGCTCTAACAGATAGCTGCGGCCATCGAACTCGCGGATCTCTTTGCCCTCGGCCACGATGGTGCCGACGCCCGTGGGCGTGTAAAAACCCGGAATTCCAGCTCCTCCCGCCCGGATCCGTTCTGCGAGCGTACCTTGCGGAATCAGGGTGACGGTCAACTGACCCGCGATCACCATCGACTCGAGCAACCGGTTCTCTCCCACGTAGCTGCCGATGTGAGAAGCGATTATGCCCGCCTCAAGCATCAGGCCCATACCGAAACCGTCGATCCCCATGTTGTTACTGATGGTGTGCAAGCCTTTCACGCCTTTGCGCACCAGCGCGGCAATCAGGTTTTCGGG
>JBAUUG010000648.1:0-12268 GCA_049582585.1 Bryobacteraceae bacterium | reverse complement strand
CCAAGAACTTATCATCAATACATTTGACCATTCGGCGGCCGCTTGTCTAATTTCTTTCAACATCTCTTACGGATCCTCTTTCACCTCGGCTATTTCGGGCCTTTCGTCATGGGGATCATGGATTCGTCCTTTCTGTTTCTTCCATTCGGAAACGACCTCTTGGTGATAGGACTGCTTGCGCAACACCACGAAGGGTTTCCCCTGTATCTAATTTCCGCGGTTTGCGGCTCGACCCTTGGCGTGTTTCTGCTCGATCTCGTTGCGCGTAAAGGCGGCGAGGAGGGCGTGCAAAAAGTGGCCGGCCAGCGACGATTCGAGTACCTGAAGCGAAAAATAGGGCAGCAAGGGGGAAGAGCCCTCGTGGTCGGCTGCCTCGCTCCGCCACCATTTCCATTCACCATGGTTGTCGCGGTCAACAGCGCGCTCGGCTATCCAAAGTACCGGCTTTTGTGGATTGTTGCGCTCTCCCGCGCCGTTCGGTTTACGCTTCTGAGCCTGCTCGCAATTAAATTTGGAAGCGCCATCCTACGCATCGCCAACTCCGCGCCCTTCCGATGGACGATGATCGGGTTCATTGTTTTGTGTCTGATCGGAAGCGTCTTTTCAGTTATGAAATGGGTAAGACGAGGCAAATCGGCGCGCCGTCAGGGTCCGTGAAGAGGCGGGCGCCCTCCTAGGTACCCTTTTTCTCGAATACCAGAGTCTGTGCTTTGTCCATCGGCTCTATGTGTTCAAGCTGAATTGTCAAAATCTTGTGGTCTGAAGACAACTCCAAGCTCAATTGTGTGCTCGCGTCTTCCTTCGGACCATCGGTTTTCAAGATCTGCAGAGCTGGGCCGTTGTACCAGAGAGACACCTTCGCCTTATGGCCGTTTTCGTCGAAGTCGCACGAATTGCCTCCGATCTCACAGGAAAACTGAGATTTCACCTCTTTCCCATCTTTGTCCCGAACGACTCGTTCGAAGTTCATTTTTCCGGAGGCGTTCTGGATTGTGAGCGTGATGGTTTCGCCCTCGGCATTTTGGCTTTTGGCAGTATCCAATTGCCAGGTACCGGCGAAATTCGGCGGCGCCGGATTGCCGGCCAGTAACAGCGAGGAGAAAAGCGGTGCGGCGATCACTGCGAGTGCAAAGTTGAAATAGCGCATGCAAACCTCTTATTGCGCGACCTCCGCCAAAGCGGCGGTCGTGATGTTTTGGGATCCCTATCATGATATTCCAAAAGCACGTCGCACGGGGAGGGCGCGTGCGCCGCAGGCGCTTCGCCCCGAGTTCTGAGGTGACCGGCGCACACCGCCTGACGCTCGATCAATTTCGTCACGCCTTAAGTAAGCTGAATCAGGACCACGCTATTCGGCCCTCAGAGCCGTCGTCGGGTTCGTACGCACGGCGCGCCAGGCGGGAAACATGGTCGCTCCCAGGGCAACCAGAGTCAAGATCAATGGAACGGCGATAAAGGTCCCAAGATCATGTGGGTTCGTATTGTAAAGCAAGGCTGAAAGTTCGTGAGTTACGACTACGGAGACCGCTAGTCCGACGCCACTACCTGTCGCGGACAATCGCAAACCGTCCCTTAAGACCAGCAGTAAGAGATCGCCATGATCTGCTCCTACTGCAATGCGAACCCCGAACTCCTGCGTGCGTTGCGCAGTGTTGTAAGTGAGCAATCCAGCAATGCCCAGCATGGCCATCAGTAGAGCAGCGACAGCAAAGGAAGCGAGTAGTAAAGTCCTGAAACGCTCGGCTGACAAGGATTCGTTCAGGAGCTCATCGAGGGTCGCTATCTTTCCTGCTGCAAGGCTTGAATCGATTTGGTTCACCTCATGTCGGATTGCTCCTTTCAGTGAATGTGGATCCCCGGCGGTGCGGACGAGCACGTTCATCTCGGTGATCCAGTCCTCCCGCGTAGTGAACACCAGGGAGCGCGGAGCATTGCTGGTGAGTCGGTCCTTTACATCTTTGATGACACCGATAACCGTTATCCACGGCTCCTTCGGATCGAAGCTGAACTTGATGTGCCTTCCGATCGGATCTTCGCGGGGCCACACCTGTTTAGCTAGCGTCTGGGAGATGACCGCTACACGCTGGTGTCTAAGCTGGTCGCCAGGCTGCAGCAGCCGCCCGCGAATGATGGGTAATCGAAGCGTTTCGAGAGCATCGCCTAGACAGAAGATTACATCCACTTTGCCTGTTCCGCCGGCGCGACCCTCGACCGAAAGGAACCGGTCGAAGTAGATCCCATCGGCAGATCCGATGCCGCACCGGTTTCTTGAACACCCGGAAGGGTGTTCAGCCGACTGAGCAAACGATCAAAAAAGCCGCTTACTTGGGCGGGCTGATTGTAAACGGCGCTAGGCAAAGCGATCCGTGCGCTGATCAAATGCTCGGGCCGGAATCCCGGATCGGTTTCGGTCGCTTTGATGAAGCTCCGCATTAATAGTCCGGCGGTGGTCAGCAGAACGAAGGCCAGGCTGAACTGAACCACTACGGCTCCCGACATGATCAGACGCCGATGCTTGCCCCTGTGTCGTCGTGCGTCCCCCCTCGTGAAGCTGATTTGCAACAGCATAGCGCATGGTGTTCACCAGTGGCGCAAGTGAGAAGAGCAGGGGCGTTGCTAAGGTGACTATGACTACGAATGCCGTCATCCGCCAGTTCAAATTCACTTCACTGAGGCGCGGCAGATTATCTGGGGCGAAACGGATCAGCAGCGGTAAAGCCCCGGATGCCAAACCAAATCCTAGCGCGCCGCCGACGATTGAAAGAACCAGTCCTTCTGTTATCGTCTGGCGAGCGAGACGCCACTTTCCCGCGCCCAGAGCGGCTCTGAGCGCAAATTCGCGCTAGCGTCCCAGCATGCGGCTAAACATCAAATTGGCGACATCGGCGCATCCCATCAGAAGCAGAATGCCAACTGAGGCCAGCAAGAGCAAGAGCGGTCGCCGAACGTCTCCTGTAACGTCCTCTCGAAATGCAGCCACCTGCGAAATGAGTGAAAAGTTCGGCATCCGCTGGCGGATCAGTTGCCTTAGGTCAGGCGGATAGGTTGCAGCAATCCTTTTGAGCAGGAGTGCCGCTTCAGCCCCCGCCTGCGGAACCGTCGCGTTCGGTCGTAAACGGGCAATCATGCTGTAATCAAAGTTATTCAGCATCTCCTCGCGGTCTTGTGTGCTCCAGGAAACAGGAAAGAAGACCTCGGCCGGAGCTCCGTTGAACCTCAGCCCGCGCAAGGGAAATGAGAATGAGCGCGGCATGACGCCGATTACCGTATACGGCTTGCGATCAAGATGAATGGTGCCCAAGAGCGCCTGCCGGTGACCCGAATAAGCTGGCCGCAAAGCCGTAGCCTAGAACCGCAACTTGCTTTGAAGTATCGTCTTCTGCCTGCGTGAACGGGCGACCCAGCAGCGGCTCGACTTCTAATACCCGGAACAGCGAAGCTGTTATGCGTGCTCCATTGACACGCTTCGGCCGGCCAACTCCCGAGATCTCATAAGCCTGGGTGTGATACGTCCCGGTTGCTTCGAAAGATCGGTTGTGGGCCGCGACAAACAGATAGTCGGGGCATGAGAACGGTATGGTGGGAAACCCGAGACTCGGAACTCCCTCAGTCACTGATACTAAGCGGTCCTGATCCGGAAAGGACAAAGGACGAAACAGCACCGTATCCACAACCGAGAAAATCGCGGTATTCGCGCCAATACAGAACGCCAGGGCCGCAATGACAGTTCCTGCGAATACGGGTGTTCTGCGGAGAGTGCGAAACGCGAATCTCAGATCGTTGAGAGCGTCGTCCAGCCATCGAATGCCGCGCGCGCCTTGCACAAGATCATCCCGCTACATCGGTTTTATCGATATCCGATAACAGCTTACCGCGTTGGCCTCTGAGGCAAGTCGTGACCTGCCGGAAGGGCCTTCTCCACGTCATTTGTGAACTGTTGATTCGAGGTTAGCCCGGCCCGACTCAATAATCGCCGAGTGCCAGCGCATTATCTTGAACTATGCAATCTGTTGACGCAGTTCAAGTCGTAGACGAAATAGCCTCAAGGCTACGACAGCTTCCCAGCCGGACCACTCCGATCATGCGTTCCCTTCGACGCGAATATTCTCATTTGCTGGCCCAAGCGAAGCCGGAGCTGGTAATTCAAATTGCATGGCGGCTGGCCAGTCGATCGGGCGTTGGTTGCCGCTTCGTAGGCTATGAAATCCTAAGTCATCACAAACGCGCGTTCAGCTGTCTCACAACCCGTCATCTGTTGCAACTTGGAAGGGGAATCAATAGCTGGAGTGCAGTGGACCGCTTCGGGTGCTATTTGTCTGGGCCAGCTTGGCGTGATGGCCAACTTCCGAACGCAGTTATTCGGGATTGGGCCCAGAGCGAAGATCGTTGGTGGCGCCGGGCTGCGCTGGTCAGTACTGTCGCGCTGAGCAGGCGTGGCGAGCCAGGCGACGTGCGCCGAACCACCGAGATCTGCAAGCGGCTGGCGTCCGACACCGATGATATGGTGATAAAAGCGCTGTCATGGGCGCTTCGTGAGCTCGCCAAGAAACACCCGGAGGAGGCGCGCCGGTTCCTCGACGATCACAAACAGACGTTGGCCGCACGAGTGCAACGTGAGGTTCGGAACAAGATCACAACTGGCCTGAAAACCCCCAGTCGACGGAATAGCTTACGTAACACTACTCCGGGGACTTAGCCAACGCGTCGAAGTACTTTTCAGTCACGATCAAATGACCGCGATCTAAACGAAATTTCAGATGGACAATGCCGCCGGACGGACAGCAGTTGGCATCGCTATTTTTCCACACCGGGCTCTGAAACGTCAGCGATTTCATATCCAAACCGCCGCCCTTCCAAACGCCGTATCCCACGGGAAGGAGCGATTTCAAAACTTCCCCGATGAGTTCAATGTTGATTCGGATCGGGCCTTCTGAGCCAAACCACCAATAGTCCTCGTAATAATTGTTGCCTGTTCCGGGGATGAGATCGCGCGTACCCAAAAGCTCAGTGGTTCCCGCTGTTAGAAAGAACGCAGGTCCGATCTGCGCCTGTGTCGGTTGGAGGTGATAGATCTCGCGAAAGAGCCCTGGCGAAACCGATACCAGAATTGATTTCCAACCAATTTCTCCAGACTCGACCTGCTCATCAAAGTAGTAGAACAAATCGTAGATTGCGAAGCCTTGCAAGACGCCCACTTTCTTCAATTCGGTTTTGAATTTATGATGGACGTGTACAGCGGCTTTGCCTCCAGGTGTACAATCGGCGCAGAAATCGTCTCCGTCATCTCGAAGGAATGGATCTCGCGTGAAGTATGCAAGCGCGTGAGGCGCGGGCTTGTCAAGAAACTCTCCTTTGCCGGAAAACACATCGCGCTGCCACGCCGCAATGCTCAAGGTTCCAGTGAACACCGCGATAAGCAGGAGTTTCGGGTAAATCATCGCGTTGAGATCCTCGTTGGAAACTGATGCTCTGTGATCAGTGGCGCCCCCGCGTATCGCTCAGTTGTTAAACTAACCCACGGATGATATTGGCCCGTGAATTTATAGGATATCTGTCGCGCCAGCTCACGAATCGCCTCAGTCCCGCTGCTTTTGAAACTTCGAATCCCACGGTTGCATCTGGGATCATCGCCAAACTCATCGAAGACGATCTTTCGATCGAGGATCGGTTGAACGATGAGGTTCGTGATCTGCTGGATGACTACAGCGAGTACATGCGCCGGGAAAATGTCTCGTATCAGGAAATGTTTCGCAAGATCAAGAACCAGCTGCTGGCGCAGCGTAAGGTGATCCGCGCGTCGGGCCGCGATACAGGTGACGCGATGAAGTTATCGCGCGACAAGGTCAATGACCTTTCTCGCAAACTCGTCGAGATGATGGGCAAAACGCGGGATTTCAGGATTCGCGGAGACCGTAACGAAGTCCGGCTCGCTCTGGTTCGCGAAATTACCGACATCTTGCAATTGGAAGACCGAGTGGATCGCGCCGCGCGGCAGAAGATACGCACTCAGAAACGGGACATCCCCGAAGGCGGCGAAGAGTACGAGATTTTGCATAAACGCTACTACGCTGAGGAATTGAAGAAGTTAGGCATCAATCTGCATAGCTAACTTTTCGGAGTCAGACTCGCGTTGCGCAACGGCACTGAGGCTTCTCTCAAATGGCGTGCATCGTAAACGACAAAGTCGGAATTGGCAAATACCGGCTTGATGCCGGCTAGCTGGTTTCGCCGCTTCAACACGCAATAATCAATGGGAAAAGATAACGCATTCGGGAGCCGGTCGGGGGAATACGGCCCATCCATGGTTTGCCGCCAACGATTCCACCACTCGGCGCCGGCCGATTCAAAGTAATCCACCAGATCTCCGCTTTCCCAGTCCACCCAAAGCGCCCGCCGCGATTCGGCGCGAAACATTCCCGGATAGAGCTCGCGTCCGGCGTCGGGAAACAAGAACATGGAGCTCCCCCAGGTGCTCTGCTCCGCCCAATCGGCCAGCTCGCGAATCGGCGTTGCATCAATCTTCCGCTGATGTTCAACGCGTCCGATTGTCGGGATGACGAAAATCGCCGTGAGGGGCGCCAACAGAATCAGGGCTTTCCATCTAGTTGCGCCAAATCGCCTCACCAAGTACGCAAGCCCGCACGCCAGGGCAACGCATAGCGCCGCTTGCAAGAAGTTCACTCTATCTGCGAGTCGGAGAAGGTTCAACACATCCACATCGATAGGTAGCGCGAATACCGGCAGGAACCACAAACAGGCTTCCCAGTTTCTTCGCGCTGCCGCCGCTCGCATTCCTGCCACGCCGCAGGCCACCGAGGCGAGCGCCACGGTGAACAGCAACGCCTGCGCGGGCTGCACTTCCGAGACTAACGACCATCGAAGACGTTCCAACAAAACATACGACAGCGGCACACTCAGAATCCCGTACGCTGGAAGCGCCGCCAGGAACCACCGCATCGGCCGGTTCAGCGTTTTCCAAATCCGCGCCGTCGCCCAAACACCGGACACCCAAATTGCCAAATAGTGCCAAATTTCTTTCCCCGCCCAGAGTGACACCCATACGTACTTCGTCCGATACTGCTGCAGCTGGGCTAATCGGGGCGAAAGTTGTCCGAAGAACGGCTGTGGGTCCGCGACTCCAGGCTGCAATTGAGTCAGGTTGGCCAGCAGTAAACAAAACACGAGCAGGATGATCAGGGCGGGACGCAAGAGCGGCCGCAAACGCCGATCGAATACGAAAGCGGCTATCATCAAGACCCAAAATGGCGCGGCTGTGGCCGGATGATAAATGACGGCGAGGCCGCCCGCCAATCCTCCGAGCAGCGGCTTTTCTCGCGCCATTAATCCCATGGCTAGGATGACCAAAGCAAACGCGAACGCGCGCGGGACAGGTTCATGTTCCACTAACTCAGCCGCCGGCCCGGTCAAAACCGCGCCCAAATTCAGTAACACCGCAATAACAAACGCCGGGATATCGCTCAGCCCGGCCGATAATACGAGGAGAAAAACACCAAGGATTCCCGCCCCCCGGCACACTGCCTGCTGAGCTTTCACCGCTGTCTCAAAGTTCAGCCGGCCGGCCTCGTGCAGGAATATCGTAAGTTCATCGTAGATGGTGTAAGTAACGTGGGGATGCGTGGCTACTAGGTCGCGCGACAAGTAACCTGGAGTGTCCAGCCGCTCCAGCACGGGAAGATAGAGCTGGCTGCCGCCTTCTAAGTAGGTGTGCCCCGGAAAAAATTCGAATTCGAGCCAAGTGAACGCAATCAGCCCTAAGCACAGGAGAAGCGCTCGCCGCATCTAATGGGCCGGAGTCTTCTGCAACTGCTCTTTCGCCCAGAGGCGGTTGGGATCAAGTTGTATGGCGTGCTCGAGCGCTTGCCGGGCCTCTGCGTTCCGATTCGCTTTACGCAGCGTGACGCCCTTCCAAAGGTATGCATCCGCAGAATTTGGGTTCAGTGAAATCGCTTTTTCAAAATCCTTCAGCGCTAAGTCCACTCCTCCACCCATAGCCGCGGGCAGGTAAAAGTTTCCCACTCCCCGGCTCACGTACGCGAGCGCCAACTTGTTATCCAATTGAATCGCTTTGTCTATCTCATCCCGGGCGCACTGTCCGTATTTCATTGCTCCGAAGAACGGATTGGCTGGAATGACCTGCCCGCAAAGCTCGCCTAGAAGGCGATGATATTCCGCGCTGGATGGATTCTGGGAGACTGCCTTCTTTGCCGCATCCATGCCGGCTTCCGCCAGCGCTTCAGATTTCCTCTTATCGCGAACCTCCATCGCCACTTCTGCCCCGTACGAATACCCCAGCGCAAGCCGGTATTGCCCTTCGGCCGACGCGGGATTTGCCTGCGCCGCGCTCTGATACTGCGCGATCAATTTATCCAACGCTCCCGCATCCTGCCGATCTCGGGCGCTCGCTAAATCGCTGTTTCCCGCATCGGCAGCCATTCCAATGAGACACGCGCACACCATGATCGATAATCCCAGTGCGCGCATCAGTCAATTCCCTCCCGCATTCCTGCCTCCATTGTAGGAACGACGAACGTCTGCTCTCAGAGTTTCGATACTTTCCGCTGTACGAGCAGGAAGTACAGGGCAAGTACTACGACCAGCAATCCGTTGCCGAGCATGATCTTGGGCGCGGAGCTTTGCTTGATCAATACCCCGCAAATGACGCTCCCTAGCGGCATGCCTCCACGAAAAGCCACGTTATAAACGCTCATCACTCGCCCTCGCATGGCGTCACTCACATACAGCTGAACCAATGAAGAGTTCAGCGCAAATACGATCATCAGCGCAGCGCCCGCGCCGAAAACAAGCCCCGTGCTCAATATCAGATTTTTGGATGCGCCAAAGGCCGCGATCAGAACTCCGAGAGCCATCATGACGAGTAACGATCGCTTGCCTTGACCGGCATGCGCCTGGCTAGCTGCAACCACAAGCGCTCCGGCGATTGAGCCTGCGCCTGACAGGCATAGGAATAACGTGAATATATTTGAACTGCCATGAAAGACATCACGCGCCATAACAGGCAAAAACGTGATGAGCGGATATGACAAGAACGTCGCTAGAAAAGCGAGTGTAACTAAGGCCCCCATCCCTTCACGCTGACGCAGAAAGCCGATGCCCTTCCGCATGCTCTCGATCACCGATTCACCGGTCTTTTCCGGCACGAAGCGCGGACGAATCATCAGCAGCGAGAGAATGACGGCGATGTATGAAATCCCGTTCAAGGTAAAGCACCAGGTTGCATTCAACTTGGCCAGCGCGATTCCTCCCAGGGCGGGACCCACCACTCGCGCAAGGTTGAATTGAATAGAATTCAGAGCGATTGCATTTTGAAGATCCTCCCTCTTCACGAGCGTGGGAATCAGAGCCGAATAGGCCGGCCCTCCGAAGGATTGCGCCAGCCCGACGGTGAACGAAAGGCACCAGATGTGCCAGACTCGCACGACTCCCGTTACCACCAGCGCGGCGAGTACGAACGCACAGGTCATCTGTATAACTTGCGAAGTGATGAGTATCGTCTGACGGCTCTTGCGGTCGGCGAAGACTCCGCCGAAAAGTGAGAACAGGAATACGGGAATCTGCCCGAAAAACGCATCGAGGCCCAGATAGATCGACGAGTTCGAAAGCTGGTACACAAGCCAGCTTTGCGCCAGAATCTGCATCCAGGTCCCGATAGTGGATGTGCACGCGCCCAGCCACATGAGCCGGAAGTCCGGATATTGGAACGCCCTAAAGACTCGCTGCAGCAAGCAATATTCCCTTACGGCAGCGGCGTCTTTCGCTTGATGAGATGAATCAGGTTTCCGTCCGAATCTTTGAAGAACACCAGGCGATTGCCGTCATTCATGTACGGCTCGCCCTCAAATTTCACGCCTTGCGTTGTTAGCTGTTGGTAGGCCGCATCGAAATCATCGACGCTGATCGCTATGTGCCTCATTCCGGGTGTCCGCATTCCGCTCTCGGCCCGCTCGCCTTCGGCAGGAATAATCTCGATCAGATTGCCGTTCTTCGCTTCTATGAAGTAGTTGCCGGCATATTCGAAACTGATCTCGAATTCCAGATGGGAAACGTACCATTCGGCAAGCCGTTTTGGGTTTGGAGATGCGATCGCGAAGTGCTCGATGCCCGTGAACATAACCGTTTACCCGATAATAAAGGAGTCTCAATGGAAGCGGCAATGACAACCGGCGTCAAATCGCGGCCTCGCCGCCTCATTGTGCGTTCCATCCTTGCAGGCTTGTCGGCGATCCTGATTCTTGGCCTTGTCGCGCCTCTCATCAGCGCCAGTCGCCTGACCGGACGTATTCAGAAGGCGCTCGATCTTTCGCTTGGCCGCAAGGTTCACTTCACCAGCGTTCATCTTACGCTTTTCTCGGGGCCGGGATTCTCGCTGGACGATGTGACCATCGATGAAGATCCACGCTATGGCCTCGAACCTTTCGCGCACGTCACAACCCTCAAAGCTCGCCTGCGCATCGATAAATTACTGGCCGGCCGAATGATCTTTTCCAGCTTGCGCCTCATTGATCCATCGTTGAACCTGGTAAAAAGAAGCGATGGAACGTGGAACGTGGTTGAGCTTGTGCAGCGTCTCAGCGCGCCGCGCCGTGCGCCGCTGAATCTGTTTCCCGCGATGGAAGTCTCCGGCGCCCGCATCGATTTCAAGTTTGGAACGCGCAAGACGACGCTCTATATCGCCGATACCGATCTCGCCATTTACCCGGAGCGTTCCGGGAAAGTCTACATTCAGTTTTCAGGGTGGCCTGCCCGAACCGATCGCGCCGGAAACGGATTCGGCCATCTGCGAGGCAGCGCAAGCTGGTATCTCAGCCCGGGGGAACAACTTCAGGCCGATGTCACGCTCGACCCAAGCAATCTCAGTGAAATGGCAACCCTCTTTCGAGGCCACGACATCGGCGTACATGGCACGGTAAGCTCGCACGCGCGCATTGAAGGTCCTGCCACGGCTCTGCGCATTTCAGGTGAATTGCGTGTCGAAGATGTTCATCGCTGGGATTTGCTTCCATCCAGCGGGGAGGATTGGCGAATTCGATATCGAGGCGGTGTTGACTTGCTCGCTCACACGCTCGATTTGGAAACAACGCCGTGGCGCAAGGGTGACGCAACGCCGGTGACGCTTCAAATGCGTGTCATAGACTTCCTCACCCGGCCTACCTGGTCGGTCTCCGCGCGCCTGGATAGCGCTCCGATTCAAGACTTGTTGCCCATCAGCAGGCGAATGGGACTGGTCATCCCTGAAAATCTCGCGATGAAGGGCGTGCTCGCGGGCGACGTGGGTTATTCCAACAACACGGGTTTATCCGGCGCGGTTGCGATCAATAACGTGGAGGCGACGCTGCCTAATCTTCCATCGCTCAGCGCGGAATTGGTCAAGATGAGCATCTCAGCGGAGCGCGTTCATTTCGAGCCCGCGATTATCCAAACCTCGGCCGGTGGAACGTTGCAGGCCGGAGGCGATTACTATCTATCTACCCGTCACGTCACCGCCTCGCTCAACGCCGACCAGTTCCCGGTCCATGCGTTGAAGAGTACGGCGGATGCGTGGTTCGGTAGCCCGGCAGCGCTCGCTTTGCTCGAAGACGGGAACATCACGGGCCAGCTCACCTACCAACACGAGGGGGCGAGCCCGGAAACGTGGTCGGGCCAATTCCAGTTTGCCGATTGCGATTTGAAACCTCCCGGAATTGCTATTCCCCTCACGCATTCAGAAGGCCACGTCGCGTTTGACAATTCCACCCTGGAGCTGACTCGCTTCTCGGGGACTTTGGGGCAGCAAGTCATACATGGGAACTATCGCTACAATGCGCTCGCGAAACGCCCGGAGCGTATCCGGCTGGAACTGCCTTCCGCGGATCTCACCCAAATCGAGGCTGCGCTCGACCCTACGCTGCGGGCGCAAGATCTTTTGGCGCGCCTTCGAGTGACTCGCCGGATTATTCCGCCGTGGCTCGCTTCACGCAATCTGGAAGGCGATCTCAGCATCGGACAGTTCTCCGTCAATGGCGCCAACCTCGGCCCGCTTTCCGCTCACTTCACATGGCAGGGAGCCAGCCTTCAATTCGGCGCGATTCAATTGACCTTGCCCGCAGGGCAGATAGGCGCGCACGGAACCGTCAATCTGGCTTCGTACACCCCCCGCTATCGTTTCGAAGCTAAGGTGATTGGCTTCGCCTGGCGTGGCGGGCTTTTGAACGCCGAAGGCCAGTTCGAAACTTACGGCACCGGCGCGGAG
>JBAUUG010000647.1:0-15262 GCA_049582585.1 Bryobacteraceae bacterium | reverse complement strand
ATATGACGCTGAGCGCATGCCTTCGCGATTTCAAGATGGCGATTGTTTTCGACGAATGCCCAGACGATATCGGGCGCCGTCCGGTCCAGCATCTTGCTGTAATCGGGAAAGAAGAGGGCATCGTCCACGCCCATTTTTTTGGCTTCGTCGACAAGCTCCGGATTGGGTTCCGAAATTCCGGCCAGCGTGACCGTTTTCCCTTCCAGAATCGTGTGCAGATGTCCCCACACGTGAGCATGGACCAATCCGATGATGGCAACTTTGTAGCTGGGCTTCTCTTGCGCGGCAAGCGCCCAGCAAAGCAGCGGCAGAAACAAAAGTCTACGCATAGTTGTTCAAAAATGATACATCTTGCGACTTCTTTGCAACTCTTCGGTGAACAAATGGTAGAGTAATAAACCTAGTCGGGGGGCAACACACCGTGATTCTTATTGTTTGGAGAGCGGATGCGCGCCGGAGGATGTTGATCTCTCTTGCGCTTATGGGCCTGATAGCCTGGATGACCGCCGCTCGGCTCGCCGCGAGCTCAAATCCGGATCTGCAAAATCAGGTTTTTCAGCGCGAATCCACGGGTGATCTGGCGGGAGCCCGAACTCTGCTGGAACAACAGGCCGGCTCGTCGGGCAACAGTTCCACCGCCGAAGCTTTGGCCGAGTTTCTCGATCGCCACCACGATCCCGAGGAGCGCGATGCCTATCTAAAGTGGGCCGCCATAGAAACTGATCCAGCGAAGCGGACGTTGGCGCTCCGGCAAGCCGTCCTCATCGATTTCATGGAAGGCAAGGACGCGGAGCTAGCCTCTGATTTGCGCGCGTATCGGGCCGCCGGCGGGAACGATCTAAGCGCGCCTGCTAAGAGCGTTGGGCCCGCAACATTCTCGACTGTGGTTATTCCAGGCCCGCTTCCCTCATTCGCCAGAATGGCTGCGCTCGCTTCCGATCTCGCGCCCGAAGAACTGCTGCCCGCGCTGGCCCGTAACGTGGTCACCAACGGCTATGAGGCATCCGGCAACGAAGCTCTGCAGCAGACGGAATATTTGCGTCTGCTGACCCGCTACATAGGGCAGGCACGCGAGCTGCAAGCCATGGCGGGTAAAGATCGCAAAATTACCATCCCCACCTGCGACAGTGAAGAAACCGGAAATTTGCTCAAAATCCTCGGCTATCGCATGCGCGGATCTTGCGGCGGGGACATTGTTCTGGAAACGGTAAATCCCACGCGCGCGTTCATTACGGTGGATTCGGCTTTCCCCCTAACGCAGCTCGAACAGGATCTTCGCGCGAATCACCGCTTCGAGTTTGCGTACGCTCCCACTCCCGTTCCCGTTCTCTACAACGCGGATTACTGGCTCGCGGCACTCGGCCGGAGCGGTCAATCCGATTTCATCGATGCATTTATTTCAGACCCATCGCTCTGCCGGCTGTATCTGGGCTTGTCGCATTTGGATAGCGTTACTGCAGAAGCCCTGCGCAAGCAGGCGCCCCCCGCAAAACTCAAGGTATATGCGCACGTATTGGACTTTTTCGGGAGCATGTTCCAGATCCGAAATGGCGCGGCCGTGGTGCCCGGTTCGCCAAAAGTGTGGACTTCTATGGTTGGCGTCTCGCCCAGCAACCCCGGCCCTTTCTTTGAGAAGTTGATGGCGACCGACGACGGCTGGATGGCGAGCTACTTCGACGCGCTCTCAAGAATCGAGGGCCCCACGGCAGCGTATTTGACGCAGCCCGATAGGTTGAAGCGCTTCTACGACGCGCTGCGAGGAAAAATCACCAGCCCCGGCCCGGCGCGTCCGGTTTTCCGCTCGAGTACTGAATTGATGCTGCTCACCACCTCTCTTCGAATCGATCCTAACGGGCAGCCTCATGTTCCCGGCGACTTGGAAGTCTGGCGAACTCTATTCATTCGGCACCCGCACGGAAAATACGATGGGCGGCTGACGCGATCAGCCACCGGCTGGCGCACCAGCGACGACCTTCTGGAAGCCCTGTTCGCCCTCAGCCGGAAGACTGTCGAAAACGAGCCGTTGAAGATTTACCTGGCGCTCAATGACGTTGATCGCGGTCGTCTGAATCCGATTTCTGCCCGCCTTGCTGCCCGGCTAGTCAGTGGATATCGCACCTACGGAGCGCAATACGCGATATTCGCGGACGCTCCCAATTTACGCGAAGCTTCGATTGATCAATATCTCGATGCATGCGCCTCCATGTCGACTCTGCACGACACTCTGCTGAAGGCGGATTCGATCGGTACCTTCCAGGCGCTCGTCGGGTTGTGGCAAATCTTCAGCCGGCAAGGCCTGATTTCGCCTGACCAGGAAGACAGTGCGTTCACCAAGGTAATTGCGCCTTTCAACCACATCAGGCAAGCGAGCGAGGTCTTCGATGCCGGCCGCTCCGGCGTGGATACGCTGTTGGCCGCGAATGGACCCCTCTCGGGTGGGCCGCGGCAAGAGCGATTAGTTGAGCTCCTGGTAGGCAAATTGGGGAATACCGATCCATCCGCTCCGCCTTGCCCGGCGGAGAATTTCCTGCGTGTGTTTGATGCCCAGCGTCTTATTCCCCTCGACAGCCTCTTCACGGTTGCCGATCGAAGCGGAAAGGGCAATCTGGATCCCAAGACCCTCAAGACCCTGAATGAGCAAATCAGCCGCTTGCAGGAGACGCAGCCGCTACGTGTTTCGCTCTCGTCAGAGGAAAGGAACTCTTTCGCGATGGGCTACTGGAGTGAGCGGCACTTGGAGCAGGAGCGTAAGCTCAATCTCGATACCCTGCTTAAGGACCCTGAAAAGAAAGACGCTCGCGCCGTCCTCGCGCCATTCCTGCGCGATTCCCTCGTCGGTCTGCTTTATTCTTACTACGCTCCCGTAGGCGCTGAACTCCTTATTACCAACCCGGTGTTCGTTCGCGCCCACGATTTTATCGGTCCGGAGGGTTCGCCGCTCGAGTGGCGGCAAACCGACGTCGCGGGAAGCGGCTGGCCCGAAAGCGCCGGTGGGCGCCTGATGGGATCTTTAGTTTCTCTGCCGTATGCTATCGCCGGCGCCGAACAAAATTTCCTTACGCCCAAACGCGAGCAGGCTCTCATCTGGGCGGATTTGGTTCCACAATTGATCGTGGACGTAACCATAAACAAATGGAGGAACGTAACACCTGAACAGCTTCGGTGGGTTTCACTTCACATTCAGCGCGGCCGCACGTTGTTTGCCGCTGCGGCTCTGGATCCCTCCCTTGAACCCGCCGTTCTCAATTCTTATCAACGATTCGCGACCCCGGCGAAGGTGGAATCGGTTCGCCGGCAATTGCGTGCCGGAGACTTTGCCGGAACAGCGGCAGAGATTCCTCCCTCGATTCTTTACGCGATCGCGGAAGATCCGGCGTTGAAGGGCCTTTCACTCGACATGGCCTCAACCGAGATTGCCGCGATGAGCGCGCAAAATCTTCCGGAATTGAGTCCTGAGGCTATCGCGAGGTCCTTCGGCACGCCGAAGCCCACGCTCACGCATTCGTATCAACCGGGTCTTCTGTATCTGCGCCTGTTCCCCGCTCTGATGGGCTACTCGAGCCGCATTCTCGCGGAGAGCTGGGAATCGAACAATCTTTACTACGCGGCGCTGGCTGAAGAGACCGGAGTGCCTGTCGACCAGTTGGATGCCTATGTCCCCGAGTGGAACCGTTCGACAATAGAGAACATATTCGCAACACATCTGGAAGATTGGCCGGCCTTGCTTCGCTCACTGCACGCCACGGCGGATGCCGTAAGGCAGCACGCGGGGCAAAGCAGGGTTGCCCGTCTCTCTGAGAATTAGGAAGGACATGTGAGGACATTTCTGCGTATATCGGGCGCGGCCGCGATCGTCGCGATTACCGCCGGTCTCTGGCTGCATGCACAGGACCAGGAGGCCACGTTCCATGTGAAAGTGGACATGGTCGTTCTCGGCTTCACCGTAACCGATCAGAAGGGGAAGTACGTCAACGGGCTTCGGCCGAGGGATTTCAAGGTCTACGAAGATGAGATCGCTCAGAAGATGGCCACGTTCGCTGAAGGCAATCACGCTCCTCTTCAAGTGCTCGAGAACGGCGAGACGAGGCCGTTGCACGGCGCGAGCGTTGCTTCAGGCCCAGGGGGCGTCCCTGGACCCGAGGTTGTCGATCTCCGGTCCAGCTCGGCCGGCACGAATGTGTTTGTGCTCTTCGATACCAGTAACTACATGTATCGCGGTTTTGTGTACGCTTCGGACGCCATTGCGGACTTCATTCGAGGGCTCGACCGCGCCGATTCCATCGCCGTTTACACCTATAGCCGAAATCTGAATCGCGCTGTGATGTTGAATCGCGACCGCACGGCTGCGATCGGCGGTCTGCGTAAAGCCGTTGCAGGCGATGATTCCGCCCTTTACAATTGCTTACTCCTTACCTTGCGCGACGCGGCGAGGGCGCCCGGGCGCAAAGTGGTCATCGTATTCTCAAACGGCCCCGATAACGCCAGCATGGTGGCCCCCGACGATGTTCGCGCGGTCGCGGAGGATGAAGGCATTCCCATCTATGTCATCTCCACCAGCGAGGTAAATAAAGATCCGATCTCGAGCACTATTTTTAAGCGCATCTCGACCAACACCGGAGGGAAGAGCTACTTCGCCAAAACCTGGCAGAAGCAGGTGGAGGCGTTCGAATCCATCCGCGAAGATCTCGGTAACAGCTACACCATCACTTACTATCCGCAGCCAAATCCCAACGAAGGTTTCCGCAGGATCAAGATCGAGCTGACGTCGGATGCGATGCAAAAGTATAAGATCCGCGCCCGGCCCGGATACCGTCCTCAGCGCGGCTTTTGATTTAGCTATTTCGCTGTGTCCTTGCGGCGGGGATGACGCCGCTTTTGTAGCAAGATGCAGAATTGCTTCCGGCTCCGAGTGATATCGAAGAAGCGTCGTGATGGGGGCCGAAACTCGCGCCCGCAGGTTTGTAAGCCGGCCGTCCGGTTCTCAGTTTGACCGCAGCGCGATCATTGGATCGACTTTTGAAGCTCTTCTTGCAGGGAGATATCCTGCCAGCAGCGCAACAGTTCCAAGCAGAACGACCATGCCGAGAAAGGTAAGCGGATCACTGGGAGCAGTCCGAAACAGAAGAGAAGCGATCAGGCGCGAGACCGCCAACGATGCGACAACCCCGATAGAAATGCCAACCAGCGCGAGTCGCATGGTCCTCCGGATCACATCGAGCTGCACACGGGTTTCCGTGGCGCCGAGAGCCATCCGTACGCCGATCTCCGGTCTCTGGCGCGTAACGGAGTAAGAGATAACGCCATAAATCCCCAGCGAAGCCAAAAGTAATCCGAGGCCTGCAAAGATTCCGACCAGCAGAACAAAGAAGCGTCTTGGAGACGTGGCGTGATCCACCAACCCCTGAATGGATTTGAATTCTGTCGCTGGTTGTCCGGGATTGATCCGCCGTAATGTGATCATCACACTACTTGCCAGCGCGGCGGCAGGCAGCTTCGAACGCAGCACCAGGAACGCGCCCTCCGGCCCAAACTGTTTCGTCGCGGGCAGGTACATCTGCGCTCCTCCATGGGCTTCGGCACTGCTTTCGCGAACATCGGCAATGACGCCGATCACCTGCGCCTCTGCTCCTCCCGCAACGGCTATGCGGCCGATGGGACTCTGTCCGGGCCAGAGTCTTCGCGCCACGGTCTCATTAATGATGACTACGTTCCTGTTTTCGACGAGGTCGTGCCAACTGATGTCGCGGCCTTGGAGCAGACGCATTCCCATTGCCTTCAGGTAACCTGGCGACACAATGTAGACAAAGACTGGAATGAAATCCTGCGCGGTCGTCTTCTGCTTGCCTTTTGGCGCAATCCCCCAACCCCGGTTGCGGCTCATCGGAAGGTTGTCGGATATGCCGGCGGCTTCGATACCCGGGATTAGCGAAGTGCGCTCGACAATTTCCTGCCATTTCGCTGCGCGGACAGCCGCCTTTTCACCATCGTTAAAATCAAGGCTGATAGCGGCTGCACGGCTTGGCTCAAAGCCCAAGTCAACGTCCAGAACGCGGAGAAAGCTACGCAGTAGCAACCCCGCGCCGACCAGTAGAACGCAAGCCAGCGCAATTTCCGTTACGACCAGCATCGAGCGCAAGCGGCCATGTTTTCTGCCCTCACTGGCTCCATGTCCTCCACTATCTTTCAGTAGCTCCTGCAGATTGGTGCCCGACATGCGCAGTCCCGGCGCTGGTCCAAAGAGAACTGCTGCGCCTATTGCGAGCAACAGCGTCCATCCCAGTACCGTTCCGTCCACGCGCACCATGCTGAGCAGCGGCAGGGCAATCGATCCCTGATGAGCGAGATACCGGATTGTGAAATACGCGAGTCCTAACCCGAATGCAGCTCCCGCAGTTGCCACCACCATGCTTTCGGTGAGCAGTTGACGCACAATCCGCCCGCGCCTCGCCCCCAAGGCGCTGCGCATTCCGAATTCCTTGCTGCGCGCCGCCAACCTGGCCAGCAGCAAATTTGACAGATTCACGCAGACAATCAGCAGAATGAGCCCAACCGCACACCACAACACGATCAGCGATCGCCGCAGCTTGCCGCTGACGTAGTCTTTTAATCGGGTCAGTTGGCCTGTGTAGCCCTTTCCATATTCAGGGTGCTTATGCTCGAAAAGGAGTTGCGGAAACAGTTGATCGGCCTCGCTCTGCGCTCGAGCTAAAGTTACTCCTTTCTTTAAGCGGCCGACCAATGCCAGGTCATTTCCGTCATCGCGGAAATCATCCATGATGTATGGCGTAAAGAGATCGACCTTGGCTCCCGGCGAGAAGACCGAGCCAAAATCGAACGTGTTCGGTAACACTCCGATAACCGTCACCGAGGTATTACTCAGGTCAATTGCCCGTCCCACGATGCCGCGATCGCCCCCAAACTGGCGTTCCCAAAACGAATGCGTTAGTAACGCCACGGGTTGAGCGTGTTTCACAAACTCCTGAGACTTGAAAAGGCGTCCCTGCGACGGCTCTACACCTAGCGTTTGAAAGAATCCTTCGGCGATAAGCATGCCCGTGACGGGAACCGGCTGGCTATTTCCCATGAGCTTGAAATTATCCGGTGCACTGAACGCGAAGTAGCCGCTGACGGACTGAAAAGAGTGGTTCTGTTGTTGGAAGTCTTCAGTCGCATCGGCAGTATACGTTCGGCCGGATTCGCCGAATTCGACATTCTTTTCCACGATTCGCACAAGGTCTTGCGAATCGGAAAATGGCAGCGGCCGCAGCAAAATCGTATTCACCACGCTAAACACCGTGATATTGGCGGCTATGCCGAGTGCGAGAATCAGCACGGCAATCGTTGTGAAGCCGTAATCGCGCTTCAATGTGCGGAAGGTGAAACGTAAGTCCTGCGTCAAGACGTCGAGCCAAGGCAATCCGCGTGCTTCGCGGTGCAGTTCAAGAGATTGCTGCATCCCGCCAAATCGTACAAGCGCCTGTCGCCGGGCTTCTTCCGCAGACATACCGCGCCCGATGTTTTCTTCGACGGCCATTTCCAGATGTGACACCATCTCCTGGTTGAGTTCCCGATCAAGTGGGTCTTTGCGGAAGAGAGAGCGGATTCGGTTGAAGGCTTCCCGCAGCGAATGCGTCACCGTTCACCTCCTTCGCCATGCATAGCGAGGACCCGCCCCATGACTCCTGAGAGCCGTTGCCAATAGGCAGTGTCCTGTGCCAACTGTTTCTTGCCGGCTTTTGTGATGGAGTAGAACTTGGCTTTGCGGTTGTTGTCCGAAGTGCCCCACTTGGCCGCGATCCAGCCGCGCTGCTGCAATCGCACCAGCGACGCGTAAATCGTTCCCTGATTCAGTAACACTTCATTCCCGCTTACCTGTTCAATGCGGCGCGCGATGCCATACCCGTGCAGCGGGCCCAAAACTTCGAGCGTCTGCAGAACCATCACATCGAGCGTCCCTTGCAAGAGATCGAGTTTGGATTGGCCCATCTGTATCTCGTGTGGTACGGCCACAGAGTACCACAAACCCCAAGTGGCAGTGCCACAGGGATATTTTAGATTCTATATTTCGGGAACCCATGCCGGATTACGACTGAGAGACGCGCTTAGCTCCTCACAAATCGGTTCAACTCCCGGCTTCGAGAACTTCGTCGGTGCGCCGATCGCCGCCAAAGGCTGGAATGTTTCTCTGAATCCATTCGAGTGCGGCGATCTGATCCAGCAAGCCATAGCTCCCGGACGAGGCTGGCGCGGGAACTTGCGCGTCAGCTCAGGATGGGCAAGAAAGCCGGGCGGACCGAGCCGCGCTTACCCCAGAGGCACGTTTCTCTTGACAGCCAACGGCGCAAAAGCCTGGCAGACCGGCATAATTTGAATCGAGTTCACGTTCACATGCGCCGGTCGCGTGGCCACCCAGTGGATCGCATCAGCGACATCTTTCGGCGTAAGCGGCTGGAGTCCCTGGTAAACCGCTTCTGCTTTTTCCTTATCGCCTTTGAACCGAACCTGCGAAAATTCCGTTCCTCCGGCGAGACCAGGTTGGACATCCGTCACGCGCACGGCTGTCCCTAACAGATCAGCGCGCAGATTATTGCTGAATTGGTGAACGAAGGCCTTGGCCGCTCCATAGACGTTTCCGCCGGGATAAGGCCACTCAGCCGCAGTCGATCCGAGATTAATGATGTGCCCGCGATTTCGCTCCACCATCCCCGGCAGCAGAAGCCGCGTGCAGTAGACCAACCCTCTGACATTGCTGTCGATCATCGCGTCCCAATCGTCCAGATCTGCCTTCTGCGCCGGATCAAGGCCGATGGCGCCTCCCGCGTTGTTCACCAGAACGTCGACTGAGGCAAACTCAGGAGGCAGATTCGATACGGCTCTCTCTACCTCATCGCGCCGCCCGACATCAAAGGTCAGCGCCAGGAAATCTTCTCCGATCTCGTTCTGCAGCTCGTCCAGGCGTTCCCGCCGGCGGCCAGTCCCGATGACCTTCGCGCCATCTTTTGCGAAGCTTCTCGCGACGGCTTGCCCGAATCCGGCCGTAGCACCTGTAACAAAGACGATCATGCTTCCAGAATAAGGTTCCTGAGTTTTGCAAACTGCAAGTACTTTCTTGAACCCGCTTCGAGAAGATCTTGTGACAAGATATGCATTACCCTACGGAGATCCCATGCGATTTCGAACTCTTGTTCTTTACACGAGCTGCAGCCTTGCACTAGTGACTGGGATTCCCGGCCAAGCACAGCAGACTTCAGGGCAGGCAATCGTGCCGAGGCTTATTAACTTCAGTGGCACGATTAAGACTTTGGCGGGAAGCGCGCGAACCGGGCCGGCAGTTCTAAGGTTCAGCCTTTTCAACCAGGAAGAAGAGGGTACGGCGGTTTGGAGCGAATCGCAATCCGTCGCCTTAGACGACCAGGGGCGCTACACGGTCTTGCTGGGCAGCAAAACGGCGGAAGGGCTGCCGCTGGATCTGTTCACTTCGGGTAAATCTCTATGGCTCGATACACAGCTGGAGGGCGAAACGGGAGAGCCACAGCCGAGAGTCCTGCTGGTGTCAGTGCCTTACGCATTGAAGGCAGTTGACGCCGAGACGCTGGGCGGCAAGCCGGCTTCGGCTTACGTCACCGCCGACAAGCTTGTGTCCTCTGCACAAATCCCGGCAACCCAAGCCTCGGAGGTTAATGAAACTGGAATGATGCGGGCGTTGACGGCGCCGGTAAACACGCCCACGGCATGCTCCTCAGTGACCAGCGATGGGACGGCAACCGTCAACAGCATCGCCCTGTTCACCACGGCCTGCAATATTGAATCCTCGCCGCTGTTCGCGCTCAGCGGCAAGGTGGGATTGGCTACGACCGCTCCGTTTGCGTACCTCGATGTTTATCCCACCACCGCTGCCTACGCTAGTTCGGCCGGCGTAACGGCGCAGGCAATTCGTGGCAACATCACGGCCAATCCGTCTTCAGCATCCTATGGAATTTACGAAGGGGTGCGAGGACAGGCCAACGATGGGGGAGCAACGAACCGGGTGGGCACGCTGAAGGGCTTTGTATCCTCCACCGGGACCACTTCCAATCAGACCGTGGATGCTCTGTATGGTTTGTTCAGCCAGGCGCAAGTGAGTAAAAGCGGAGGAACGGCTGATGCAGCTTACGGGATTTTCGCCAACACAGTGGAAACGACCGGAAATCTGACCACCGGTTACGGATTATTCGCCCAGGCGCAGGGCGCGATGACGACTGCCTATGGCGTTTACTCGTCAGTGACGAACTACTCGAGCGGGAAGCCGACCACTGGCTACGGAGTGTACATTGCGCCGCTCACGGTCACTGGAACCAGCTTTGGCCTGTATCAGGGAGGCACGAGCGACAAGAACTATTTTGCCGGAAATGTTGGAGTAGGCACCACGACACCGGGCGCGACGCTGGAAGTGAACGGGACGGCGAAGTTCGATGGGGCGGTGACGTTTGCAGGCGGTGAGACGGACACGGGTAATATCACCACGAGCGGCCAGCTCGTCTCGACAGTGGCCACGGGTACGGCGCCGCTTTCAGTGGCTTCCACCACGCAGGTGGCGAACCTGAATGCAAGTCTGCTGGACGGACTTTCAGCGAGCGCCTTCGCAACCCTCAGCGGCCCCAATACGTTCAGCGGCAGCCAGACCATCACGAGCGGCAATCTAGATCTTGACGCGACATCCTCGACCAGCGGAGGAATCTATCTGGGCGGTTCTCTATTTGTCTCAAATTATGGATCTGATAACGCTTTTTTGGGAGCCGGCGCGGGTAATCTCACACTAACCGGAACCCGCGATACAGCTATGGGTTATGAAACTCTTTTCGAGCTAACCACCGGCACATCGAACACGGCGGTGGGCACAGCTGCCTTGGTGCACGCGAACACCGGCTCTGAAAACTCCGCCCTAGGCGATTCGGCGCTCTACAAGCTCACAACGGGTTCCTTCAATACGGCCCTTGGATTAGATACTTTAGCCTACGCCACTACTGGCAGCTCAAACACTGCGGTGGGAAGTTATTCGGGCGGCGCTATTGTGACCGGCAGCGGCAATACATTCTTAGGGACCGATGCTAACGCCACGGGAGACTATTCGAATGCCGGCGCGATCGGATACTTCGCGAAGGTAGGCGCCAGTGACTCGCTTGTGCTGGGCGGCAGCTATACCGACTCTAACAACGTAGTTCACAACACGCAGGTCGGAATTGGGACGCCTACTCCCGACCGGCCGCTTGCCATCGAAGGGAACGGCCCAAACTCGGAGTTCATCAGCTTCATCGGAGGCGCCAGCAGCGCGAGTCCCGGCACCACCAAATTTCACCTGAATTTGGCGGGCGGCGGCCTCAACTTCGCGGAGACCAATGTCGCTGACGGACGCCTCTACATCCTTCCCGGCGGCACAGTCGGGATCGATACAACAACCCCGAGTTCCAGCTATGCCTTGGACGTGAAAGGTGACGTCCACGTTAGCGGAACGGTTTATGCGGGATCCAAAAGCTTCAAGATTGACGACCCGATCGACCCGGCGCATAAGAACTTGAATCACGCTTCCATAGAATCCTCGGAGATGATGAACCTGTACACCGGGAATGTGGTCTTGGATTCGAAAGGGAAAGCAGTCGTGAAGCTGCCCGATTGGTTCGAGGCGTTGAACAAGGATTTCCGCTATCAACTCACTTGCATCGGCGGTTTCGCGCCGGTGTACGTAGCCAAGGAAATCCATAATGGCCAGTTCGCAATCGCCGGTGGCAAGCCCGCGATGAAGATCTCCTGGCAGGTAACGGGTGTTCGCCACGACGATTGGGCAAAGGCTCACCCGATCAAAGTGGAGGAGAACAAGCAGGCTTTCTAAAGGCCTGCCTGAGCAAGGCAGACCATCGGTTCGTGGTCTGTCTTTTCGCCCGACCGCTGATCGCCGGAACCAGCCCGCTCATCGGCAAGACTCATCCGCCCGTGGAATTGCCCTGCGGTTCCTCGAATATCACCTCGACAATTCAAGCATGAGCAAACTCGCTTCGGCGATCAGTGTGTGCCTTGTCCTACCGCTCGGATTCGGCGCGTTGTGTAACGCGCAGTCTACCAGCGGCAACTCGGGAACCATTCACGGCGTGGTTGTGGATCCCTCAAGCGCTGCTATCGCAAACGCCACCGTCGAGATTCAAAACCCGGTCTCGCAATACAGTCGAACCGCACAGACCGACAGCCGCGGAAATTTTGCGTTCCCCAACATTCCTTTCAACAACTATCATCTGACTGTCGCCGCCCCAGGGTTTGGGACGGGACAGCAGGATGTGGACGTTCGGTCTCCCGTTCCGGTTGACGTGAAAATGGATCTGAAAATCGGGACGGCGAAGATCACCGTGACTGTGACTGAGGGCCAGGATCTGATCGAAAACGACCCCGTTACCCACACTGACGTGGATCGAGCTCTCTTCGATAAGCTTCCGCTCGAGAGCGCGTCTTCATCGTTGAGCTCGCTGGTGACACTCGCCTCGCCCGGTGTCGCCGCGGATTCGAACGGTCTGTTCCATGGGCTCGGCGATCACGCGCAAAACTCATTTTCTGTCGATGGCCAGAACATTACCGACCAGCAAAGCAAAGTCTTCTCGAATCAGCTTCCTGTCGATGCAGTTCAGTCCATGGAAGTAATTGAGGGCGCTCCTCCGGCCGAATTCGGAGACAAGACGAGCTTAGTGATCAACGTGACCACGCGCTCAGGTCAAGGCGTTACTACGCCTCACGGCGATCTGACGGCCTCCTACGGAACCTTCGGCACATCAACTGAGGATTTCGACCTGGCGTACGGCGGTCAGAGCTGGGGCAACTTTATCACCGTGAGCGGGCTCAACACCGGCCGTTTCCTCGATCCGCCCGAGTTTACCGTCATGCACGACAAGGGGAATGAGGAAAATCTCTTCGACAGAATCGATTATCAGTTTTCCACCGCGGATTCGGTTCACCTGAATTTGGAATACACCCGTTCCTGGTTCCAAACTCCCAATTCTTTCGACCAGGAGTATCATCCCGGTCTGGTCAACCCTGTGACCGGCGACCCGCTGGGCGCCTCAGATCAGCGCTCGCAAATTAAGACCTTTAATATCGCGCCAAGCTGGACGCACCTGCTCAGCCCCTCGGCGGTCCTTACGTTCGGCGCCTTCTGGCGGCAAGACCAATATAATTACTACCCGAGCGGGGATCCTTTTGACGATTTTTCTCCGGACCTTCTGGGCGAAAGCATCAGTCAGTCACGGAGGCTGCTCAACGTGGGGGTTAGGTCCAACGTGTCTTACGTGAAAGGAATTCACAATCTGAAGGTGGGGGCACAGTATGAACACACATTCCTCACGGAAGGTGACAGCATCGGCATCGTCGATCCGGGAGTTGTCCCTTCATTCAACTGCCAGGCGGCGAACGGCAGCGCTATCCCCGGCACTCCGTGCGCGATTCTAGCGCCATACGATCTGACGGAGGGAGGCAGCCCATACTTGTTTCACGGTCACACGGATATCAAGGAACTCGCGCTCTATGTTCAGGACACGATTACCAAAGGGAGTTGGACCTTCAATCTCGGAATCCGCGGCGATCTTTATAATGGCCTTGCCGTTGCCCGCCAGGCGGAGCCGCGCCTCGGTATCGCGTACCACTTTAGGCCCACCAGCACCGTGCTGCAAATTTCATACGCGCGAACATTGGAAACTCCGTTCAATGAAAATCTGGTGATCGGAAGCGAGGGATGCCAGTATCCATTCCTAGCGGTTCTAATACCGCCGCCCGGCGTGACCTGCAGCCTGGGGGCGATCAATCCGGGCTGGCGAAATGAATTTCACGCCGGTCTCCAACAAGCCTTCGGCCGTTACCTCGTGATCAATGCGGAATACATTTGGAAGTACACGCACAGCGGCTTTGATTTCGGCGTCGTCGGGAGCACGCCCATCACCTTTCCGATTGAATGGCAGAGCTCGAAGATCCCCGGATATGCAATTCGCGCCAGCCTGCCGAATTTTCACGGGCTTACGGGTTTCGTGAATATGTCGGGCGTTGCCGCCCGCTTCTTCGCGCCGCAGGTCGCCGGAGTCCCCATCATCCCGCCGGTGAGCGGCGTCTTCCGCATCGATCATGACGAGGTGTTTAACCAAACTACGCACGTTCAATACCAGCCTTGGCAGCGTGGGCCATGGCTGGGGTTTAACTGGAGATATGACAGCGGGCTCGTAGCCGGGGCGACGCCGTGCGTTGCGCTAACCGCGACCTGCTTCTCTTCGACGCCCATTTCAGAAGGCGGAGGGGCAAATATCCCGGCCGGCGAAGTGGCTCTGGTGAACACGGTCAACGGAGCGCCTCTCACCGCCGATCAGGAGTTTCAGGCCGGCTTCACTTGTGATGGGAAGCTTGCTGCGCCAAATCCGCTTGGGGCTGCGCTTGCCACCTGCGATGCGGCGGGGCTCAAATCCATCTACGTCAAAGTGCCCGAGCCCGGAACCGAGAACGACGACCATAACCCGCAGCGCATCCAGCCGCGTAACTTGTTTGACATCGCCGTGGGACATGACAACATTTTTCATGCCGATAGATACAAGTGGAGCGCGCGCCTGGAAGTGATCAATCTGACCAATAACGAGGCGCTCTACAACTTCCTTTCGACGTTCAGCGGAACGCACTACGTTACGCCCCGCGCCGTGACCGCAACCATCGGATTCCATTTTTAGCGGGGTCACCAGCTCAAGAACGGCCGGACCTGCTTTCCTTGCCGCTTGCTCACTACGAGCTCCTGACCGTTTGTCAGCGTCACAAGCCAGCGTTGACTGGAAAGCATGCTCATCTTTCGGATTTGATTCACATTGACCAGCGCATTCCTGTGGATGCGCCGGAACATCGTGTTCTGAAGCCGGTCTTCAATGGCCTTCAGATTTTGCGGTGCAAGATAGCGCTGCTTGCCGGTGACAATCCAGGTCAGGTCTCCTTCAGCCTGGAACGCGAGCACCTCCTGAATGTCCAGCAGGAAATATTCTTCCCCGAGCTTTCCCACCACCTTCCGCACCCTGCTCCCAGCGGGCGAGCCCGATCCAACAGCTTGCAGTTGCGAAATCCGCTCTGCGATTTGGAGAGGGTTCTTGGCCAGTGTTCTGACGCGTTCCAACGTGTGCGTCAGACGTGCCTGGCTTACGGGCTTCAACAGGTAATCAATAGCGCCCGCTTCGAACGCCCGGATAGCGTACTGGTCGTAAGCGGTCACGATCACGATTACAGG
>JBAUUG010000646.1:0-2070 GCA_049582585.1 Bryobacteraceae bacterium | reverse complement strand
CCGTCATTCCGCGATACGCCTGGACCCTGGATCCGTTGTGGATTTGAGCGAGTACTAACGTCCGCGCTTCTTATGAGTCTGCCGGTATGGCCGTTCGGTCCATGGCAGGCTTCAACACGATGGCTGTAAATGCGATTGCAAGGCCGAGAACCATAAGGAACAGAGCCAGGACCGTGTGCGATTCGGCCATGAGTGCCGCCATGACGAATGCGAACAGCCCGTTTACAAGGCCCAGCATGCGAAGCCACGGAGCCGCCGCTTGCGCGTGCTTGCGGAGGTTTTGCCGGTCGATCTCGCCCGCGAACAAAAGCGCAGCCGCGATGATGGTCTGGACCATACAGCACGCTGTTACGAGAAGGAGCAGTATCAGACTCCATCTTCCAGTTGTCGCATTTCTGAACCGCCACGCTAAATACACGAGAAGCGCGCACCTTATACATGCGTTGACGTGCAGAAACTTCCAGAACAGATAAGGCCGTGACCCAGTCGGGCCGAGTAACTTCCGCAGAATGCCGTGCGGTTTGTCCTGTGTGGCCTCAGAATGAATGGGATCGGCGCGGAAATCTCTTAAATCGATGACCACCTCCTTTGCGGATTGATAGCGTTCGGTGGCATGCTTGCTCAGACATTTTTGAATGATTCGGTTGACTTCCTTGGATGCCCTGCAAGGGTGTTGGTTAATCGGCGCTGGGGTTTGCGTCAGGATGTTCGCGATTGTCGAGGACACGCTCTTGCCTCGGAAAGGATGGTGTCCGGTAGCCATTTCATAGAGGATCAAGCCGAGGGCGTAGATGTCAGTGCGTGCATCGATCTGCCCGGCCTCCAGTTGTTCGGGGGCCATGTACGCGATCGTCCCCGCAACAAACCCAGAAGTTGTATGGGCCGAAATAGTCGTGGATCCGTTTGGGTTCTCACTTTCGATGGACGGTAGAGCAAGGTGCTTGGCCAGACCAAAATCGAGGATTTTCATTCTCCTTCGGCAGTCTTCGCCGGGAACCACCATGATGTTCTCGGGCTTTAGATCTCGATGAATCACACCCTGTTGGTGGGCCGCGGCAAGCGCATCCGCGAGCTGGATGCCCGCATCCGAGAGTTCCTCCGTGCTGAAGCGGCCTATTGTCAACTCGCGGCGAAGTGTCTGGCCGGCCACTAACTCGTACACAATGAAGCTTGCGTCTACTGCCTCTACGAAGTCAAACACAGTGGCGATGCCTGGATGACTTAGGTGCGACGCAGTCCGCGCCTCCGATGCCAACCGGCGCTGCAAAGTGGCGTCATGGATAGCTTCTGGCAGCAGCATTTTGAGCGCGACGCAACGGCTGAGGAGCGTGTCAAGAGCACGAAAGACTACGCCCATACCACCGCGTCCGATCTCTTCCTCGATACGATACCGGCCAGCGATTAGATCGCCTTGCATGAACCGGGCATAATCCGGAGTACCTGATTCCATGTGCAAGTCAGTATATTCCTGATGTTTAAGCTTAGTAGATATTCCGCTTCGGCTGGTCAGCACCCGGAGGGACAATTCTCAGGTCGACGAGCGGCGAGTCGCTGTTTCGATTCCGTGATTAAGCATCCGCACCAGCTACTGGGCATCTAAATCGGAACCCAGCAGTTTGGACGTGTCTTTACTCTTGCCGCAAAGCGATCAGCGGGTCCACCCTCACACTTCGCCGGGCTGGAATATAGCATGCAGCCATTGCGATAGAGGCGAGCCCCAAGGCTGCCGCAGAGAAGATCACCGGATCAAACGCGCTTACCGAGTAGAGCAGCCTCGCCATCAATTGAGTGAGCGCGACCGCCCCTGCAATGCCGGCAACAATTCCCCCAAGGGCGATCTTCCCGCCCTCTGCCAGTACCAGCTGCAATACATCGCCACGTTTTGCTCCGAGCGCGATGCGAATGCCGAGTTCTTTCTCCCGCTGTCCGACAGAGTATGAAATCACGCCGTAGATTCCGATAGCCGCCAAGACAAGCGCCAGACCGCTGAACAGCCCCAAGAGGATCAATGTGATGCGCGGCTTGGACACAGACGAGTCCACCACATCCTGTATCGATGCAATCCCGAAA
>JBAUUG010000645.1:0-6517 GCA_049582585.1 Bryobacteraceae bacterium | reverse complement strand
GAAAAGTGTCGGGTAGGCAAACCCATCCCCTGAACTCCGATTAACCGAAAAACTTGTGTTAATCGTCTGGCCCGTGGGCAAAAGCTGGTTGTAAGTGATGGACGAGTTCTGGGACAGGCTGTTAATGGTCTGAGGCAGGGTGACCTGAGTGTTTATGGACCCGGTCTGAGTGCTCTGGCTTCCCTGAGTGCTCGAACTCTGTGTCGAGCCGGTGTCTGTGACAGAACTTCCGGTTCCGCCGGTCTGAAAAAACAGCGGCGTCACGGATCGCAACGTGTTATACCCGAGTCCAAGTGTTGGATCGAAAGGCGCTTTAGCGCTGGTGATCTGGTCAGCGGCCGTGTAGACATCGAGCCGCGTCAATTGAATGTCCGTCGAGTTTTTCAACGCCAACTCGAGGAAATCTTTCAACCGGAGATGCAGTTTGCCGTCTTTGACTCGTTCCGAGAGTCCTTGAATGTCTTTGACTTGTACGCTCTCAGAATTGAAGCGATGTCTGATGTAATCGCTGAAAACGTCGGCGGCGGGAAGGATCTGGGCCAATATCAGAAGGCAGACGACGATCCTACTCATAGCGCAAGGCCTCAATGGGATCGACGCGTGACGCTTTACGAGCCGGATAGATGCCGAAAATCAGGCCCACCGCGACCGAAACGCCGAAGGCGATCACGATGGAGGATGGCGTCACAATAGTTTTCCACTCGGCTGCGGCGGCGATCAACCAGGACAGAAAGTAGCCGAACGCAATGCCTACGACTCCGCCGCCGATAGAGATGAGAACGGACTCAAGCAGAAATTGCCGGACGATGTCGCCGCGACGAGCACCCGTTGCGCGGCGTACGCCGATCTCTCTGGTGCGCTCGAGAACCGTGGCCAGAACGATGTTCATGATTCCGATTCCGCCTACCAGCAGTGAAATCGCCGCTATGGCGACCATCACGTAAGTAAAAATGGACTGCGAGCGCTGCTGTTCGGCAAGCAGCTCAGCAGGAATGGTGACCGTGAAATCCGCGGTGTTGTGATGTGTCGAGTTCAATATGGCGCCCACGACTTTAGAAGCAGTAATGCTGTCCTCGCCGGGTTTCAAGCTAATATCGACGCCATCGAGCTCGTCTTTGAACGATCCGCCCATATCCCAAAACCGGTATTGAAACGTGTTGAGCGGGATATAAATGACCTGGTTGGGATCTTGCGCCGGAGCGCCTCCTGAGGAAGCCACCTGGGGCTGAAGCACTCCAATGACTCGCAGCCAGGTATCGTTAACCTTGACGTACTTGCCAACGGCGGGAGCATATCCGAGAAGCGCCACCTTGGCACTCTCGCCGAGGACACACACCCCGGCGCTATCGTCATCGCTTTTCTTATCGAAGAAAGCGCCCTCTTCGAGCTTCCAGTTGTGGATAGTGGCATAGGACGGCCGAACGCCGTAGAGCTCAGGGAGATCCAAAGCCGGCTTGGGAAGAACTCGCGCCGGATGCATGCTCTTGCGGGCTGAAATCATTTCTACCGCGTCTACGTTGGCGGCAAGAATGCGCACGTCACGCTCAGTTAAGCCGGGAGAAGAACGACGGCGCTGCTGCAATTCCTGATCGCTCGAAGCGGGCCGCGATTCGACCAGCAGATTGCGCACGCCGAGCTGTTCGATAAAGCGCAGAGACTCCTCTTTTGCGCCCGCGCCAATCGCCAGCATCCCGATGACAGCACCAACCCCGAAGATGATTCCCAAGGCAGTCAGGGTGGTTCGAGTCTTCTGGTTCCACAGGTTCTGGGCGGCGAGGAGAAAATCAGACCAGTATCGGGAGAGCGCGATGCCTTGGCTCACTTGCCGACAGCCTTCAACGGATTTGTCTCGGCGGACTTCTTCTTCGCCATCATCAAAGGATCTGCGAGCGCGACCGTCTGTCCTTCACTCAGCCCCGAGATCACCGCGCGCGTTTCATTTCGCCGCAACAGCTTCACATCTTTGGGCGTGAAGGTTCGTCCCGAGCGGGCGTAGACGAAAGTGCGCCCGTCACTCTCAAACAGAGCTTGGGAGGGTATCCAGAGAACCTGGTGCATCTCATCGGTCGAGACTACCAGCGTCGCGCTCATGCCGGGCCGCAGCTCGGGCGAGGGATCGTCGAGCGCGATCTTGCACTCAAAGTGGCGATCCCAAAACGCGCCGGTGGTGCCACCGAGCTCCTTGATGTGACCGTGGAACTCGCGGTCAGGCACCGCGATGATGGTGATTGCCACCTTGTCATTGGGGGCGATATGCCCGCGATCGAGCTCGCTGATATTTGCGGCGAGCTCCCAATTTTTCAAGTCGGGGATTTCCGCCACCGCCATTCCGGGACGGACGGCATCGCCTGCCTGATACAAAGGCAAGGTCATTCCAAAGAAGAAAAAGTTGCCCGATGAATTCTGCTTGACCGAGACGTAACCTGCGCGGTGGGCGCGCAGAGTCATGGCTTCGATGTTGCGGCGCGCCGTAGCTGCCTGGGCTTCAGCCTTGGCGCGTCCGGCTTCCTGCATGGCGATGCCGGCTTCACCCGTACTCTGCCGATTGGCCTGATTTTGCTCAACCTGAGCCAGGCGGTCGCGCGCCGCTGAGAGAGCCAGATCGTTTTGCTTGGCGACAATAGCGGCCAGCAAAGGATTTTTTCGCACATCCAGCTCAGCCAGCTTTACGTCGGTTTTGGCCTTCAATAATGCGTAGCGGTCCTCTTCCTTCTCGGCATCGCGCTGGGCTTTCGCCTGAATCAAATGCTGTTCGGCCTCAGCGACATCGCCCTCCGCCTCTTTCAGCTTGTATTCCTGCTCGGTGGTATCGAACTGGACGACCACGTCTCCGGCCTTCACCGCTTCACCGGTTTTTTTAAGAGTGGTGATGTGCATTTCGGTTCCGCCGATCAAGGGGGCAGTAAGACTCTCGGGATTTCCACCGCGCAGCTCTCCCCGCGCGGTGATCGCGAGACTCACATCGCCGCGCTGCACCTTCGCGACAGGAATGGCCGGCTCCTTCCCGGCAGTCAGGGCGCGATACGCTCTCACGCCATAAAAGGCTGCGATTCCCAGCAGCGCGACGACCGCGCATCCAATCAGGACGCGTTTTCGCCAGGAAGGCGGACGTTTTGGGGGAGGCGCGACGTGGGGGCGCTCGACAGGTATCGGAAGAGGCGCGGGCGCGGTCACCTGGCTCATTGCTTTACCTGCTCAGGCTCGGTGAGGGCCACCAAAGTTCCAGCGGGAAGTCCAGAGATCGCGACCTCGTCCGTATTTCGAGCTCGAACGCGAACATGCACGGGCATGTAACGCCCATTATTCTTGACGTAGACAATGGGATTCCCTTCTTGCGTGAACAGCGCCTTGGCGGGGATGCTGACGGCATCGGGAATTTTGGTCTCCACGATATCGGCGCTTGCGTTCATCGCGGGCCGCAAGCGCGGGTCCGGTTTCTCAATCGGAGCGTAGGCTTTGAAGCTTCTGGTGGGCGGCCATTCGTTGAAACTTTCTTCGGTCAATGGAGTGATCGACTGCACTTTCGCGTTCAGCACCTTTTCGGGGAACGCATCCACGTGCACCAGCACGGAATCGCCAAGCGCAATGCGGCCGCGATCCACCTCATCCACCTTGCTTTCCATTTGCAGGGTCGACAAATCGGGGATTTCGGCAATGGCTAGCCCGGCGGAAACGTGATCGCCCACCTTAAAGGGCTGAGCGTTCATCCAGCCCTGCGATTCGTTTGACAGGTAATTGATGACCCCATTGAGAGGACTCTTCATATCCATCAAGGTGAGGCGGTGTTCGGTTCGATCCACCTCGGCCTTTGCCTCATCGCGCAACCTCGCCAAGGACGCGATCTTCGCGGCATCGGAGCTCTTGTGCAGCTCGGTGGTGGCTTGCTGCACTTTCACTTTCTCCTCCGCCATGCCTAAATCGATAGCGCTCTTCTGACCTTCCATCGCGCTCACGATGGCTTGCTTTGAAGCTTCGAGGCGCGCCTTTTCCATCTCGTATCGAGCTGTGGCAAGGTCCAGCTTATCCTGATCCGCCGTAATGCGGGCTTGGGCGACGGCTTGATCGAGCGTCGCTTGAGCTTGATTGAATGCGGCGCTCTTCTCCTTTAAATCCTGTTGCAATCGGCTTGGATCAAAGCGAATGACGGTCATCCCGGCGGTGACGGGCCCACCCGATGGCGCGAGCCAAACAATCTGCAAATCGGCCACATCCAAGGGGGCCGTCAATTGAACAGAGCGGCGGGCAGTCAGCTCGCCACGACAGGTAACAAGCACCGAGAACACTCCCTTACGAGCGGCTGCAGTGGGCAGATCGGCGACCGCGCGCGTGCGGCGGAATTGCCGAAGCGCAAATGCCGAACCGCCGAGGATCAGCACCAGAATGCTGACTCGGACCCACAATTTGACTCGCCTGCGACGGCTCATCTGGGAAGCTCGATATCTACCGCGGCTGAAAGATCGGGGAGCAAGTGCGGATCGCTTTGATCGAGCACGAAGCGGGCCGAAAACGTTTTTATAGGACTGCCCATCGGCGCTGCCGCGACGGGACTCGCCGAATCGAATCGTGCTGTAAAGGTGAGTGCCGGGAACGCATCCAGATGCACCACAGCCTTTGCTCCGGGTACCAGCACAGCCCCGTCAGGCTCGCCGACAGACAGTTCCACTATCATCGCGGATGGGTCAAAGAGCTTAAGCAGCGGACTGCCGGGCCACAACTGATCGCCCTCTTCGGCGTGTCCCATGGAGTTGTTCCGGAACACGTTCTGAAGAGCGACCATGCCCGAAATCGGCGCTCGCAACGAGAGCTTCTGCGCGTTGCTCTGCTGACGGGCGACTGCAAGCTTCTGCCGGTCTCTTTGAAGCTCTAGAATGCGGATTTCCGCCGCCTCCGCTACATCGTGCGAATGATCGGAAAGCTGGAGACTCGCAACATGCTCCTTGGCGTCGTCCAGCTTCACCTGATTCTTCTGCTGTTCGATATCGCTCAGAATAGGCCCCTTACGGATCTCAATCTCGGCTTTCTTCAGGTCAGCTTCGGCCTGCTGCAGCTCAGAAGCCCTTTTTTCGGCATTGCTCTTGTGCTCGGCCTGTTTTTGCTCTACCTGGTGGGTCAGATCGTCGTACTTAGATTGGGCTTCGCGCGCAAGTTTCAATTCGTTGGTGCTGTCGAATTCAGCCAGCAGATCTCCCGGGTGCACGGTTGCTCCGTTCTCAATCAGCTTGGTCAACGTCAGATTGCCGCCCTGGCCCTCAGTCCTCGGGACCTGCACTTCCACTGAATGAACTGCCTGGATGGTGCCGCTCACGCGTACGGTGTGACGCGGCGCATCGGCGGCGCTCAAGCCAAGGGCCATCAAACACAGCTCGACGACGATTCCGGTCTTCAACACCACAAGTGCTTCATTCTTCGACGAACGAAACTAGGAACCGGTTGCCTCACTGGGCGCGTACCGGGCTAAAATCTCAGGTAAATTCCGCGAAAACGCCGATCGCGGGACCACCGCATCACAGCCCTTCTCGCGCGCCGCCTGCTGCAGGCCGGTCTGCACATGCGACACGAATCCCAAAAGACTGACGTTGCTGGTTTCCGGGTCGCTCTTCAATACTTCAATGACGTGCAGGGAATCAACGGAAGCGTTATTCAGATCGATAACGATCAGCGCCGGATTCTGCCGGGCCAGCGCCATCAGGTCCCGTTCCGAGTTGACGAAGGCGACATCCAGGCCCGCCCGCTTAGCGCACTCCAGGATCTTCACCGTGAACATCAGGTCGCTCACAACAGCAACAATGGTTCGTTTCGGGCTTTCCATCTGCTAAAAACATCGGAGCACGAGAACCGCAAGAGACTCGGATCTATAGCGGGTCACTGCTGGGGCGGAACGTTCGTCGTGGACGGCGTGGTTGCCGGATTTGAAACAGCGGGAACCGAATTAGGCGTACCAGCCGGAGTTTGGGCCGTCTGCGTAGCCTGGCTTTGCGTTTGCTGCGGCTGGCCGGCCGCTTCCGGGTTCTTCTTCTTTTTCTTCTTCTCCAGCGCGGCTTGCTTTTTGGCCTGTTTCTCCCGCAGCTGCTTCAGTTCCTTGTCGCGATTGGTGGGCAGAGGCTGATTGGTTTGAGCGCTCGCGTTCTGGGCCGTGCCGCCGCTACTGCGTGCATCCGGTTTCTTGTCCAAGGCGCTGCTGCCGCTGCCCAGCTGCGTAGCGCTTAATTCCGTCGTGCCGGCGCCGCCTCCTGCCGCGGGAGTCTCTGCCGTATTCACGATGGGAACGCTCGCCGGAATGGTGGGCTTTGGATCAGTCATGGTGGGCTGACCCGATTTCGCCGCATGACTTACGTCCGGTCCGCCGTGGATGATGGCCGTGGAACGGGCCAATAAACCGGGCTTATGATAGTTCTCAATCTCGAACTTCTCGCGATCATAAGCGGCGCGGTCGACTTGCGGAACCGGCATCTCCAGGTCTGCCAGACGCCGCTTGGCGTCTTCGGCGCGGCTGCTGAGCGGATAATCGCGCACAATC
>JBAUUG010000644.1:0-8109 GCA_049582585.1 Bryobacteraceae bacterium | reverse complement strand
TCGGTACGCGGGGAACGTTCCGCAATGGGACAAACGTTTTGCCGAAGCGAGGTTTGGCTTTTAGTTTCTACAATTTACGGACACCTTAGGCTTGGCATGCGGGATGCCTAATCATAGGCATGAGCATCCTGTTAATCCTCCTGGCCCTTGAGATGGTAGTGACTGTGTTTGCACTCGTTCGCGAGTGTGGTGAAGATCCCCGGTTTGAGAGCGACAAGCTTGGTTACCGAAGCTAAGCGGCGGTCGGCGAGGTCGCGGTCCGGCCCTTGCGCTTCAGGCTTTGTGTCAACGCCTGTTCTACACTGAGGCTTGCCGCGCAGGCTAGGTCAGCATTTCCTAATCCGCGATGCGATTCTGGAACGCTTGGCCGTTGCTGCTTGCGGGGAACATACGCCGCGAGTGGTGGAAATTGGGGCTGGCCGGGGAGCCCTGACCCGGCATCTGGCGTCCCGCACCGATGAGCTGCATGCGATCGAATTGGATTCTTCGCTGGTTCGGTATTTGAAAGTAAAATTCGCGCCTGAACCTAAGTTGCATATCCAAGAGGGCGACGTGCTCACCACCGACCTGGCGCAGTGGGGCACCGCCATCGTGACCGGAAATCTACCGTATTACATTGCTTCCCCGGCGCTCGAAAAGTTCCTGGCGCTCGATGAACGGTTTCCGCTGGCAGTTTTTGTGATGCAGTGGGAGGTCGCCGAGCGCGTTTTGGCGCGGCCCGGCACACGCGCGTTCGGTTATCTCACAGTGGCAACTCAGCTGGTCTGCGATGTAGAGCTGGTATGTAAGATTCCGCCGTCCGCTTTTGCTCCGCCGCCCAGCGTTGATTCCGGCGGAGTCCGGTTCGCCAGAAAGTCTCAGATTCCAGAGAATTTGCCCGAAGTATTACGATTCGCGGCACGCTGTTTTGCGCATAAACGAAAGACACTGCGGAACAATTTACGTCCGTTCTATGGCGAAGCGGCCGACAAACTCCCAGAGGCGAGTCTGCGCGCCGAGCAACTCAGTGTGGATCAATTCGTCAAACTCCATGCGGCGCTATCGAAAGCGTGAAGGGATCTCTCCTTCTGTACACTGAAACTTCATGATTCGAGCTCGTTTCGCGCCCTCGCCGACGGGTTATCTACATATCGGAAGCGCGCGCACGTTTATTTTCAACTGGCTCTACGTCCGAAAACACCACGGGACAATGGTGCTGCGCATCGACGACACAGATGCGGATCGGAACACTCAAGCCTCACTCGATTCAATTTATGACGGTCTGAATTGGCTCTCGCTCAACTGGGACGAGACCTATCGCCAATCGGAGCGTCTCGAACTCCATCGCAAGTTAGCCTACGACCTATTAGCGCAGGGCTTCGCTTATCGCGACTTTGCTCCAGCCGCAGCCGATTTAGAGGACCGGCCGCATGGCGAGGGTCCTTGGCTTTGCAATCCGGAAATGCGGGCGCTATCAAGGGATGCAAGCGAAGCTCGCGCTGCGGCCGGAGAGCCATTCGTCATTCGTTACCGAGTGAATCGCGAGACTCCCTACGAAATCGCCTTCCACGATGAAGTGTATGGTCCGCAATCGAAATTAACCGCCGATATAGAAGATTTTGCGCTGCTCAGAAGCAATGGCATGCCGACGTATCACCTTGCCTCTTGCGCCGATGACGTCGATCTGAAGATCACGCACATCATTCGAGGACAGGATCACCTTTCCAACACGTTCAAACACATCCTCATCTTCCAGGGCGCCGGAGCGGCGCTGCCGCGCTTCGCACACTTGCCGCTCTTGATCGCTCCCGATGGCTCGAAGCTCTCGAAACGGAAGCATGGGCCGGTGGTGAGCGTGACCACGTATCGCGACAACGGATTTCTCGCCCTCGCCTACATCAATTTTTTGTGCCTGCTGGGTTGGTCTCCCAAGGACAATCGCGAACAGATGAGTCTTTATGAGCTGACGAATGCCTTCAATTTCGAGGGTGTAAACCGCAGCAACGCGGTGGTCAATTTCAGTGAGACCGATCCGGTAGATCCCAAAGCAGTGTGGCTGAATTCGCAGCATTTGCGCTCGATGCCGGTCGAAGCACTGGCCCCGCTCGTGAGGCGCTGGTTGGAAGACCACGGCTTGAGTCCGTACGGTGACGACACATTCTTTCAGCACGTTGTCGATACGATTCGTACTCGCTTTTCAACGCTAACCGATTTTTCAACTAGAGGGCGCGCGTATTTCTCCGATGATTTCGAGATAGCGCAGCAAGCGCTCGAGAAGCTGAACGCGCCGGGCGCACGTGAATTGCTTCGCGAGTTGGCAAACCGAATCGAGGCGAATCGCTTATTCACGGAAGCGAGCGTCGAGGCTGATTTGCGCGCGCTCGCCGAAGAACACGGCGTAAAAGCCGGGCTGCTGATCAACGCGAGCCGCGCGGCGCTGACCGGCCAACCGGTCGGGCCAAGCGCATTCGCAGTGTTTATTTGTATCGGGCGCGAGCGCGTCATTCAAAGGCTCCGAAAGGTTTAGCGTGCCGCACATTATCGTAGGACTGGGCGGCCTGCTCAGCGACCCCGCATGCTGCGTGCTCAAAGACGGCGAGCTTGTGTCCGCAGTAGAACAGGCGAAAGTTTCGCGCCAGGACCGGCCCGGCTCTTTTCCCGAGGAAGCGTTTCAACTTGCGCTGGAGGTAGCGGGTGTAAAGCCGGAAAAAATCGACTGCCTTGCTTTGGCTCGCCCTTTCGCGACGGCTGCGGAGAGCGGGGTGCTGCTGGAGCTTCGCGCGCGCTTTCCAAAGAGCGAAATCGTAGTAGTCGAGCATCACCATGCGCACGCGGCATCCGCGTACTATGGTTCGGGCTTTGAATCTGCTGCAGTTTTAAGTATCGATCGCGCGGGTGATTTCCGCTCGGCGATTCTTTTCGAGGGGGAACGGAACCAGCTCACGCCGGTTCGTGAATTGTATTTTCCGGATTCGCTGGGAGACTTGTTCAATCGCGTCACCAGCCTCCTCGGCTTTGAAGCGCGAGCGGACGAGCACAAGGTCCAATGGCTATCGGCATCGGGCGAGCCGAAATATCTGGATACTTTCCATCAACTACTCCATCAGGGTGGATCAGCGTGGCCTCACATCGATCGCACCTTTTTCGATGCAGGCAGCTCGAGCAAGGGCGGCTTCGGCTCGCGCTTCTACGAGGCGATCGGCGTTCCGGAAAGCCAGCCTGTAGCACCGAAAATCAAAGCCGACATTGCCGCCAGCCTGCAGGCATCCGTCTGTGAGGCCGTGATCGCCATGCTTGGAGATGCCAGGAGCGTTTGCATCGCGGGCGGCTTAGCGCTGAACGCCGTTTTGGTTCATGAACTCGAGAAACGATTCAGCAGGGTTTTCGTGCAGCCGGCAGCGGGCAATGCGGGAACAGCTCTGGGTGCGTCGCTGCACACGTGGCATAACTTTTATCGGGAACAGGCTCGCGTACCATTCGAGACTCTATGTCTTGGCCCCGCTTATCCGCCTCAGCAGATCAAGCAAGTGCTTGAAAATTGCAAGCTGCGCTTCCAGCTTATGCCGACCCAAGGAGAGTTGATCGATAAGGCCGTTCGCGCACTCGACGATCAAAAGATTGTGGCCTGGATGCAAGGCCGCATGGAATTCGGGCCGAGAGCGCTTGGCAACCGCAGCATCCTAGCTTCCCCGCTGAATCCGTATTCGACGGAAAACCTGAACGTCTACATCAAACATCGTGAAAGCTTCCGGAAATTCGCGGCCTCGGTACCTGCGGAACTGGCCGGCGAATACTTCGAAGCGGGACAGAATGCGCGGTATTTGGCAACCGTCGGACGCGTACGTCAGGCGTATCGCAACACGTTCTCTGCGGCGATTCTCGGGAAAGACCTGATTCGCGTGCATGCCGTAGCCAAAGACGAGAACCCGCTTTTTCACGCCATGCTGACGGCGGCAGGCGCATCCACCGGATTGCCCGTGCTGTATAACACCAGCTTCAATTTATTCGGCGATCCTCTGGTTTGTACTCCTCGCGATGCCGTTCGCAGCTTCTATTCTTCGGGCATCGATGCGCTGTTCGTGGGCGGCTTCTATTTAGAGAAGTAGTATCGCTCGAGCGTGCGCGTTACGGAGTCCGGTTGAAGTAGGTGCGCATGCCTTCTTCCGCCAGTCCCAGCGCGCGCGCAAGGGATACCTTCGCAAGATTGTATTGAAATTGAGCCGAAATGAGGTTCTCGTGGGCGTCGGCCACCGATTGCTGTGCCTGAACTACTTCAACCGTATTGGTAACGCCCGCGGCAAACCGGTCGCGAGATTGTTTCAGAGTCTCATTCGCCAGATCCACGTTGCTGTTCGCCACATCCACCTGATCGCTCGCCGATTTCAGATCGAGCAAGGCGTTGCGGACCTCGTAGTCAATCTGCGCCCGAAGATTCTCCAGCTCGTTGCGTCGGTTTCGCAGCTCAGCGTCATTTTCCAGAACGTCGGCCTTGATCCGGCCCCCATCGAAGATGTTGAACTGAATAGACCCAGTGGCTTGAAACACGCCGTGAGAATCGGTGAGCAGACGAAGACCTTCATCTCCGTAGAAGCCGGAGGCAGTTAAGGTTGGATAACGTTCGGCTTTGGCGCCTCGCAGTGAGAAGCGCGCCGCAAGCTCGCGCTCTTTCGCGGCCTGAAAATCAGGACGATGCTCATAGGCTTTCGCCAAAGCGTCTTGAAGAGACATGGCTTCGAGCGGCACGGATGGCGAGGGATCGGCGACGGTGAAATCCTGCCCAATCGGCAAGCCGATGATTCGAGCCAGCGTCAGCTTGTCTTTTTCGAACTGGTTGGTTTGAGCGACCAGCGCCTGCTGGCGCTGCTTCAGCTCCACTTGCGAGCGCAGCACGTCAATGCCAATCGCCGTGCCGGCGTCGTGCCTGCGCACGGCGTTCGTATACACCGCGTTGTCCGCCTCAATTTCGGCTTGCGTAGCCGTTACGCGCGCCGAATCGGCGATGATTTGCAGGTAAGCGTTTCCGACCGCCTGAACCACCAAATCGCGCGCATTCTTAATCGAGAGCGCGGATGCTTTCAGGTCTTCTCTGGACGCTCTGAAGTTACTAATCGCGCTGAAATCAAACAGCGGAACTGTCGCGTTCGCTAAAGCCGACTGGTACGAATAGGGCCCGACAATATGCGGTATCGAAATTCCGAGGCCGGGCGGAAAAGAAAACAGGAATCCGAGAGCTTGCAGATTCAACTGCTGCTCGGTCATGCTTAGCTGGCCAGTCACCTTCGGTAACAAGCTGCTCAAAGCGCGATATCGCTCGGCGCGAACTTCGCGGCTTGCCTCTTCGCTGGTCAGCAGCCCCAGATTGGCCTTCAAACCGCGGTCTATGGCCCCGCTCAGGGTCAGCGGTATGGGAGTCGCGGAGGCGGTCCCTTGCGGAACACTGCCTCGATAGCTCGGATCGCCCGCCTGTGGCGCTTCAGTTGTAGTCTGCGCCAACGCAATGGTCTGGATACTCAAAAGGGTGACGCCGAGAATTTTAAGAACTTTGAGATTCTTCATTCGCTCGCCCTTAGAGATTCCGCTTAAGAAATGAGCAGATCTCGTACCCGGTGATGTATTTGAAGGGAAACTCGCCCATAGTGTAGTGGCCGCACGGCAACACGCGCACGTCGTGGTCCCAGTTGTGTTTTCGCGCTCCCTCAATCACTTGTTTAGAGAGATGCACCGGGAATGTGGTGTCGTACCGCGTGTAGATGAATTTCGAGCGCTTCTCTTTCGCCGTGAACTGCTGCCAATAGCTCGGGGGACTGATGCACAGCCACAGCTTGCGAAGTGTCTTCAAATCCACTGCAGATTCCAGGCTGGTACGGATATGGCGTGAAGAAAGGCCTTCCCACACCGGGTCCGCGAAATACGTTGAGCAGTGATTGAACACGTTGACACGAATGCGCGCATCATGGGCGCTGGCCAAAAAAGCGTAGCAGGAGCCGAGGCTCGTACCCACTATCCCCAAATCATCGTAGCCCTGCTGTTCGAGCCAATCGAAGCATGCGCGCGTGTCTAATACCGCTTGGCGGGTGGCATCGATGGTGCGGCAGATATTGGCGGAGACCGCGTAATCGGCGCGATTCAGGCCGGCCGGCATGCGCAAATCATGATAGGGGGGGCTTAATCGCAGCGCGGAAATCCCGAGCCGCTGAAGGCCGGCGCAGAGTGCATTGTGCTGCGGCAGTTTTGCGTTCCAATGGGGCAGCACCACCACGGCTTTTCGCCCCTTTCCGCGGGCAGGAAACCAGAGAGCACGCGCAAGATTGTTTTCGGCATACGGTGTTTCAACCGGCGAATTGAATTCCAGCCACTCGCGATTCAACCTGAACTTTTCCGGGGTAGCATAGGCGAAAAACTCATCGCTGTTCTCGACCGTGCGCTCATTCAATGCGATCAAATAATCGATTGGATTCGAGTCATCCACCGGCAGGTCTTGCGCACCGGGCCAATGTTTGCTCCATTCCAGCCCGAAATCGAACGGGCGAACAACACGATCCGTCGCGCGGAAACAAAGCTCGTTTTCCCAACGATCCATCCAGGTCCGATAGCGGCGACTTATCGGCCGTAACAGCCGCCTCATGCGGCGGGTACAAGCTGAAAAACATGAGGCCGCGGTTGAGCAGCCGATCGCTGGTGCGCGACCACCTCCGCTTCCACCGCATCGAGAGCTTTCAAAGCGTCATTGAGATGTTGCAGGTCTGAATCTTGCAGCGGAACCTGCAAAGTGCGCCATCGAAATTGATGGATATCGATGTGTCTTACAGTCAGCGCGCGAACTTCCATAGCCTGCTCGGACATAGGCGTCTTAAGCACCGCGAGGTTGACGCCGCGATCCAATTCAGCCGCACTCCACGTGCCGGCGAGCTCGCCATCAATCGTCAGCTTGTAATTGCCTGGCTGCAGGCCCGTGATTCGCAAAGGCTCCCGATTGAGAGCTTCTGTGACATCCGAGCTGCGAATCGCGAGATCGATGGTATGGTCATGATCGTCGGCGAGTAGCTCCGAGAACGGAAGAGGAAGCGCTTCGTCCAGCTCGGTCCAGACAAACGGCCCGCCGCCATGGAAATCGGAAATTCGGGCGTACTGGGTTTGGACGACTTTGCCGTGAGCCGCATCAATGGTCACGGCCGCGACGATGGGTCGAGCGTTCCAGGCTTTGAGTAATTGCTCCGCCATGATGAGGTGCCCCGAAAGGCTGGGATGAACGCGATCGGGAATGATCTTCTGAGCGACTTGCGGATTGGAAGCGTTGGCTTTCTGCAGCATCTCGACAACGGGCTTGTTGAGATCCGCAACGTTCAACCCTTTTTCCGATGCATAGCGCCGGATCCAATCGCCATAATTGACCAATACGGCGTTATAGCCATTGGGCTGCAATGTGAAGGGTCGAGTGACATCGTCGAATGGGGATGGCTCGATAGCCGTGATGCGGATGTTCGGAACCGTCTGCTGCACTGATTCGACAATGTGCCGGTACCCGGCATAAAAGACCTCATCATCCGCCGGTTTGTGGCTCGTATAAGACCCATCATTCATGCCGAGCATGATGGTCATTACCGTCGGTTTATAGGCGAAAACATCGCGCTGAAGGCGCACATCGATCGGACCGCCTCCCCCGCCTGTGACGCGGTCGCCGCCCCACCCCGAGTGGATAAACGTAACGCGGAGGCCGGGGTATCGGGTTACGGCGTACAGCTCAGTGATCATCGTATATAGCCGTTGCTCCGTGATGCTGTCGCCGTAAAAGACAACCGTGTCGCCCGGGCGAAGATAAAAAGCGCCGGTGTCAGCTGCGCCCGCGATCATGCATGCCGCGGCAGCAATAACAACAAGCACGCAGGTTATGAGTTTCTTCATGCGATGGAAATTCCAGTTTACTTGGGGCGAGGGTAAAATACTAAGCGACCCAATGGATGTTCCGGCATTTTATGCCTGCTTTGAAGGACGAATGCGGTGAATTCAACTTCACGCTCGATACACCGGAGCCCGTGCCGCTCAACCCCTGCGAGTGTTATCTCGAGGGATGGCTGACCCGTTCGTCCGGCGATTTGGACAGCCTGCCGAGCCTTGCCGTGATTGTGGACG
>JBAUUG010000643.1:0-3271 GCA_049582585.1 Bryobacteraceae bacterium | reverse complement strand
CGGACGTTTTTCGTTTCCGGGTTCTTCTTGGAGCTGCCTTTCAGCTCTAGCGTCTGTTCGCGGCTGCGAAGCGCGCCCTCAACTTCAATGTGAGCGCCTTTGGTGAGCGTGGCGGCGAAATCTCCGAGCTTGCCGAAAACCAGAATGCGATGCCACTCGGTGCGCGATTCCCATTGGTTCGTCTGTTTGTTTTTCCAGCTCTCCTTTGTAGCCAGGCTGAGGACGGTGAAATTCGTGCTGTTGTCCTGGGCGGCTTTGACTTCTGCGTCTTTTCCCAGAAAACCAATTAAGTTGACTGCGTTCTTGTACATTTGCGATTCTCCTTTTCTCGCCCTTCTGTCGGGCACCCGAAAGCGAGTGGGGTCCGCTCCCCAGGCCAGCGAGACAGTTTTTCGCGAGGGTCCGGACGACATTGTTTCTGCACTTTCAAAAGGCGCTTGCGCCGGCAATGTCGGAGGGAAACCGAAACCCGGAGGGCTTTGGAACTGGAGAGTGCAGTCCGCCAGGGCGCGGGGCTTTACCCCCGATGCTGTGCCGACCAGAAGGAAGAAAAAGGAATGCAAGCAGATGCCAACCCAGCCAAGTTAAATCAGATTGGAAAAGGCCAAAGCAAGCGTGCAGGACTACTCGACGACTAGTCCTCAGACACGGAGCGAAACGACAAACAAGAGGGTAAGCGGCTTGACTCGAGGCATCTCTGGACTTGAGGACGATTCAGCAAATTTCGGCCCGCTCGGTTCATAGGCGTCCGAGCTCGTCGCTTCGTAGTATCCGCGGGCCGGTAGTATATGAGCCAGGACGAGAAGAAGAGTGCCGGGAGCGCAAAGATTGAATATGCCTAATGGCGACCGATCCAGCCGGCCAGCACGCGAGAGTGCGGCGCAAGCTGTTCCAGCTGCCGAGGCGTTGAGCTTTCTTAAAGAAATCAAGGGAGCGGCGACCTGGATCGATCGCGATCTCGCTAAATCGCTCAAGATCGGCATGGCCGAAGTGAAACAGGTACTTGCCGTTATGGAATTACAGGGATACGTTGAACCCGCTGGTACAAGCAAGAAATGGCGAACTACCGAGCAGGGTGATCTAGTTTCGGGTGCCAAGTCTCCCCGCTTCACACGCGAAGCTGTGGAACAGAGTCTTTCAGCCCTCCGCGACCGCATTCAAGCAATTAATCTGGACACCAACGCACCATATCGAGTCACGGAAGCGGTGGCATTTGGCGATTTCCTGAGGGATCGGCCCCGTTTGCAAGCGGCTGATGTCGGTATTCGGCTAGCGCCTCGAAAATCTGGTGCGAACGAAACAGACACGGCGCGCGAGCACGCAGCAGAAGAAGCATTCTTGAAGGAGCTGCGAGGCAAAACTGCCAGCCTGCACATTCAACCGTATGAAGAATGGATGAGCGCTAGGTCTCACCGAAAACTTCTGCGATGAGATTTCGATTTCTCCGCTAAGAGGCAGATGCTCTCGGCACTTGATTGGCTCGTGTTTGGTCGAGGAGGGGCGGCTAAGCCGCCCCTCCCTTTCGTAGCGCCTTCGGTTTTACAGCATTGCCGGATTCCGTCTGCTTGTTCGCTCGTGACGTTGTTTGCTTCGCTTTTGGCAAGGAGCCGCATTTCTTCTGCGCGGCTGGTTTCGCCTTCGGAATGCTAGCGCCGTAACGCTTGGCAGCTAACATCAACGGATTGTCAGCCGGGAGTTCTTTGTAAGAATGCCCGAAAGGAAGCAGGGCAAGTTCGATCAAGGCCCGAACGAGTTGCTGTTCGGTCATACTCCTGGCCTTCTTTCGCAAGAGGTCCGCGAGATCCTGGTCGGTCCGAACCTTCTCGGTATCAACCTTGTACTGCTCGGCCAATGCCTCAAAATCGTCAATGGACAGACTCTCGATAAATGCCAGTACAAGCATTTCGAAATCGGCGCGTTTGAGAGTGGCTGGTGCTTTCCTCACGACGGCATCCAAGAGTTGGCGGTTCTGCTGATGGGCTTTATCGCGCGACTCTTGCTCCCGTTTCCACTGCTGCTGTTGTTGCTTGCGCTCGGCGTCTGTTGTTCGGTTCGTGGGCGCATTGTGAATCGGGCATGCGGTGTCGGCGCAAACGTTCAGGAGCTCTCCACGTTTGCCGCCTTCGACCACGATAGCTTGGGTTGTGTGTTCGCAAGCCTTCTCCGCGGCGCGGCTTGGTTCCGTGCCGTCCTTCGGCTGCTCGATGACGGTATAGCGATCTCGGGTGAGCGTGTTCTTGTCGGTTGTCGAATAGTAAGCGCTGATCTGAATCAGATTGGAATTGCTTTGAATCTGCCGTGCGATGTGCTCCTTGAGCTTGCCGTTATAACACTGCGCATCGAGACATCGATCCTCTTTAAAGTCTGCCCAGAGAGCTTGGTTGAATCCAGTCCGCTTCGGACACGTGCTGCATGATCCGGCTTCGGGTACTAACGTCGGATCTTCTTTATCGAAGGGAACCTCATCGAGCATCAACGTCAATTGCTCTCGAATCCACTGCGCCAATTCCCGCACGGGCACGGCCTGCTTTGTTTTCGTGGCGTAGTTGTCCCGAAACGTGGCGGTGAGGGCTTGCGGTTGCTGCTCTTGTGGAAGCCGCGCGATCAAAACCGCGTGGCCGACAGTGAAACGGTTCTCCAGGAACATCTCAGCGGCTTCCGGGAGGAGATTACACAAAGTAAGACGTTGATGGACATGCGAAATGCTTTTTCCGATGCGTGCCGCAATCGTGGCCACATCGTACTGTGGCGTGGCAAGATCGAGAAGCGCTTTGTACGCTGCGGCTTCCTCGTATGGATGCACATCCTGCCTTTGGGCATTTTCGATCAACTGCACCTCGATCACTTGCTCGTCCGTCAGTTCTTTCACGTGAGCCAAAACGTCTTCCAATCCGGCGAGTTTGGCCGCTCGGAAGCGCCTGGCTCCTGCGACGACCTCATAAAGATCCTGATCGATAGGTCGGACAATGATCGGCTGTATTAGCCCCATGGACCGGATGCTCTCGGCGAGTTCCCGGAGTTTTTCTTCCGAAAACGTCTTCCGAGGATTTGTAGGTGATTCCTGCAGTTGACCAATCGAAATTGGGCGGACTGCGGGTAATGACAGAGTTGTACTCATTTGGTTGTTCTCCTTGTTGTGGTTGGTGATTTACCGCAGCGGGTCCTCGGGCGTAATAGCCCGCAGGATTGCCGTTGCAGTGGACTGAATGAAATCGAGAGAAGCGGTCAGCGTGTCACGGTTCCCGTCGTACAAGCTGATGTAATCGCTGCT
>JBAUUG010000642.1:0-1513 GCA_049582585.1 Bryobacteraceae bacterium | reverse complement strand
GCTGCGCACATCGGCGATTGCAAGAAATAACTGTTGAAACATCCCGGTTACACTCGCCATCCCCCTGCCGGGGATTTTGAGTGAAATGGCGTTATAGCGACAGTTGGCGAACTGCCTGCAGCACTCGAATCGGCGTACTGCCAGAGGGTAGTTATGAATCGCAATCGATGCTGTCGTTGGCGTTAGCAAGCGGAGTCATCGCTGCCACGAAATCTGATATACGCATTCCCGAGTCCAACAATTGAATAAAATCGGTGGGAGTAATGCCGTGGCGTTGGGCTATTTCCAGCAATTCAACGATGGCGCATTCCACTACTTCCGGTGAGGGGATTTTCCAACAGCTAGTCCCGATTTCACTCATTAATCCGGCAGCGTGTTTCATCGCAGTTCTTCAAGCCGCCTGCGCATACACTCCCCGCTCAAGCTTCCGCCAGGATTGCAGTTTTCGCAGCCTGCGCTGTGGATTCTCAGGAAGGAGAGCAGGTGACAGATCCAACTTCTATAATTCATTACGTCCATTCCAACTCAAGAACCGCTCTTGCGTACTCGTCATTCGCGCACTCTAATTCCGTCCGCAGGGAGTTCGGTTCTTCTGCTTCGGCTGTATTGAGGGCCTCCAAAACATTTTTTGTTTTTGCTTCGGCCGCTCTAACCATCTTGGATGGTGGACATTATTGTGCCGCTCCTTCCGTGCCTTTTCCGTTAGAAACGATGCAGCAATCTGCCAAGAAAAAATGGTCAATTTTGCACAGTGACCCACATGTGTGCCGAAACGTCCCGATTTCACGGATTGACCCAGTCTGCGAGCGCCGATGATCGGTGTGTTCAAAGCCCATCGACGGCATGGGGGAAGGTCTCTCGCCGATGGGCGTTCTCCCTGGGCAGCGGGGAGATGCTGAAGTGCCAAAAAGGGTCCGGCTGCTTGTCAGGCTCGGCCGTTTCCCCGTCTCGGAGAGCCTGGAAATTCGGGGCCTGCAGATAATGCCATGGAGTTGGGGATGCCGCAACTCAAGAGTTAAGATGCCTCCTTTCGACAGTTGAGGGTGGAGCCTCTCCCTCCGAAAACGACCACGAGAGGATTATTCTTTTACGATGTAGCTCCGGACAATCACCATACCTCTTTTGGAATGTGCTGCTACTGGCGAATCGCGGGTTGCCACTTCGATGGGGGAAACATGAATGAATCAGTCATGACAGGCCAGAACACTACGCCACCGACGCGGTGGAGTTGGGCGGAGAGTCCGGCTCTCGCGGTGTGCGAATTCGTTTTGATCGCACTGATCTTTTGGCGGACATTCACAAGCATATTTTTCTCAGCAAGACTTTGTATCTATTCCCGCTCGCATGGAAATCAGGTTTGCAGAAAAGGCCCGCGCTTCAGAATGATGACTGGCGAAACATCCTAATTACGCTCAAAACCCGCTTTGCGGCTCAAAGCGCGAAATGGCCTGGTTTCGCCAACTGAAAAGCTACACCCTTCAGAGTAACTGTCCTGTTCAGATTTCTGGGATGC
>JBAUUG010000641.1:0-3676 GCA_049582585.1 Bryobacteraceae bacterium | reverse complement strand
GTTGAAGAGTTTTTTCAAGCCCATTCTGCATCTGCCCGATGCGATTTTCGTACAAAGCGCCGTGGACTACGACCGCTACGCTCAACTCGGCGCGCCCGCAGACACCCTCGAAATCGGCGGAAATCTCAAATACGATGTTCCCGTCGGTCTAGGTCCCACCGAGATCTCTACCTTCGACGCTGAACAAGTGTGGATTGCGGCCAGCACAGCAGGACCGAACGAACGCGGCAGCGTGACGCGCCACTCGGTTGATGAAGACGAGATTGCGATTCGAACCTTCCAAGCTTTGGCTGATGAGTTTCCGCGTCTGCTGCTGATCCTCGCGCCTCGCCAGCCGGCTCGATTCGACGGTGCAGCCCTGAAGCTCGAGGCGAACGGCATCCGCTTTCTGCGCCGAACGGCGACGACGAAAGATCCATCATTGACGTTGCGCCTGCCGGGCGTAATATTGCTGGACACAATTGGGGAGCTGGCAAGCGCCTACTCACTCGCGGACGTGGCGTTCGTTGGCGGTTCCATCGCTCCACGGGGCGGCCACAACGTGATCGAGCCTGCAGCGGCCGGCGTTCCCATCGTCGTAGGTCCGCATATGGACAATTTTGAAGCAATGGCGCGTGATTTTCTAAACGCGGAGGCGATGATTCAAATCCAGCAGGAACAGGAACTGCCGGCGGTTATTCGTGAGTTATTAAGTGACATCGGCGCGGCTCGAGCTCTGGGCGACCGAGCCCGCCGTTTTGTTGAAAGCCAACGAGGTGCGTCGCATGCAATAGCCGATCGTTTGAGGCCGCTCTTTTGTTCCGCCTGCCTCAAGCCGCCTCGGGGTCTGCTTTCCCGATGCATTCTGGGCTCACTGGCATTCCTATGGCGGGAGGGAGGCGTCATAAGACGCCGCAGGTCGGAACATCGCCTTGCCTCAATGCCCCCGTTGCCCGCGCCCGTTGTGAGTATCGGCGGCATCACCGTCGGGGGGTCCGGGAAAACACCGTTCACTACTTACTTAGCTACGCGGCTCGGCGCGCAGGGCTATTCACCTGCGATTCTCACGCGCGGCTATCGACGCCGCTCGCCGGCTGAAAATCTGGTGTTTGCGCCAGGGGCCAAAGTGCCGCCCGCATTCACGGGAGATGAAGCTCAGATTTTCTTGCGGTCCGGCATCGCCCCGGTCGGAATAGGCGCCAATCGGCATGAAACCGCCAGAATTCTCTTTGAGCAGTTTCCCCGTACGAATGTTTTCCTTCTTGACGATGGTTTTCAGCACGCCCGCATTGGACGCGACTTCGACGTCGTCGTGATTGACGGCCTGGATCCGTTCGGACAGGATGAGGTGGTTCCGCTAGGCCGGCTTCGCGAGCCGCTTCAGGCTCTCGGCCGCGCAAGCGCGTTCGTGGTTAATCGCGCTGAAGCCGACCTTCGTTATGAAGCCATTGCCGCTCGCCTGAGCGAATACAACTCGAGCGCGCCCATTTTCCGCACTCGCCTCATGGCCCGGGGCTGGCGCGATTACCGGAGCGGCGCCTCGATACCGAGTCTCTCCGCGCGCCGCGTCGCAGCGTTTTGCGGACTCGGAAATCCTGAGAATTTCTGGGCCACGCTGGAATCGCTGGGTCTCGACGTCGTATTCCGGTGGGCATTTCGAGATCATCACCCGTATAAGCCATTCGAATTGCAGCGCATAGCTCATCAGGCGCGCGTACATGGCGCCGAGATTCTGGTCACCACCGAGAAAGACCGCATAAACTGTCCGAACAATTTAGAGAGCGCAATCGCGCCGCTGGATCTTGCCTGGCTCGAGATAGAACTGCAACTCGAGAACGAAGCCGCGTTTCTAAAATTGTTGAGTCTACGCTGCCTTTCTGCCTGATAACACCGCTGCTTCGTGTGCGAGTAATCGCTTCTTCAGCCCGACACCTCCTGTGAACCCACCGAGCTTGCCGCCGGATGCCAGCACGCGGTGGCACGGAACGAAAACCGGCAGGTTGTTTCGTCCATTTGCATTTCCAACCGCCCTGAAGGCATTTGCGTGTCCAATCAAATGCGCGATCTCTGCGTAGCTCCGCGTAACGCCAAACGGAATCTTGATCAGCTCTTCCCACACGCGGACCTGAAACCGAGTCCCTCTCAGCTCAATCGGGAGCTCGAAGCTCGCGCGGCGGCCCGCGAAATAATCAGACACCTGGCCAGCTACGGTCTTCAGAAAATCCGAGCCGCTACCGGTTTGGAAGCGCTGCCACTTCAGCGCGGTTCCGAGCCGCCAGAGGAACTCATCCTCGCTCCGTGGATGCTCGTCGTCGCACATAGTCGCGCTCCACAACTTTTCTTCGTGCTCAGCGACATACATCCGCATAGGACGACCGTCGGACAGCAGTCCTTCAACTAAGGTCCAGGTAGCCATATTTCTTTTTACTGTACTCGCTTGAATCGACGAAAACCAGAATCAGATCGTGGAGAGGCGGGAACCGCAATAGTCACTGTTGGTTCGGAGCTGCCGACTGTGGAACACTGCCAGCCGATTTGTCAGGGGCGTTCTGGGCCGTTTGATCAAGGCGAACGATGAAAACATTTTTATCTTCTGCGCCCAGCGTGATCGCCAACTGCTGGGCCGACTGAACGGAAGGCTCCTTGCCCACGAGAACGCGCCAGAGCGGAACGGCTCCCTGCTTCAGCGCGAGTTGGGCGTCGCCAAAATTCTCTGCATATCGCTGCCGCGCGCGCTCGGCGTTGGCGTAAACGGAGAACGCTCCAATCTGTACGGCGTAAAAGTCGTTGGATGGGATATCCACTGGCGCTGCGATCACTTCCAATCGAACTTGCCCCACCCCCGGCCCGAGCAGATCGATCTGCCGGGCGGCCGCTTTCGAAAGATCAATGATGCGGCCCTCGATGAACGGCCCTCGATCAATCACTCGAACGTTGACGGTCTTGTTGTTCGCCAGGTTGGTTACCCGAAGCCACGTGTTGAACGGCATCAAACGATGCGCCGCAACCAGCGTCTCCATGTCGTAGATCTCGCCGTCAGCTGCTGGGCGGCCATGATATGGATGTCCGTACCAGCTTGCGATACCTTCTTCGGTGTAACCGATTGCAATCGCGAGCGGCTTCGTCTTCGGCGCGCCGGAAGCTCGCCCCGATGAGGCGGAGGCTGGCCCTGATGGCGCGGCGGAAGGTTGCGGCGCGGCCGGAGTTCTCGCGGCAGGGTGCTTTCTTCTGCATCCCGGCGACAGGATGAGGCACAGGGCGGCCGCAAGGGTTATGATCCGGTTTTTATTGCGACGCCTCACTGCCTCGATCTTAAACGCAATCTGCTGGAGGACGCAAATAGAGGATCGAGAGGGTAAAACAATTTACGAAAATACGTTTTACTCCCAGTTCCGGTCCGGCCTGGACCTCTTCGAGACCGCGCTTCGCATTTTTTTCTTGACTTCTGCTGCGAACAACCTTATATATGAATCACACTGCGATCTGCATAAGATTGCAAATTTACGTTAGGGAGAATCACACGATGAAGAACGCAACTAAAAAAGGCGGCTCGAAGAAGTCATCCTCTTCTTCTTCAAAGAAGAGCACTTCGAAAAAGTCTGGAAAGAAATAACCAGGGCCCGCGATAGCGGGACTGAATCAAACCTTTCGCCCCCGGGGTTTTCCGGGGGCGTTTTTATTTTGTGCAGCTTTATGG
>JBAUUG010000640.1:0-3549 GCA_049582585.1 Bryobacteraceae bacterium | reverse complement strand
TTCGGTGAAGCGCAGCTCTTTTTCGCGTTGTTCGGTCACGTCGCGCCCGAGCACGCTGACCCCGACAACCTCATCGCCCTTCACGATTCCGTTCAGGACCGTGTCAAAGTACAACGATCGCGAACTGCGCTTCAGCCGGATACGTACCGTGCCGGCCCAACGCTTTCTTTCCAGAAAACGTCCCAGACCTCGCTGCACCTCTTCTCTGGCGGGTTCTTCCAGCAGGTCATACACGTTGCTGCCGACAAGTTCCGAGTATTTCAGCCCGGTCAATTCGGTAACGCGGCGATTCACGGTGCGCAGGGTACCGTCCAGCGAAACCGCGCATGCCGGATCGTCCATCGAATCGATCAATTCCTTGAAGTTGCGCTGGGAGCGCATGATGACCTGGCTCAATTGATCGAGTTGCTCTTCGGAAGGTGCGGCTCCAACATGATCCTGCAATCCACGCAGCAGGCCTTTGAGTTCGTGGACCTCGCGCCGGCGCCCATAGGCGTAGACCGCGAACAGGATCGACAGCACCAGAATGCCAATCGGAATCGCCCGTAGCTGAAAGGGAATATTCTCGAGGCGCTCCCACATGAGTGCTGCCAGCGCCGACGCCAGCAGAATCATGAACATCAGCGCCCATCGCCAGAGTTGCGACTCTTCCTGATCGAGGTTCCCGGGCTGGCGGGGAGAGCGCGGCGGGCTGTCGGAGTCTAAGCTCATGCGAACAGAGTTGTTATTGAATGAATCATCCTAATAGGATCGGCCTCCGGCCAACAACCGGTATGTTGCTCTTTTGATTACCGGGAGACAGTGACCTTTCGTTGGATCAGAAGGGAAATGTTTGCTTCAGGATTTCCACAGTCCTTAGTGACATCCGTCACAGCCACCGCCCCGGCAGATGCGTAACGTGACTATCTTGAGGACGAAAATCTCCGTTTCGGAACTCGTGTGTCTGGATTTACGAAATCCGGAACCCGTCTAGGCTGTCCGCAGGCATGTTTCGGTCGCCGTGACAGGCCCCAGCGCCTGTATTTCTATGCTCTATAAGACCCTCAGCGCCGCTGTTTACGGCATCGACGCCAGCATCATCCAGGTCGAGGTCGATTGCTCGGGCATTAAGACCGATCAGGATCATTTCCACACGGTCGGTTTGCCGGACGCAGCCGTGCGCGAGAGTCGCGACCGAGTACGCGCCGCGCTGAAGAATTGCGGATACGACATCCCTCCCACCCAGATCACCATCAACCTGGCACCCGCCGATATTAAGAAGGAAGGCTCCGGAGTTGATCTGCCCATGGCTTTAGGAATCGTGGGAGCTTATGGCGGGCTGACAAAGAAGGAAATCGGCGACTGCCTTTTCGTCGGCGAGCTTTCGCTCGATGGCGGCGTTCGCGGAGTGCGTGGCGCTCTGCCCATCGCTATCGAAGCCCGTGGACGAAAGATCTCGCGCATGGTCGTCCCGGAAGCCAATGCCAAAGAAGCCGCCATGGTTGGCGGAGTCGACGTTTATCCCGTGCGTTCGCTGCTCGACGTGATTCACTTTGTGAACTCAGGGAACGGCATCGTTCCCATCAAAGCCGACAGTGAATCGCTTCTTCGCGAATCACAGCAATTCTTCGTCGACTTCAAAGACGTTCGTGGACAGCAGACGGCCAAGCGCGCCATTGAGATTGCCTGCGCCGGCGGACATAACATTCTGATGATCGGCCCTCCGGGGTCGGGCAAGACCATGCTGGCGAAACGGATGCCGACCATCCTGCCGCCGTTTACCTTCGAAGAAGCCCTGGAGACGACGAAAATTCATAGCGTTGCTGGAGTGCTCGATCAAGGCACGGGGCTTGTCGGCACCCGTCCGTATCGCTCGCCGCATCACACGATTTCTGATGCCGGGCTGATTGGTGGCGGAGTGATCCCGCGTCCCGGCGAAGTTTCTCTTGCTCACAATGGGCTGTTATTTCTGGACGAACTTCCAGAGTTCCCCCGCAATGTTCTCGAGGTTCTGCGCCAGCCGCTTGAAGACGGAACCGTCTCGATCGCACGCGCTTCGATGTCGCTGACATTCCCCGCGCGTTTCATGCTCGCGGCGGCCATGAATCCCTGTCCGTGCGGGTATATTCAACACTACCCCCTAGGGCCAGCCCGATGCGCTCGACGTGCCCGTTGGCGACGAGGATGCTCGGGGCCAGCACGGCCAGCGCGCGGCGCTTCTGCTCTGCGGTCCACTTTTCCCAATCCTCCAGCGGTGCCAGCCGCTTCTTTAGGAGTTCGGGCGTTAGCGCGGGCGGCGCGGCGGCGGCATCCAGCGCGGCCAACTGGGAGCGCAGGGCGGCCAGATCGGCGTCTACCGTATCCAGCCTAGTCTTGCGTTCGTCGCTCGTAAGCGCGCCTTCTATGTAGGCGTCGAGGATGCGGGCGCGTTTCGCCGCGAGTTTTGCGGCGGCGGCCTGCAATTGCTCCCCGTCTATGGCTCCAGCGCGGGCCTTGGTCTCACGGCGAAGCTGCGCAATGCAGCGGGCCACGAACGAGGGACGCGTCAGCAACCGTCCGAAAGTGCGGTCTAGTTCGACCTCCAGTTTTTCGCGGTTCATGTAGCTGCTTTCGCAGGCGTGGGGCTTCTCGCGGCTAGCCTTACACACGTAGTAGTCCGTCCGCGCGAGCACGCTATGCACCGGGCCGCCGCAAGCGGCACAGCGTAGGAATCCAGCATAGGTAAAGCGGCTGGGGTTTGTGCCTCGGCGGCGGCCCTCGCGCCAATGCAGCTGGGCCTTGCGATCCATAATCTGCTGCGCCCGGTCCCAGTCGGCGGCGCTCAGCAGCGGCTTGTCGATCACCTGTATGCGGATAATTTCGTCCTCGGGGCGCTGCATCTTGCGGCGGTCCGTCTGCCGTCCGTTCTTACTCGTGTACCGGGCCTTGCTGCTGGGGTCGCGCTTCTTATCCAACACGCGCCAGCCCTTCCAGATGGGATTGCGCAGAATCACGGCTGCGCCGCGCGGGGTCACTCCTAGCTGTTTCGCAATGGTGTTGTAGTTTATTTTTCCGGTCAGCACCTGCCGGAACGCCTGCCGAACTTTCTGCGCCTCTGCAGGCTTGTAGCTCCATGTGCCCTTCTCGTAATCCGCACCGAATGGCAGCACAATGCGGCCCTGTGCCAGTTCGCCGCGCTTACGCTTTACTTCCTTCCCGCCCCACGCGCGCTCCAGCATCTCGGTTTTTTCCATCCCGCCGATTGCGGCCTTTACCGTGCCCATAAAGCGGCCCGACTTACTGGCGAAGTCCACAGGGCCGTCCGGCAGATATAAGGTGCAGCCGCAATCCACGAAGGCTTGGAGCAGAGCGTAATCCGCGAAATTGTCGGGCCGCATCAACCGCGTAAACTCGCGGGCCACCACGCCCACAATCTCGGGTTGCTCCATCAACGTCAGCATTTCCTTTATCTCGGGAGCGCGGAGCACGTCCGCGCCGCCTACATCGGCCATCTGGATGCTGCGTACGATCTCCAGCCCGTACTGCGCCGCTGTGCGGCGGTTGGCTTCCTTCTGGGCGGGGATGCTGGCC
>JBAUUG010000639.1:0-36724 GCA_049582585.1 Bryobacteraceae bacterium | reverse complement strand
ACCGTGGAGAGCCGACTCACGCAGCTAGATCACTGTTCTTCAGTGGCTGGATTAGCAAGCTCGGGGAAAACGTCGATATTCGACACGACTCATTGGATCTGCTGGAAGGGCCATTGTACGGATCAGTGATACAAGTGATGAAAAGACGATGGACAGCGAGTCGCCTCATGCTTGCAATGGTGGCCAGAATCGTCGCGTCATCTGGTATTCCTTGCCTCATTGAGAGAATTCGCCGAATGTAAGGGAGGTCGTGAATGAAATCTCACCCCGCCCCCAAAGTTCCGGGCAACACTGAGGCTGAACGGATGAGCAACGCTCTCCGAACAGTCCTCACCGTTTCAAAAGAGAAACTTCTCAAGAAAGAAGCAAAGCTGAAACGGCAGCGGGAAAAGAAGCGGGCGAAAAAACGTGGCTGACTACTTTGCCTTCGACTTCTGAAAGTTCGTGACGGTAATCGGAAACGTGCCGTCAGACCGCTCTTGAAGCCTGAAGCCGGTGACGTTGATAGTGTCCCACTCTTGCGTCGCCGCAAGGAGCACTCGCGCTAAATGTATCGCTTGTTCTTTAGTAAGAGCGAAGCCGATCGTGACAAGTTCTTCGATGCTCCTTTCTGAACCCTTGACGGGATATATACGGTGACATCTTACGTTCTGGTCTATCGTCAGACTCTTTACCGATTTGCGCGCCATGCGACTACGGTATCCGTCCTGCCGTGAGTTGTCAACTATATTGTTGCCCTCATTTGAGACGGAGTGTCATCGAGCCAAAATCCACGTCCACACTGCGGGCTTGGTTCAGTAGGTCCATTCCAAGATTGCCTTTGAACCAGGCGCTTGTGCTGTTGTTCTCTTCGAGAAGAACGGTAGCGGGCTTAAAAGCGAGGTCAACGCCGCTAAGCCGGAACGAAAGTGAAGGCAGAGTGAATGATTTTATCGACGCCGAACCGCCGACGCCGGTGACGCGATGCTGTTCCCTTGTGCTGCGCTTCTGAATATCGGGAAACTGTTTGGCGAACGAAGAATAGAGAATCGTGTTCTGAGCCCCGAGGTCGAGGTTCACATCGAGCGTTCTTCCGCGGAATATCAGCTGTGTGAAAATGCTTGATCCATCAAAAGCGAGATTCGCTCCCGGCGCAGGTCCCTCCGAAGAGCTCGAGAAGATTCGGAAGGTTCGGGAGGCGGGCTGCCAGGCGAAGTGTCCGAGTGCAAGGACCACTTGGAGACCAAGGATTCCGCGATGTCCCGGAGCACGCTGATTGAAGGGGGGGTGATCGTCAGGAAGAACGTAGAAGGCGACATTCCTGAGGTGTACGCGACCCACGACAAGATCGTGAACGACCGCTATACGGATGTTGACCGGAGCACCACTCATGGTGTCGATCACTGTGGAAACTGTATGAACGGAAAGCTTCAGCCGTTTTGCTTCGGACTCAGTCATCCCCGAAAGGCTGAACCCGTTATCCAGGATATAGTTCACGGTGCTTCCATCAATTGCTACCGGGAGGACGAGATTCTGATCCACAAGCTCGAATCTGACCGTAGATGCCTCACGGGACACTACGGTCTGACGCACAAATGGACCCAACACGTTGAGGGTGGGAAGAAAGTTAGCAACGTCCTTCGCAGCAGGCTTGATGGCGAGAATTTGTTGAGCCTGAAGAAGCGCGTCTTGATAGTGTGCGCTCCGGAACTCCATACCAAGTAGGAGTTCGCGTGCTTCCACCAGCATGTCCAATGCGGGGTGCGAGGCGATGTATTGCTCGAGGCCGATCTTCGCGCGCTCATCCTGATGAAAAGCAGTCTCCACTGCGGCCTTATAAAATGGCGCGGGCGCAATTACGCCGTTGGCGACTGTCTCGCGGAGTGCAAACCAACGATGCGAATCGTAGAGGGCCTTGAGAGCGGCATCTGGAGGCTGCGCCTGGACACCTATTTGCAGCAGACAGAGAGCCAGCACACCCGCCACAAAGAGTCGCATCTTTCAAAACTAGCAAGCATCCGGTCTTCTGAGTGACCTTAAGCACCTGTGAACTTTGTAAGGGCTAGTGGGCCCGCTTGGTGCTCGCTCGCCGGGGCTTCGGCTTGCTTTTGCCCTCAAGATTGAGCGCTACAGCAGCGCGGATGAGATCCTTCAACGCCGCTTCATCGACGTTGTCTCCTTCGTGGATGTCGATGGCGCGCCTGACATTCCCTTCGAGGCTGGAGTTGAATAGACCGGAAGGGTCTTTCAACGCAGCTCCCTTGGCAAATGTCATCTTGACAGCGTTCTTGTACGTCTCTCCGGTGCAGACGATGCCGCCGTGGGACCAGACGGGAGTCCCCGGCGTTGTCGGCTTGACCCACTTCCACTCCTCGACGATCTCAGGGTCTGCCTGGTGTATGATTGCTCGCACTTTCGTGAGCGTCTTGCCGCGCCAGTCCCCAAGTTCCTTGATCTTCTGGTCAATTAGTGCAGAGGCGGATTCCGCCGGGACGGGCTTTTTCATGTGCGTCCTCCGCTACGCGATCTGGCAGCATACGGCAGCACGAACAAGTACAGGCCGGTGAACAGAAGCAAGGCGAGCGGGAACACTGCCAGGAGGCCCATCCAGGTGGTATACCTGCCTCTAAGCACGGCCACGAGGTTGACGATCACGGTTACCGTGAAGGCAATGGACAGCCAGCGGTGGGTCTGCCGAACCCATTTGTTCCAGTTCAATGGGACCTCCTCATTCAATGCCGAACTGCTTTGCGTATTCCGTGGTCAATCGCCGCCAGCCGCCGAGCTTCATGGCGTCGGCGCCGACGATGCGTCCAATCGGCTCGCCCGCGAGGAGCCGCTCAAGGACATCGAAGGAGATGTGCCAACCCGCGGCGCCCCAGGAGATGAAGCGGCGATCGATGTTGTGCAACAGCGTCAGGCGCGTGCCGCCGCCAGAGGGTTCGAGCTCCCACCGGAGGTCGCTGTACTCAAGCACTTTGGGAGCCTCGGCTCGCGTCACTTTTGTTGGCTGCGGCGAGGGCGCTCCCGCCCAGGTGAGCTCCACGGTGGCTCCAGCCGTACCCAGATTCCCATCGGCCTCAAAGGGCGCCCACTCGCGCAGATGGGCTGGGTCGGTCAGCGCCTCCCAGACTCTTTCCTGCGAGTGACGCAGCTCTCTAACGAGAATGAGCGTCCACTTCTCTCCGCCCTTTCGTACCTCGGCCCCGCTGGCCGGACCCGGTGTGTACTGCTGGCGATCCATCATTTTTTTCTCCCGGTCTTCCTTTTCGTTGGTTTTGATTGAGCCATGCGGTTGAGATGGCGTTCGAGAGCATCCACGCGAGCGGACCAGAATCGACTGAACACAGATTCCACTCTTTTGATATACTCCACAGAGCATATGCTTGTCAAGGTATATAAAGTACTGGAGGCCCAGGCAACGGTTTCGACGTGCGCTCCTGCTGCGGTGGGGAGACCTGGAATTGCCGCTCGAATTGAATTCGAAACTACTTCAGGATTTGCGCGACATGTGAGACATGATCAATGCCAGTGAGCCCGCACCCAAAGCTTTGACCAACGTAGGATGTTCTGCGTAAAAACTGCTTGCCTGCTCAATAATAGAAGGATCATTCTTCTCGGCCTTTTCAGCGAGCTGATGAACTGTTTCAGGCGGGACCTGTTGCGCCTGTTCAGGCGTGACTTGGGAACCGCCTCCTAGAAAGTTCCCTAGAATGCCGGAAGCAGCGCCAGGTCCAGCCGAACTCAAAAGACGATTCAGGATACCCGCCTGTTGTTGCCCAGTCGAATTGCTAAAGAGCGTGCTAAGCATCTGGGCAAATGGAGGTGTTTGGTTCGATCGAAAGGCTTCAGCCAATCCACCTGCCAGATGGGATTGCGAAGCTGTTTGGGAGACCTGTTCAAAATCTTGTTCCACATTCCCGGCGTTAGCTGTGCCTGGGTTCTCATACTGCTGGAGGAGTCCCATAAGATTTGAAAGCGACATAGATTTATTCTCCGGACGCGCAGCTCATTTGAGCACCGTCCCGATATTACTTGGGACGCCTCTACTCGAAAACAGCTTCGTAGTTTGCAAGGAAACCGGGGAGGCCGCGAGCAGAGCGAAAGCAGGTAACTAGGAACTCTACGGGTCTGCGTCGCTTTGCTGCAATCGGATCAATCCGCAACGGTTCCTCCATGGGTGCATCCAAGAAGGGGAGCACCAGACTATGGACCGACTCGAAGAACTCAAGAATAAGTATCATTCCGCGCTCGATACCATTCAGCAGAAGGTGTGCGACTGACGCACTTACATATACAAGACAACAAGTTATTCATCCAAGGCGCTGCTCCTTCTGAACAAGCAAAGAACGACGTCTGGAATCAGATCAAAGCGGCAGACGCGAGCTATAGCGATGTTACGTGCGAGCTAAGTGTAGACCCGAGCATCGCGCCCCCTCAAGCGCAGTCCGCTGCTGCTTCGGCGGGTGGTTCGTCAGGGACTCGAACTTACAAGGTGCAGGCTGGGGATACGCTTTCAAAGATTGCCAAAGAGTTTTACGGCAATGCGAGCGATTATAACCGTATCTTCCAAGCCAACCGTGACAAACTCGAGAGTCCCGATACGATCCGCGCCAGCCAGGAGTTAGTCATCCCCTCGTAAAGAAGGAAAAGGCGCGCCCGGCTGCGCTACTCCGTCTCGCGCGGATCGTTTTTCAGGATGCTGTTACTTTGCGCCGCAGCGGTTTCGTGTTGTGCACTGCGAGCCAGGGCTTGCTTCGGTAGGAATCCGCGATCACCCAGGCGCCGGCGGTCAGCGCCCAAGAGATGACGCCCTCGCTCCATGAGGAGGCGTCTTTGGGGCCTGCCGCCACGATGGGTACCCACACCAGCAGCGTGAACATGCCCAACTGCAGCGCGGAAAGCGCGGCTGCCAGCCGTGCATACACACCGATGAGCACCGCCACGCCCGCCGCGATGAAGGCACAGCCCGTGAAATACGCCCAGGCCGCATGCGACGGCAGCCAGCCGGGAACCAGCGCGGCGGTCTCTTTGAGATAGGTGAAATGGGCCAGGCCGAAGGGGATCAAGGCCAAGCCGTAGAGCACTCTGGCGATGCGCAGACCCTTGTCGCCGGTGGCGAAACCGAAGCGCTGCCTGTCCCACGCAGCGGCGAACCAGGCATACAGTACCCAGGCCCCCGCCACCATCACCGCGGTCTCACCGCACCCCGACCAGGAATCTTGCGAAGCGGGCGCGAGGAAGATGCGGGGCACTCTCAATATCAGCAACCAAAGCAGGAGATAGGCGAGCAGCATGCGGGTAGCGGGGGCGGCTGCGCGCTGCCAGAGCAGGCCCATGCCGGATGCCAGGGAGATGAAGGCGCAGAGATAGGCCAGTATCTCGCGCGCGGGCGAAGCCTTGGGTAGGGGTTGCCATACCCCAGCGAAATCGGCGTTGATCAGGGTCAGGATTCCGAGAGCGATCATGGTCGCCGCAAAGACCGCATGCCCCACGCTTGCGATGCGCATCGCCTATCTTCTTATAAGATCCAGACAAATCACTGGTTGGGGATGTGCTCCGGTTTACAACCGCTCGAGCCGCCGTGCCGTTGAATCTGCATGGCGATATCACTGTAGCCGTTCTCGATGGCGGTCTGGTATGGATTTCCTCGGCCGGGTCCGCATATATTGGGATCCGCTCCGCGTTTTAAGAGCAGGTTTACGATGTCGCGCTTACCGAAAGCGGCCGCCGCATAAAGAGCCGTTGTTCCCGAACCGGTGTTTACCTGGTTCACCTCAGCGCCGTGATCGAGCAGCATCTCGACAATCGCATCAAATCCTCTCAGGGAGGCGTCGTCCAACGGACTCGTTCCGTTGGGACCAGTTTTATTCGGATCGGCGCCGCTGTTTAAGAGCACGCGAACAACCTCTATAGCTCCGGCGGACGCGGCGGCATCGAGAGGTGTAGCACCCGACGATAACGCGTCATTTGCAAGCGCCGCATGCCGAAGAAGCGCCTCGACTACAACGGACTCGTCTTTCTTAATGGCGGGGCTCAGTATTCGGCCTAGGAACTCAGGCGTCTTTTGGTTCTTCGGCGCTGATTCGAGTAACGACACCGCGGAATCTGCGTTCCCCATTCGTATTGCATTTTCCAATGGCGTGTATCCTCGATTGTCGGGAATTGCGAGATTCGGACCGAATTGAAGCAAGTAGCGAACGAGCTGCACTTCGCCACGTCCTGCTTCTGTTCTCGCATCCACGTGCGCGCCGGCAGCAACCAGCATCGAAGCTATAGGCAAGTTCCCCATTGAGGCCGCAATTTGCAGGGGCGTTTGCGGAAGCCCGCTGCCCAGTGTTCCACTACTAGCCCGTATATTCGGATCTGCCTCGTGAGCAAGCAGGAGGGTAGCTGCATCGTTGGGGTTGAATAACGCTGAATAGTAAAGAGGCGTGCGCCCATATCGATCGGGCTGGTTGGGATCGACGCCGGAGGAGAGGAGAACTTCTGCGGTGTTTAGGTCGCCCAATCTGCATGCCTTTGCAAGCATCTGGGCAGCAGCAGCATCAGCATCGGCCGGCAAAGTATTGACCCAGAGCGCCAAGAACAAAACCAGCAGCTTCACGCGTCCTACTCTCTCTTCACAATCTAATCATTGAGCGCCCGGTGTCAGCGAAAATTATCCACCAGCATGATGTCGCTATCGTTCTGATCGATCTGCGCGATCAACAGATGGCGCCGATCCGGCGACACGCAGAATCCACCGTAGCCGCTCGTCGGCTTGCTCAGCACTGCAACCAAACTGGCTTTTCCGGTGGCGAGATCGAAAAATTGGACCTGTTCCTGGACGGGGTTAGACGCCGCGAAGCGCGGCACCAAATAGATTCCATCGCTAACCGGCTGCCACCGGCCGAAGTCCGTCACAAGCGACTCGGCGACGATAGATTCCGCTCCACCGTCGGGCTGGACTCGCCAGATTGCGGCCAGTTGCGCCGCTTCAAATAGTAGAGCACCTTGCCGTCCGGGGATTCCCGCGCATCGTAGCCGCCCTGGTGCGTAATCTGCGTTTGTTGTCCGCCATCCGCCGGTTCCCGCCAGATCTCGGATCTGCCCGCCCGGTCGGAAGCGAAGTAGATCCACTGCCCGTCCGCTGACCAACTGGGAGCGGTATCGTTCGCAGGATTTGTGGTGAGGCGCCGCGGCGTGCCGCCCTCGGCATCAATGGTATAGATATCCGCATTCCCGTTGACGCTGGCATCGAATGCGATGCGCCGGCTGTCGGGCGACCAACGCGGGGTCCCGGAATGGCCGGCCAGGAACGTCAATTGCACGGGGTTGGAGCCATCGGCGCTCGAAACCCATATCTCAAAACTACCCGAACGGTCCGAGCCAAACGCGATTTTCTTTCCATCCGGCGAGTATTGTGGAGCATTATCCAGCCATGTGGAAGCGATCAGTTTGACCGGCTCCCCCGACGCATGCCGGGTATCGCCGCCCAAGTCCAGGCGCCAGATGTTCTCGTCGTAGTTTGAGCGAACGTAAGCCAGACGGTTTCCGATTCTCGCAATGGCTGGACTAAAAGCGTTTTCGCCCGCAACAGACAACGCTTGAGGCGTACCTCCCGTTGTTGCATTGACGATCCATAATTCTTGCGGTGTTCCGGCACGGCGGGATGAGTACACAATCTGGCGACCGTCCGGTATCCAGGCCAGCCCGCCAATTGCCCGATTGTCCCCGGCCACCCGCTTCGCCTCACCTCCGTTCACGGGCACCGTATCGAGATCTGCAAGCTGAGCGGTGATGTCCCGATCGAATGCGATGATGCGGCCATCTGGCGAAAACCTCGGTGTGAGGTCCGCCGTGGCCGCTTTGGGATAAGTGAGCTGCCTCTTTTCGCCGGTCTCGACGGAGATGAGGAAGATCCCTATGGACTCAGCGGGAGAGGCGCGGTCGCTGACGGCAAGCGTCTTTCCATCGGGCGAGAAATCGATGCTGTTCCCGTACACCGTGGCAATTTTCCTCTCCGCTCCGCCCAAGGCCGGAACCAGCATCAGCGCCTGCGCATTCCGGGTAAACGCGATGTATCGTCCGTCGGGTGAAAATGCCGGACTGGTATCCAAGCCAGGATTGGTAGTGAGACGCAATGGGCTGCCCGCGCCGATCTGCTGGACATAAATATCCCAGTTGTCCCGATTCGGGCCGGACCACGAAAACGCAATCAGCTTTCCGTCGGGGGAAAACGCCGGAGACGTTTCCGACCCGAAGCTGGTGAAGGGTATTGTTTTCGGTGGGGCTTCCTTATGCCGCCGCGAGAACTGCCACCACGCGGCCGCCGCCCCGGCGATCAACCCTACCAGCGCGACAACTGCGTAAGCCGGCAGGCGCTTCGTTTTTCGCGGGACGGGCTCCGAAGTCCTCTCGACGACGCCTGACTCCGATTGCTCCTTGACCTCCAACAGCTCCACTTTCAAATCCGCCATATGCTGGAAGCGGCGGCTCGGGTCCTTGCGGAGGCAGCGCTGGATAATTTTGGCCAGATCGCGCGGAATGTCCGGCAGGAGCTCGGCGATCGGTTTCGGCTCATCGCGCAGGATAGCGCTCATCGTCGACAATTGGGAATCGCCGCGGAATGGTCTCTGCCCGGTGAGCATTTCATACAGCACAACCCCGAAGCTGAAGATGTCTGAGCGGCTGTCGAGCGGGCGGCCTTCGGCTTGCTCCGGCGACATGTACGCGATGGTGCCCATAATCGCGCCCTCTTCCGTCTGCTGCTGGGCCGCCAGAGTGGCATCCTCAACCCCGACAGGCTGTTCGGTGAGTTTGGCGAGTCCGAAGTCGAGCACTTTCACCTGGCCGTCTTCGTTCACCATGATGTTGCCCGGCTTCAGGTCGCGATGCACGATACCCGCCCCGTGCGCCTTCGCCAGTGCGTCGGCATCTGGATCGCGTACCGCAAAGTCTCGCCGGTACGCAGTCCTTTGCCCGGGATCGCGTGATCGAGCGTCTTGCCGGCGACGTACTCCATCACCATAAAGTCGATGCCGTTGTCGCACGCAATGTCGTAGAGGATCACGATATTGGGGTGATCCAGAGCAGAGGCGGCCTTGGCTTCCTGCACAAACCGGCGCTTGAGCTCCGCGTCCACAACCGTGCTGGACAGCAGCACTTTGATAGCGACGACGCGATCCAGGCGCGTGTCGCGTGCCTTGTAGACCTCGCCCATCCCGCCTGCGCCAAGCGGGGCAAGGATCTCATAGGGGCCGAGCTTGCTGCCTGGGGAAAGCGGCATAGAGGTGAAACAACTTTACCAATCAAAACGCGAGGCAGCTGAAGAAAAAGCCATCGAAGCAGTTTGTCGAACTGTGACGCTCGGACGAATTATTGGTATCTCAGAGCGACCATCGGATCCACTCGCATGGCACGGCGAGCGGGGATATAACAGGCCGTCACTGCGACGCCGAGCAGAATGATAGCCACGGCGCAAAATGTCAGCGGATCGGTCGGGGAGACGCTATAAAGCAGGCTCGCGATAAACCGCGTGAGCAGAAACGCTAAGACGATGCCAATGCCCAAGCCCAGCAGGGCAAGCTTCGCTCCTTGTCCCAAAATCAGATGCAAAACGTCGCGCCGCTGCGCCCCGAGGGCCATGCGAATTCCGATTTCACGCGTGCGCTGCGAGGCCGAGTACGAAATCACGCCAAAAATTCCGACTGCGGCGAGCACAAGAGCAATCGCGCTGAACGAACCCAGAAGGAACGTGCGAAAACGTTCCTGCGAGATGGATTGGCCGAGCGCGTCGGGGAAGGATTCGACATCCGTCACGGGGAGGCCGTTATCAATGGAGTGAACCGCCTGGCGAATGGCGGCGGCCACGCTCGATGCGCTCAACGAACTTCTTACAACCACCTCTCCTCCATAAAGAGGCGCTTGAGCGAACGGTACATACATCATGGGGCCGGGTTTTTGGCTAAGCGCCACGTCCCGCACGTCGCCGACGACGCCGACGATCTGGCGCGGCACATTGCCGTTGGGCGGAAATCCAAATCTCATTTGCTTTCCGATGGGGTCCTGGTTCGGGAAGTAACGCTGTGCCAGCGTTTCGCTAATGACGGCTACGCTCGGATGGGACGGCGAATCTTGCTCGGAGAAAAAACGGCCCCGCAGCAGCGGAATTCGCATCACGTGAAAATACCCGGGACTCACCGTGGCGTAATCGGCGGTAAGGGATTTGCCGGGAGGAAGCGGGGGATTTCCTACGATGGTGAACGCGAAGGTGGCTTGGCCCTGGCGGTCCACGGGCAGCGGAGCGGCCAGAGCGGAGTCCTCGAAACCAGGCTGCGCATGGAGGCGCTCCAGCAATTCCTTGGAGAAGGCCGTCCATTGCTGCGGCGTCGAGTATTGAAATTGCGGAAGCGAAACCTCGGCTTCTGTGACGTTCTTCGGATCGAAGCCAGGATTGACGGAGGTGACCAGCGCAAAACTGCGGATCAGGAGACCGCCCGCAACCAAGAGCACCATGGCGAGCGATATTTCCCCGATTGCCAAGAAACTTCGCACATGCCGGCCGCCACGCTCGCCAGTACGCTCACCGCCCTCTTTGAGGTTCGTCTGCAAGTTGGAAGGGGTTGCGAGGAGCGCGGGCGCCAGCCCAAACGCCAGCGCGGCCGCAAGAGACAACGACACCGCGAACACCAGGACCGGGCCTCCGACATGAATCGAACTGATCTGGACCACTTCGGACGGCAAGAAAGGCCGAAGACTCCAGACCGCCCACGCGGCAAGAAGCAGGCCGGCAACTCCGCCGAGCAATCCCAGCAGCGCGCTCTCGGTCAGCAATTGCCGGACAATGCGGGCGCGCGAGGCCCCAAGCGCGATTCGCACAGCCACTTCTCTCCCGCGAGAAGTGGCCTTGGACAGGAGCAGGTTCGCGATATTGGCACAGGCGATCAATAGGAGCAGGCCAACCGCGCTCAACAAGATAAGCAGCGCGGGCCTCAGGTTCCTGACCACCACCTGCCGATAGGGCTGAAGCCGGATCGTCAAGCCGGAATCTTCTGCGGGAAACTCGTTCGCGAGCCGGGCGCCTAGAGTGTTCATCTCGGCCTGAGCTTTCGCCAGGGAAACGCCCGGCTTGAGCCGGCCCATCACACCGAGCAAACGTACCCCGGGCCGCGACGTCAAAGGCGCGAACAGCGGGTCCTGCATGACAGAAATCCACACGTCTTGATGCGGAGCCCCCTCGGGATAGCGAAAGCTTGCGGGCAGGATTCCGACTACGGTAAATGAACGCATGTCCAGAGCGATAGATTGGCCAATAAGACCCGAATTGGAGCCGAAGCGGCTGCGCCAGAGATTTTCGCTCAGAACAGCCACCGCCGCCGCGCCGGGCTTGCCATCCTGGGGCAGCAACGTGCGGCCCAGCAGAGGCTTCGCGTTCAGCAGAGGAAATATTTCCGGTGTCACGTCGGCCGTGTTCACAATGGCCGGCTCGCCTGCCCCGGTCAAGGTGAGATCGTGAAATGCATTTCCCGCCATCTGGCTAAACACGCCGTTCTGGGTGCGGCACTCTGTGAAATCCCTGTAGGAAATGGCTGACAGCTCGTCCGGCCGATTCAGCGGGACATTTAACATCAAGACGAGTTGATTGGGATCCCGATATGGAAGCGATCGCAAAAGGACTGCATCGACAACGCTGAAAATCGCGGTGTTGGCGCCGATGCCCAAGGCGAGAGTGATTACGGCGATGGCGGTGAAGGTGGGCGACTGTCGCAACATACGAACGCCATAGCTTAAGTCCTGGATGAAATCTTGAATCCAGCTCACGCGGCGAGTGTCGCGGCACTTTTCTTCGATTTGATCTATCCGTCCAAATTCCCGCAAAGCCATGGCCTGAGCTTCGACCTCACTGGAACGATGCAGCAATGAATGAACACGTCTTTTGACGATCCGAATAGTCCGCATAAATATCCCATATCAGGCATTTTGGAGGAGAAAGTGGACGGCGGAAGAGAGGCGATCCAACTTTTGAGTTCGCGCCCCAGTTGTTTCCGGCCCTGGAGTTAGAGAATAGACCTTCGCAGGCCGTCCAAGATCCGACTCCCAGTCCCCGCAAATCCAGCCTTGATTTTCCAGCCGGTGCAGTGCCGGGTGCAGGGAGCCTTGGCCCACCGACAGAGTGTCGCCCGAGAGTGTTTGTATCCGCTTCGCTATACCCCAACCATGAAGAGGCTTACGGGTGATGGTCTTCAGAATCAAAAGATCGAGTGTTCCTTGCAACAAATCTCATGGTTTGGGCACTGTTGTCGATGCCTGGGGCTATCGACAAGGATACCTCGATTATCGACAACTGGCAAAATCCTAATGCACGTCACCTGAGTATCGGTAGTGGCTTACTCACCGGGTTTAAAACGCCGTTCAGACCGAACTTTTGCCGATTGTGGACTGGATGAGGGCCAGTCGGAAGTTGACGCGTTAGCTGGTCTCGATTCCTAACTTCTGGATCGTCGATCAACCGAACGCGACTCCGGAGACGTGGCGATCACCTCTCCCAGATGCGCGTTACACCCGGACGGAACCGCGTGGCAGAATCCTCACTAGATGATTTATGAGGACATTGAGCTCCCCGGGTGCCGACTCTGGCTAGCCAAAGCGTTCGCGAATACGGTAGCTCAGGTGAGTTACTTTTCAAGCAAGTATTGCGAAGCATGGGTGCGTTGGCCCTGAATGCGCCGGCCGCGAGAGGCAGGGCAAGTTCTTTGCTGGTAAAGTAGCCTTACACACGAATGGAATGCTGATGGGATTCAGGCGGTTCGCTAAAGAGACGCTTCTTTTCAGGGCTGGATCGCCAGAAGACGTTTCCTCTTACGAGCATTCTGCTAATCCCTTACTGCGTTATTACCTTGAGTACAGGGCAACGAATCATTGGAACTTCTCTGAAGGTCCAATCCGTGGTTGCCATTTTCGCCGCAATTGCCATCACTCAGATAGAATCCAGGCTTACTCTTCCTCTGGGCCAATATGCCCTGCTACTGTCGGTGCTAGGAATACCGGGATTAACCCTTATGGTGAACACACGCCTTCTGTCCTTTGTACGGATCGGGTGGAAGAAAGCGTACCCGAGGCTCGACTACGGTGGCGCGTGGGGCTACTTCGGACGTTTTACGATCGTTGCACATTCCGCGGACTTATGCGAAGCCGGGCAGAGAAGAGGCCTGCAGATTTCTTGAGCAGACCATAAACGGCCACGACGATTCGGGAGACGTATTCTTTGAGCAAGACGTTTTCGGTCTTCAGATCAGGGAAGCCTTCGGCAATATAAATGGGATCAATATGACTTGGAAATCCTACCCAGCCGCATTTTCAGATCAAGAGGTTAGCTGGGCCTTTCGGACGACCATCTTGTGGCCGCCACATCTCGGGCTTAACCCGGAATTCAACGGGATGGAGCGATATCAGGTGGTCAAGCGAGATGATAAGGGGCGGCCCACCTTATTGGTTGGGCCGCTGAATGGATGCATCCAGGAGCGGCACGAATTTGCGCTCGCGGGGCAACTTTATGTATTGGAGGAAAGGTTGCTTCAGCGGACTTTCAGAGGCCAAGGCTGCGATCGGCTATGAATCATAGGAGCGGACGGGTATCCGCCTCTGAAAGTGCGGGCTATCTATCCCTTAAAGCGGGCCGATGCCTTGGCGGGCGCGGCTACCGATCAGCTGCAACTTTCGACTGCATTGATTCCTGGCGACCGGCTGAAATCTTCTCGTTCACGAGCCTGTTCCGTAGGGTCTCCGTTGCAATATGACCCGCGAGAAACGCGACCTCCTCGTAGTCATCTTGATTTAGGGGAGTGCCTTGGGGACGAGTACTTCTTTGTGAAGAATGGTGCACTTCAGCTCGGGTAGCAATCAGGATGTCGATAACACTGTTGAAATTTGGGTTTGGTTTCTGTCTCTCGAACGCTTGCAGCAACTGGCTCGGGGATCTGCCGTTATCCAAGTACTCCGGAAGTATTTGCGAAATTATTTGCTTCAACTGACCTGAGCGCTTAAATTGCTTTCGGACTTCTTCATTCTGTGACTTACCGTTGGCGTACCAGCCTTTCCAGCACGAAGTTGAAGAAGGCGTTGATGAATCGAAAGGAACGCAGATCCGTGTTGCCATCACGGCAGAACGAAAGCGGCACAACAAGGCCTGGGTCTTCGACAAGTCTCTCCATGAGGTATTGAAGCGCCTCTGGTCTCAGTTCGCCTGCGCGCCACTCTGGGATCAGGCGCGTCGTCTGGATTCCATATGCGCCAAGACCTCGCCCTTCGTCGGTCTCCGCCACGGATTCTGACCGCGGTATCCCAACGAATTCTTGAGATTCTGAAATGGAAGGCCAGCAGTGTTTCGATTTGCTGGAAGTCAGAGAGGAGCTGCTTACGCAGCTCTCGTCGGCACCAAGCGTGATGCCCGGGTTCCCGGCCATCCGGAGGCTCCGTGTAGAATCGCGAGGGATCAGGCGCAGGAGCGCTTACGGTTATTTTGCTGAAGAATCCTCTTTCATTCCTGTGAAAGACGTATTCGCGCATCGCGGTGCTTGAGCGATGTTGTTTCTTGAATGGCAGTCTCGCCTTCCACATCGCCTCAATCAGGTATTTCATTTGTCTCACATCGTGTGCGACTGCAGAAGTTACCCGAGCAATGCGCGATTTTCGGTTCTAGTTGCGAAATGCTTTAGATCCCGGTCGGATTAGCTCCAGAGAAAGTCATTCGGGCCTAACACTGAAGTAGTCCGGTATACTTAAACTCGCGCCTTCGTCCTCGTTAGGTTCTAGCCCGAAGGCCTTTCTGTGCTGCCGAAAAACCTCTTCATGCAGGCGCTCGACGAGCGGGCGAATGCTTGAAAGCTTCCTTTGATGGTGACCTAATGATAAACAAAGTGAGACGTGAAACAGCGTCATGCATGACTCTGTACGCTCCGTCATTTCTGCGTGCCTGCATCCGAAATCAAACCACAAAGGGCCATCCCTCCCGCTCAACGGGAAGTGAACGCCCCGCCACGCAACTAGCCGCGCATTCGGGCAATCACAATATGCGACCAAGAGCTGGAGATTATTGATCTTCAACGAAAACTTGTGGGCTGCGCGTGCAGCTGCTGACATTTCGAGCGCATTTTCAAGTCGGCTATATACCTGCCATTTCTGCGATACGAGGCCGTTGATCACGGATGCCTTTGGATTGCACGGGCATGCAAAGCCGAACACGGAGAATCCGTTTGGCAAACGCTGGGGGTTCGTGTAAAGATCCCAGAACAATTCACGCGACAGTTGAGGAAGTCCTCTTGTACTTCGATTAAGCATAAGGGCAGTTCTTACCGCCCACCGACTGATAGTAAATTGCTCCTCAAGGGTGAGGGTTTCGAGAGGCTTTCCACAATCAGCCAGTTCAAGAATGATAGGCTTAGCCCGGTTCTCGAGTTCTGCAAGCCAGGAATTATTGCAAACGCTGCAGATACCGCCGAGAACGAGCCTCATCCACGGATGCACCCTCTTTGACAAGATGTCTGGAGTAGTCGCGGCCCAGCTTCCAGGGCTGATGGCCTTGCCGAAAATACCGTAATGCCTCAGCAACCACTTGGGCACCACATGTTCTTCGGTACAGGAAGAAGCCTTCAACGGAGCCTTACATAGGAGGCAAGAGCGGCTAGAAATCAATGCTTGTGAATACCAATTCTAGCAGCAACTGCGATTCGGAGCCTGCGGGCAAACCAGCGACTTTCTTTTCCGCCGTCGGTTCGATCTCCGGCGCCGCGACACGCCGCGCATTAGGGCTTACCCCGGCCATATCGGCGCTTGCGTATGTCCGACCGATGGCTGCCAGACAGGTTCTACGCGCGCAGACCGCTAAGCGCAAACACAACACCGTGAACAAAGATCAAAGGCTTCACCACCTATTGATTTTTGGAAGTGCGAAATTGCCGCACGCACGCGATATCATCTGAGCGGGCCACAGCAGACTTCACCTTGCGCGAACAACTTAAGCGCCGTTTGGACCTACTGCTTGAGAAGTGGGAACACCTGCGCTAGCGAGGCGCCCTATTTTTTCTTCTTGGGCTTCTTGGTTTCTTTTTTGCGATCCATGCCTTTTGCCATCAGCTTCGCCTCCTGAGTCTAGATTATCTTAACTCTGGCCTGAGATGTAGCTTTCGAGCTGCTCAATGGTCTTCTCATGCGAGGTGATGATCCACTTCACCAAATCACCTATGGAGACAACGCCCAGCACGAGGCCTGAGTCGTCGATAACAGGCAGGTGCCTCACCCGTTGCTCGGTTACGATGCGCATGGCTTCGTCGGTGGTGCAGTCGGGAGCAATCGTTACGGCGGGCGCGTTCATGATCTCTCGAACTTTTGTGGCGCGCGACGATCTTCCCTTCAGGATGATCTTTCGGGCATAGTCGCGTTCAGACAAGACGCCGATGATTTTCCCGTTTTCAATGACTGGCAAGGCGCCGATTTCTTTGTCGGCCATGGTCTCGAGCGCATCGTAGACGGTCGCGTCGGGAGCGATGGACCAAACCTGACCACCCTTCTGCTTCAAAATGGCGGAAACGCTATCAAGCACTTTCATGGCAGTACGGCAGCCCGAAGGGTCAGGCTTCGTGCGGCACTGGGGAATCGGAAGGTAAAGGCAGAGGTCCCGGCTCAGTTGAAGATTCGTCCAGCGAGGGTTCGGCGAGCGTATTCGATTCGGGCTTGGCCGGCTGACGCCCTTGACGGCGATCTAGTTTCAACTGACGCTTCTCACGGCGCGCAGCTTCTTTTTGACGTTTTTGAAATGAACCGCGAGCTGCCATTGGACCTCCATCTCCATGAATTCTGAATCAAAACAAGAACAAATGAGCAAGACGCAGAGGCCTTGCCCATATGTCACAAGAAAAACCAGCTTTACCAGCGGGACTTCTTAAATCCACCTCCGTGGCCGCCACGCCCGCCTCCGCCGCCCGCACCGCGCGGTGAATCGCTCTTAGGACGGGCTTCATTCACGTTCAGTGTCCTGCCATGAAGATCGGTACCGTTCAGCGCGGAAATAGCAGTTTCCGCCTCCGAGCGGCTGGACATCTCCACAAAAGCAAAACCACGAGGTTGGCCGGTAGCGCGATCAGTGACTACATTCACGCGTTCCACGGCGCCATATTGAGAAAAGATCGAGTTTAAATCGTCTTGAGTTGTTTGGAAACTTAGGTTTCCCACGAATACATTCGTCATCATTCAGGCTCCTTGTTGCTTAGGTCGTCAAACAAGCAGCCAGGACCAATAGAAGTGTTTTCAAAAGACGCAGCCGCAGGTAAGGACACCTTTATATTACCATGCGCGGATGGGCCCTAGGGTGTAAAACCTGAGCCGCGTAGCGAAACTGGGGTGATGTAAAACTTTTGTAAAACTGAACCCTGGGGCACCGTTCTCCGTACCGTGAAAGGCACAATAGTCATCACAGTAGTCACGTTGTGATTCATGCAAAAGATTCTGATCGTTGACGACGACGCGGAGCTGCGCGAGACGGTCAGCATACTCCTGGAGCGGGAGCGTTTTGTTCCGATCGAGGCGGTAGACGGGCAGGCGGGGGTTGAGAAAGCGTTCTCAATGAAGCCGAGCCTGGTGCTGGTTGACCTGCGGCTGCCTGGGCTGAGCGGCATCGAGGTTTGCAAACAGCTTCGCGCGAATCGATTCAGCACGCCGATTATCGTCCTGAGCGCTGCGGCGGACGAGGTCGATAAAGTCCTGCTACTTGAAATTGGCGCGGACGATTACATTGTCAAGCCCTTTGGGACACGCGAGCTGCTGGCTCGGATTCGGGCTGTTTTGAGGCGCAGCGGCGATGACGGCGCTCGCGTCGTCCGCTTTGGCGAAGTGGAAGTCGACATAGAACGGCGGAACGTCACCCGGCATGGCAGGGAGGTGAAGGTTACGCCGGCGGAATACAATCTGCTGCTCTTCTTCCTGCAAAACGCGGAGCGCGTGCTCACCCGCGATTTGATCCTGAATTCGGTTTGGGGTTACGAATACTATCCCAACACGAGAACCGTGGATGCGCACGTGGTCCGATTAAGACAGAAATTCGAGAATGAGCCGGCCGCGCCAACACACTTCGTAACAGTCCACGGCGTGGGTTATCGTTTTTTGCCGTAAAGGAGCTGAAATCGCTTGCTTACGCGCGGGGCTCAGTGTCGGGTTTTCGGAAATCGCTTGCTTACGCGCGCGGTTCGGTCTGGAGTTTTCGAATGAACAAGATCGTGGTTATCGTGGAGGACACGGAAAGTGTCGCTTCGGCCCTCGCGATGGCCATTGAAAATATACCCGGCGTAAGGGCGGTAGTGGCCGAGAATTCGAGGGCGGCGCTTGGTTTCTTCACCGCTTCTAACGGATCCGTTGCGGCAGTGGTTACGGACCTGCATCTTCCCTATCTGGATGGTTTTGAGCTGATTCGCGAGATTCGCAAGCTGGCCGCATATCGCACTCTGCCGGCAATCATGATAACCGCTGATGAGGGTGTAGATCTGGGGAACGGAACCGCGGCGGAACGTCCCAACGCTATATTTCAGAAACCGTTCTCATTGAAGGAGGTTTGCCGTGTGCTGGAAGAGTTACTTCAATAAGAAAGGCCCGCTTCTGTGCGTGCTTCCTCTGGTGATCCGAATGGCGAGCGCGCAGCAAACGCCGCCGCCGGAGGCATTGGCTCACATTCTGGATCGCCTGGATACGCTGGAGCGCGAGAATCAGGCTCTGCTTACCGAGATACAAGCGCTCCGCGAGGAAATCAAAGCTTCGCGCCCTGAAGCTTCCGCTCAAAATCAGGATCTGGAAAACCGGGTGGATGTAGCCGAGCAGCGCATCAAAGAGCAGGCGCAAACGAAAGTCGAATCATCGCAGCGTTTCCCGATCACGTTGACGGGCATGCTGCTGTTTGATGCATTTTGGAACGGCGGGAACACGGGATATGGAGGCGCCTATGGCTACAGCCCGGCGGATAGCGCTCCGGCCGGCGCAACACTGGCCCAATCAATTCTGGGGCTGGAATTCCGAGGCCCATTGCTTCCGTGGGGCGGTCAGGTGCATGGCTCGCTTTCGATGGATTTCTACTCCCAATCCGCAGGCTATGAAATCTTCCGATTGAGACAAGGGGTCGTTTCGTTTGACTGGAAGCGGCGCAGCATCAGCTTCGGTCAAGACAAATCGCTGATTGCCCCGTTGCAGCCGACTTCGTTCGCCAGGGTAGGGATTCCACCACTGGCAGGAGCGGGAAATCTATGGCTGTGGCGGCCTCAAGTCCGCTACGAGGAACGGATTCCGCTGGGCCAGAACACACAGGCCACGCTGCAGCTGGGTATTTTGCAGACCGATGAAACATACTTGAATTCGGCGCTTCCGCAGAACACGCAATTTGAAACCTCCCGTCCCGCGATTCAGGGACGATTTGGCTTGGCGCACCAGTGGAGCGAACAATCGCGTTTCGCAGCGGGGGTGGGATTCCACTCAAGCTCGACACATGTACTAGAACAATCCGTCGGATCGCGGGTTATCAGCGCGGATTTCCTTCTTAAGCCACTATCGAAGGTCGAGCTCACCGGGACCATATTCCATGGAGAGAACTTTTCTAACATTGGCGGCGGAGCGCCCGGTATCAGCGTGACGCCCCAGGGCGTGGCGATCCCCATACATGGGACAGGCGGCTGGATTCAACTCGCTTTACCTGTGACGAGCAGACTCACGTTCGATTTTTATGCCGGCCGCCAGCTATATGACGCGAAAGATCTCCTGCCGTATGAGATCGCGCGGACTCTCACTTACGCCGGCAATATACTTTATCGAATAAGTCCGAATGTGGTTCTTGGCCTGGAAGCATCCCAGAGCCGGATTGATCTTCTCGATTCGCAGCAGGTATTGGCCAATCGTTATGACGCGAATGTCGCATATCTTTTTTAGCGTAATGGCGATTAGCGGTTACGCAGCCGCGCTTGGCGGCAAGGGTTCCGTGCCATATTCGGGTTCGAACGTTTCCGGCAAAGTGGAACTTTCCCCTGCTCCCGAGCAATCTCGTCGACGCGAGCAGAGCTTGTCCGATATCGTTGTCTGGCTGAAGCCAAGTCATTCGCCGCCTCAGCCATTGCCTTCCGAACATCTGCGGCTTCTTCAGAAAGATAAGATGTTCCATCCTCACACTCTTGCGATCACGATGGGGAGCGTGGTCGATTTTCCGAATGCGGACCCGATCTTTCATAACGCGTTCTCGAATTTCGATGGACAACTTTTCGATGTAGGCCTTTACCCACCGGGCACGAGCCGATCGGTACGCTTCCGCCGGCCGGGGATCGTGCGGGTGTTCTGCAATATCCATCCTTCCATGTCCGCGGTTATTGTTGTGGTTGACACGCCGTACTTTACTAAGGCGAACCGGGACGGGCACTTTGAGATGGCGAATGTGCCGCCGGGGATTTACGAATTGCACGTCTTCGACGAGCGGGCGACAGCCGGACCGGACTTTCAGGTTCCAGTTAACGTGGATGGACGCGAAGCTCGAGTAGCTGTGCCTCCGATACACCTGTCTGAAGCGGGTTACCTCCAGGTCACTCACAAGAATAAATACGGCCTGGATTACCCGCCATCCAGCACGGAATTGGGAACGTATACCGGGCTTCCGAAATGAAAGCAGCAGTGAGCAAGATACCGCTTCAATGGCGGGTTTTTCTCGCTAGTTCTATCACCATTACCATCCTTTTTGCGGCAACGGGCTGGGCGCTGCAGCACTACGCTCTCGCAGTCGCCGACGAGAGCGTCAGGGCCGAGGTCCGGGCGAGTATTCAAGCTTACGAGGCGGTCTGGAAGTCTCGAACACGAGTGCTATCCGTGACGACCGCGCTGATGGGCGCCATGTCGGATGTGCGGGCCGCATTCAAGACGCGAGACCGTAAGACGATCCAGGATTCGGCTGAAGAGTTGTGGTCTAGAGTTTCTGACGAATCCGCGGTTTTTCTGGTGCTCGATCCCGAAGGGCAGCTCATTTCCTCTCTCGGCAAGAAGAGCGACGATCTGTCCGCGGCGGAAATTCCAATTCGACAAGTTTTGTCGCGGTTTCCCGGCCAGCTATCCGGATACCTGCGGGAAGGCTCGAAATTGTTTTACGTGGTGCTGACTCCCGTCTACGTTCAGACGAGCACTGAACCGCTGTTGCTGAACGTGCTTTGCGCCGGATTTCGAATCGATAATCATGTCGCGGAGGACCTCAAGCGCTTGGCTCCAGGCAGTGATTTCGCGTTTCTCGATCATCAGCGCGTCTTCGCCTCCACGCTCGCTGCCACGCTGGATCGGCAATCTTCCGCGCACTTGCTGGCGGTGAGCTTACCGGAACGTGAACCGGTCCAGGAAGATCAATTCATCGTATCCGGCCAACGGCTCGATGATGTGACCGGGCGGCCGGTGGCGGAACTGCGCATTCTCCATTCGTACGCGAACGTGCAAAAATCGCTGAGCAATCTGCGCCGGAGTTTAGGATTGGCTTGGCTTGCGACCATCGCGATGGCGCTGCTGCTGAGTTTATTCATGACCAGGCGTCTGCTGGAGCCGGTGACGCTGCTGGACCGAGCCGCGCGTGAAATTGCAGCCGGAAACTATCGCTACCGGCTGCCGGTGAATGGAATAGATGAGCTGTCGAGACTCGCCGCGACGTTCAATCAGATGTGTGACTCGATAGAGAAATCGCAAGCCGAGCTGATTCGCCAGGAACAGATTCAAACCATCGGGCGGCTGGCGACATCGCTGGTCCACGACTTGCGGAATCCGCTGGCTGCGATTTACGGGGGCGCCGAGATGCTGGTGGATGGGATGCCGCCGGAGCAGACGCGGAGAATCGCGGCTACCATTCATCGCGCATCGAATCGAGTGCAGGAACTTTTTCGCGATTTACTGAATGTTTCGCGCGGCGAAAGCGCGCAGGTGGAATCCTGCCGCTTGCGTGACATTGTTGAAGCGGCCAGTGAATCGCTTGAAGCGGCAAACGGGAAAGTCCGAGTTCGCGTTGCAATTGAGGATGCTACCGAGCTGATAGCCGACCGGGCGCGCTTGGAGCGAGTCTTTACGAACCTTCTCTCGAATGCGTCAGATGCCATGCCGGACGGAGGGGATATCTTCGTGTACGCGAATGAGGCGAAGGATGGTCTTAAGGTTTTTGTGGAAGACACGGGGCCAGGCGTTCCGGTTGAAGTTCTCGCGCAGCTTTTTCAGCCCTTTGTCACTGCGGGGAAACGATCGGGACTTGGACTTGGTCTTTCGCTGTCCCGGCAAACGATGCTCGAGCTGGGCGGCGACTTGCAGCTGGTGCAAAGAGCGGGATCGGGAGCGTGCTTCTGCGTTTGCTTTCCGCGGCAGAAACGCGGCGCAACCGTTCGAGCGCCAGAAAAGGTAAGGTCTGACGCGCTATAGTGTCCGAGGAGTACGTGCCGAAAGCGATCACACCCTACGTTCCTAGGTATCGAGCAGACGCACTGACGCCCGAGGTGGTGGATCCACGGATTGCCGACGTGGAGGCTGTTGCCCGCTGGTTCGATTATGCGTTTGCGCTGCCGGGAGGGTTCCGGTTTGGAATCGCCGGAATCATTGGACTTATTCCGGGAATCGGTGATGTTGTCGATGCGGTGGTCTCGGTCTATATCGTTGTTCGGGCGATTCAACTTGGCATCGCGCGGGTCGCCATCGCTCGCATGCTGGTGAACATAGGAATAGAGGCTCTGGCAGGCGCGGTTCCGCTTATCGGCGATATATTTGACATCGCGTTCAAGGCAAATCGCCGCAATTATCAGATATTGAAAATTCATCTCTTACAGCCGAAGCGGCAAAGCGCTTACGACTGGCTGTTTCTAATTCTTACCGTGGTGCTCGTAATGGCAAGCATTCTGCTGCCGTTGATCGGGCTAGTCGAGTTAGTAAAACACATTTGAGCGATAGTCGCTTACCTCAGCTCCCCTCGGGTGAATAGCTCAAGCATTTCCGCCTCCGAGGGCGATTGCAGGACATTACGCGCTGCAAAGTCGCGAGCTTGAGGATATTCTGTGCGGCGAATGCGCTCAGCCGCTTTGGCAAGATCGTAGGACGTATGCCGAAGCTGGACGCCGGGTCCCAGCAGGAGCCAATCGGCGCCTGATTTTCCAAACGGCATCCCGACGCTGCCGGCATTCACAACACGAGTCCCTCCGACCATCCGGTCAAATTGCATATGGGTGTGGCCGCAAACGACCAGAGATACATTGAGTCCCTCAAACACCGGCATGAGGCGTTCCTCAGAAGTCAATCGAGTGAAGCACTCATTTTCGTTTCGCGGCGTGGCATGGCAAAAGAGCACCTCGCCTATCCCGCAAATCTCGATGCGGAGCGTTCTAGTCCATTGAGCCAACAACCGCTCGTACTCGGGGCTAAGCGCCCGCGCTGTCCAACGCACGATAGGACGATATGGTTCCGGGACCGCGGCGGGATCAGTGCCCCTCATCTGCTCGAGGACTGCAATCTCGCCGTTGCCGTAGATAAACTGCACGGGAATAGGAAGGTCCAGCAAACATGCGAGTGTTTCGCGTGGCATGGGGCCTGGAAGCACATCGCCCCCGACCACCACGCGATCTACCCCTAAGCGACGAATGTCTTCGAGCACCGCCTCCAACGCAGGGAGATTTCCGTGTATGTCGTAGATTGCGGCGAGCGGCATGGCAGCCCCTTGTGTCTCCCTGGTTTCCGCGTCTTTCTCAATGATCTCCAAAAGCGACGCAAGATCGCGTCATCAGCCGCTTCAAAGCGCGACATCACTCGGAGCCGCTTGGCCAGAAGTCGAATTTACAACATTTTTACAACAAGCAAACACCTGTATCAGCGATCTCCCCGTACTCTGCAAACAGTACTAAGGAGCAAGCCTATGCCTAGCTTTAGAATCCGACAATTATTTTTAGCCTTGGTTGGCGCAATCGCAACGACCGCGGTCGCATCCGCCTTTCCCGTCGACGAGCCCAATTCCAACGATCACGGCAATATTCTGATTTCCGATCAGTTCAACAACCGGGTAATTGAGGTTGAACGGCAGACGCACAAAATTGTTTGGCAGTTTGGAAACGGGTCGGACCAGCCAGGACCGAATAGCATTGTCGGAGTCAACGACGCTGAGCGGTTCGGCGAGTTCACCTTAATCTCCGGTACGGGAATTCCTCCTAGCAGCCCTCCTCTTCCCGGCTGCTCGGACCCGGTCAATGGATGTCCCGATAACCGGGTGATAGTGGTTGATCACGAGGGCCACATTGTTTGGCAATACGGGCAGGCGGGCGTCACGGGATCGGGCTTCAATCAACTGAACACGCCAGTGCAAGCCGTATTCCTGCCCGGATTCCCAGGCCATTGCGGGCCGCATATCATGATTGCGGATCAGGGGAATCAGCGCGTCATTGTAGTCAATCTCTGGCGCGAGATTGTCTGGCAATACGGAACCACGGGCGTTTCGGGGAGCGGCGGGAATGAGCTCAATAATCCGAACAGCGCTGAGCTGCTCGAGAACGGGCATGTCCTAATCGCGGACGAAAACAACAATCGGGTGATTGAGGTGACAGACGATTACCAAGTAGTTCGGCAGTTCACGGCCGGAGGTACGATCAGCGGCGCCGCCTTTGCAAGCCGATTACGAGACGGACACACTTTGATCACGGACGGGAACAACAACCGCATTGTGGAAGTTGACGCCAATGATGCCGTGGTCTGGCAATACGTCACGAACACGCTTCCGGGCAGCAATCCAAACCCGCTTCCCTCGCGCGCTATTCGCCTGAGGAATGGCGACTCGCTGATCAGCGATCAGTTCAACAACCGAGTGATCGAGATCAACAAGAAAAAACAGATCGTTTTCCAGCAGGGCATGCTCAACGTGCCTGGCAACGGATTCAACCAGCTCAATGGTCCATACGATGCAAAAATCATCGGCGACTTCACGGGTCTGACTCCTCCATTCGATTTTGATCACGACCGGGATGATTGCCGGGAAGGGAACTGGTGGAAGTGACGGCTTCCGGCGCAAACCGCTCCCTCGCGGTCGCGGCTCGGTAGAGCCGGGTACCGGTTCGCATCCAGTACCAAGTGGCTCTTTGGCCCGCTTGCTCCACTTTCCTTTTGACCGGCAGGCGCGAAGGTAAGGTTCGTTCTGGTAACCTTCAGGACTTTCTAAGTTCTTGTGGCATGGAGGGTGCTTCGCTAAGACTGGGTCCAGAGGAAAAAACAAATGATTCAATCAGCACTTCAAGCTTTCTGCACAGACGAAGACGGGCAAGATGTGGTCGAGTACACACTCCTACTGTCGTTCCTGGTGTTAGGGGCGGTAGGCTTGCTTTCGGATTGCAAGCCAGCCTTAAGATCACTGTGGACCAGAACTGACACTGCGTTGCTCTCCGCGGTCTCGGCGTCGTAATCCGGCGGATTCAAGCCGCAAAACACCGGCTTGGCCGATAAGCGTATCGAGGACCCGGGCGGTGATTTCAAGTCCACAGTGTTTTGATATTGCCGTTGAGCTGTGTCTGCTGGAAAGAAATGGCGAAAAGGTGGACGCAATCATTCGTGGCGTCGACACCGGATTCTTTGAAGTGTTGTCGCCCATTCACCTTCATCAGGACCAGAAGCTGGAGGTCCTGTATCAGGGACGCCGGTTGAAGTCGACGGTCATCTATTGCAAAAAAGAAACGTCCGGCGCATACGATGTGAAGATTAAGCTCGCTCTTGATGGCGATGGAAGGAGCGAGCCTCGAACTGCCGTGAACCTTAGAACCATCTTGAACATCTCAGGTTCCTTAACTCCGATCGGTGTTCGAGTAGTCGACTTCTCTGCATTGGGCTTAGGATTGGAGCTTCCGAAGCGTATTCCGGTAGGATCTACAGTCTCGGTAGACGTGGGGTACGGAGTGGTTGTAGGTGAGATCAGGCATTGTGCGCCTCACGTCAGCCAATACCGCGCCGGAATTCGGCTTCAACAGTTCATTCGCCGGAACGTCTTGAAGGGATCAATGCCGGTGAGCCCGGGTTTGCCAGGAAACTTGGCAGCCTTCGGCGCGTTCGTGCGCGCGATCGAGGGAAGACAATCGAGGTACGTAGCAATCTTGTTTTCGCTCGCTAATTCCCGCTCAAGAAGCTGACGATTTCTTACGCATTTGCTCGAAAGAGGCCAAAGCCTCACGCCTTGCTTGCTCGTGATTCACAACTGGAAGCGGATAATCCTTACCGCCAAGGTCAGGAATCCAGCGCCTGATGTAGTCCCGGTTGGGATCGAACCGTTCGCTTTGCCGCGTTGGATTGAAGATGCGGAAGAACGGAGCTGCATCCGCGCCGGAGCCGAATGTCCATTGCCAGCCCAGTGTATTGTTCGCTAAATCCGCGTCTACCAGCGTGTCCCAGAACCAGTAGGCGCCTTCTTCCCAGCTGATCCTCAGGTGCTTGGTGAGAAACGAGGCCACCACCATGCGGACACGGTTATGCATCCATCCGGTGGTCCACAATTCCCGCATCCCGGCATCGACGAGAGGATAGCCGGTGCGGCCACTCTGCCAAGCTTTCAGAAGCGCGCCATCCACTCTCCAGGGAAACGCGGCAAACTCGCTTCGGAGCGGTTTGTTCGTGGTTTCAGGGAAGTGGAACAACAGATGGTGCGCAAATTCGCGCCAACCGAGTTCGCTCAGATAGGATACAACTGCTTCAGCAGTACCAGTTCTTTTCGCGTTCTTCAGAGCATGCCAAATCTTGCGCGGGCTGATTTCCCCAAAGTGCAAATGCGGGGACAGACGAGATGTTCCCCTTTTATCGGGCCGGTTCCGATCTGAGGGATAGTTTTCGAGCCCGTTTTTAAGGAAGAGTTCCAGTTCGGAGGTTGAACCGGCCTCTCCCGGCGTCCAAGCGGCCCTAATCCCTGCGGCCCAATCGATTTGGGGTTCCAAGCGTAAATCGCTGAGATCGAGTGAATCCGGCCAAATGAAATTTGCAGGAAGGCGCTCGGGAGCGGCGGCCGGGGCAGCCGGCTCCGGCTGGTTCAGGCACGCTCTCCAAAATGGAGAAAAGACCTGGAAGGGCTTCCAGGGCTCGAACAACAGGGCGGAGTTGAAACTCTGCACTTGGATGCCTTCGACGTCTAAGGCCTTTTGCACGGCGGCATCGCGAGCGATGATCGCGGGTTCATAGCGCCGGTTCCAGAAAACGGCATTCGCGCCTGTCTCGGCGATCAGTTGTTTCAAGGTGGCGACAGTCGGTCCCAGGCGTAGAATCAGCCTTGAACCTTGGGAATCCAAGAACGCCTGCAAGCTCTTCAGCGACTGGTGCAACCACCAGCAGGACGCAGCTCCGGGAGGCCACGGCTCCTCTTCCTCAGGCGCCCAAATAAAAATTGGTATGACCGGTGAGCCACTCTCGGCCGCCGCGAGCAACGCCGGGTTGTCTTCCAGCCGCAAATCCAACCGAAACCACACAAGAACCGGCTTTTTCACTCGCGCCCTCTCATGATTCTCTCGACGGTTGTCCCGAACAGCAGATGAGCCGCGAGCGCTCCGGCGTGGGAAGCTGCGTTCTGCTGAAGTGGATTCGACACGCCGGACAGGGAAACGGGTATTTCATCGGCGATCAACCAGAGCAGGGCTCCGAATAACATGCCGAATCGCGCGCGCGTCTGAGGCATGCGACATGAGAAATCCGTATAGAGGATCCCGATCATCGCTCCGTAACCGTAGTGCAACCTCATTCCGGCGCGACTCGCACCGGCATCCGAAATGGTTCGATGCAAAAGCACTCGGGCTAAGAGGCGTGCGGAATTCACATCCGCTTCGCGATCGAAGCCGAAGATGCCGTTCAGGCTTTCGGTTGGTCGCCCGCTCCCACAGGAGACGGAAACCGTGCATCGCGAGGGAGCCGGCTGTTCCCGCTACAACGCCGCCCGCCACTTTACCGATAGGCAAAATTTTCTCTCCTTTCAAGCGTTAATTCCACGGTTCTTTCCAAGGTTAAGGCACTCGCATTATCAGTCGTCAAGATGTCTTCCGGCGGAATCAAACGACCAAATGCGGGACAAGCCGTTCCGCTTCGGAAATGCGCAGGGCATGACGGGGCTCCGACACGCGCCAAAAGGGGCCGGCGAGGCTCTGTTTAGCTCACAGTCAACACGCTGGTGTGATCCACTAGAATTCGGGTCGGGCAAGTCTACACGAAAGAAGATGCCGATGCGCGCCTTACACACAGCGGTCCTTGGATTGTCCATAGCGTACGCCCTTCCGAATTCCGTGTGGGCGGTCCCGTTCCCACAACTGCTTCCTGAGGCTGGGGCCTTTAAGCTAACGGTCCGCGAAGATTTCTCTAGCTTGCTACCTTTTGACGCGGCGTGCGGCGGTGAAGCCGCCCTCACCTTGGCGTGTCGGGCCTTTGTTGTCACTCTCGAAAATTTGGGCGTGCACACCGTGCATCTGAGCCGAATCGCTTGCCAGGAGCCGGTTGTTACTTTTGAAATGAAGGAGCCAAATTCCTCAAGCGGTTGGTGGCCGATCAGTCAGGTTTCGCGTCCCACTTGCACTCCTTGGGCTTACGTGAACCTCCGCCTTCGGCCTGGCGAAAGGACGGAATACAGAACCCGACTCATCTCCAAGAACCGGCCAGCGGAACCCTTCGCGCCTGTAGCGCCTCGCTCGTACGCCGTTCGCGCTCGCTGGCTGCTTTGGGGCTGCACAGAAAATCCTGAAGGAACCGATTGCCTCGCCCCGCTTCAGGTCTTGAAAGCGAACTCTTGGGGTCAACCGACAGGCGACGTGGAGATCCAAACGCCGGTCGATGTCGTCTCGAAAGGAATTGAAGTCAATTCGCCTTCGTTACATAACCTCGGTTCTCTCAAACTTGGATTCGAGATCTCCGTAACTCCCGAGCCGCAAGCCGCCGAAGCAAGAAAACATTTCGGCGCATCCTGTGCCAAGGAGCCGGGAACCAGCATCGAATGTACGGTGTTCCACTACGCGATTCGCAATCGGGGTGACCGTCCCGTTCGGAACGGCAGATTCAGCTGTAGCGATTTCAGCATCGTCCCCGAATACCGCATGAGTGATGGCGAGTGGAAGCAGCTTCAATCTCGCTTGATGGCCTGCACCGCCAACATCTATGTCGAAACCCCGATTCTGCCGGAGGAGGCCGCGGAGGGAAACTTCACCTTGAGTACGCTTGCGCCTCGCTTTGATACTTCCCCGCTCTATCCTGCTGGGAAATACGAGATTCGAGTCCGTTTTCACTCAAGCGCTTGTTTTGCATCTTCCGACGGCAGCTTCTGCATTCAATCACCCAAGGAGCAGACAGTGGCAATCTCAAATGTGGTCACAATCAGCGCAACCGCGTTTATTGCGAGCGGTCCCCTCAGTGAAGTGAGCAAAACGGGGCCTCATAGCGCATCGCCTGTTGAACCGGCCCGTGGCCCTTTACAAGATCGCTGAAGAGCAAATCAGCGAGAAAGTCGCTTACGAGCGTGCGGTCTCTACTCAGTTCCGCGCGAATCATCCTGATTCGCTCTCATGCGTACAGCTCCCGCTGCAATCGATTTCTCAATTCAACACGCGCCCGAAGCAATCTGCTCTTGGCGGCATTCACGGAAATGCCCAGCTCTTCGGCTACCGCAGGCATAGATCTTTGCTGGATTTCGCGAAGCAGGAATACATTGCGCAAAAGCGGTGGAATTCGACTGATTTCCCGGCGAAGAATACGCGTTGTCTCGGCACTCTGAAGCTCCGCTTCGGCCGATCGCCCGTGATCGCGCAACTCAAGAGTTACCGTGTCGGTGCGCGGGCTCAAGCTATCTACAGAAACGACCTTGCCGCGCCGCGCGCGCCGCAGCTGCATCAGACACTGGTTCACCACGATGCGCATCAGCCAGGTTGAGAATTTCGCATCCCGCCGAAACTGGCTGAGATGCTCAAATGCCTTGCAGAACGCATTTTGAACTTGATCGCGCGCTTCCTCTTCGTCTCTCAATAAGAAAAAAGCTGCGCGGAATGCCAATACCTGATAGCGGCTCGCCAATTCTCCGAAAGCGTTGGTATCACCGAGCCGGCATCTGGTGATTAAATCGTCGTCAGTTTCTTCCCGATAGCCTCGATTTTGTATCTGAGGCTGAACCGCAGAATCCATCTCTCAAACTCCTATGTCCGACTGTAAGCCGATTGAGAGCGCGAAAATTGACAGTGCAGAAATTAATTTTCGTAGCACTGAAATTAACGCGGCAGAAGTTCGCGATAATGAAACAAGTTTGAGAGAGCCTGAAAATTCAGAAGAGACGATCACCCGAATACTATCCAGCTATGATCTCGGCGCCAAGCTCCGTCGGCTGCGTCTGCGAAAAAAAATAGCTTTAGTAGACCTCGGAAAGCATACCGGGCTCTCGGCTTCGATGCTTTCGCAGCTTGAGAACGGCAAACTGATACCGACCCTGCCAACTCTGTCGCGGATCGCGATGGTCTTTGACGTGGGCCTCGAGTACTTCTTCGATTACAAGCGATCGAAACGGGTGTTCTCGGTAACGCGCGCCCACGATCGAATTCGGTTTCCGGAGCGCCCCGACAGTCCCTTACCGGCGTTTTTCTTTGAGGTGCTGGCCTTCGGCGCGATGGAGAAGCGCGTTTCGGCTTATGTCGCCGAATTCCCGAAGCGGAGCGAAAAGGAAGTTCAGGAGCACTATCACGAGGGATGGGAATTGGTGCACGTCTTCTCGGGTTCTTTAGTGATCCGGTATCAGGCGGAGGATCATGTCTTAGAAGCAGGAGACAGCGTCTACTTCGAGGCGCTTGAGCCGCATTCCTACCGGGGAGAATCTGAACCGGCAGCTCAGGCCATCGTGATTACGACCCAATCTCAAACTTGACCTCCGGCTGTCCCAAAACCGGACAACTGGCTTCAGCAGCGAGGGCTTCGCCGTCGGCCAGTTGACTGAGAACACGACTCTTAGCTCAACTCGCTCGATTGGAATCCGCCGTGCGGTCAGGTCAGTTCCAGCCCTTGACCAGCGGTGCGGATTGCTGCGATACCATGGGAAATCACTGAAGGGAATCACGGAACCTGGCTGGCGGCCATTTCGTTCTGGTTTCAGACGGGCCATCTCGCAAAGAACGCACGACATGTTGTGCATGAAGGATTTAAACGATTATTGATGAGACGATTGAAAGCATTTCTGTCATTGCTGTGCGGGTCGCTGCTGCTGGTGGGACCCGGGTTCGGCCAAAGCGCGGTTAGGATCGACCCTCCGAAGGGAGGGCTCGGCTGGCTGACGCGGCCTTATCAACAGCGCGAGATTCCGCCCATAAACCTGGCGAACTCAGATCGTCTTGAAGCGCTCGTTCGAGGCGGGAATTTGTATCTCTCCGCGCAGGACGTAATCGCGCTGGCGCTGGAGAACAATCTCGATATCGAAATTCAGCGCTATGGGCCGCTGCTCTACAGGGAAGTAACACGGCGGACGCAGGGCGGTGGCGGAATTCGAAGCGTCGGCGTCGGAATCTCCGCCGGACCGACCAGCGTGAGCACGGCGGGTGTTAATTTAAACGCCAGCGGATCAGCCGCGAGCACAGCGGGCGCAGGCGTGAGCTCGAGCGGGGGCCTGGTCGCCGTGCTGGGGCCAACGAACGTTTCGCTCGATCCCCAAGTCGTTTTCTATGGAAATTTCGGGCACTATACCAGCCCGCAGAGCAATACCGTGGTTACCGGCACGACGGCCCTCGTCCAGGAGCAACGGGTTTATCAGGCGCAATATTCCCAGTACAGCGATTTCGGAACCTACGCGCAGCTCACATATACGGACTCGTGGAATAAGTTCAACAGCGCTTCCTACAATCTCGACCCGTATACATCCGGAAGCATAGATCTTCAGGTCTCGCAGAACCTTCTGAATAGCTTTGGCCGCGCGGTAGGAAGCCGCTTGATCCGGGTTTCGAAGAACAATGAGAAGGTGTCGGATCTGCAATTTAAACAGCAGGTGATCACCACGGTTTCGGCGGTTCTGAATCTTTACTGGGATTTGGTGAGTTTCAATGAAGATCTCAAAGCCCGGAAGGATGAACTCGCGACCGCCCAGGCTCTTTACGAAGACAACAAGAAACAAGTGGAGATCGGAACTCTGGCTCCCATTGAAGTAACGCGCGCCGAGGCGCAGGTCTATTCCAGCCAGCAAGATCTATTGATTTCACAAACGAACTTGCTGCAACAGGAAACCATATTAAAGAACGCGCTCAGCCGCAACGGCGTCGCGAGTCCGACACTGGCTGAGGTTCACATTATTCCACTTGAAACGTTTCATGTGCCGGAAAAGGACGAACTGAAACCGATCGAGGACCTGGTGAAAGAAGCGCTGGCCAACCGCGTGGAAATCGCGGAGGATAGGCTCACCGTCGATAGCCAAAGGATCCAATTAGTGGGTTTGAAAAACGGATTGAAGCCCACTCTGCAAGTTTTTGCCGAGCTGACCAATAGTGCTTTGGCTGGAACTCAGAACAGCTTGCCGGGAGCTTTCCCCGCCGATCCGTTCACGATCGGGGGAACGGGGACTTTGCTTGGGCAAATGTTCCGCCGTGATTTCCCGAGCTATTCCGCCGGAGTGTCTCTCAGCATCCCTCTTCGGAATCGGGCCGCGCAGTCCGATTACGTAACTACGGCGCTTGAAATGCGGCAGGATGAGCTTACGCTGCAAAAAGCGATAAACCAGGTTCGCGTGGACGTGCAGAACGCGGTCATCGGGCTAAGGCAGGCGCGTGTCCGATTCGATTCAGCGGTAAAGGCGCGAATCCTGCAACAACAAACACTCGATGCCGACAAGAAGAAATACACGCTCGGCGCGGGCACTGTGTTTCAGGTGGTGACCGATCAGCAGAATCTGGCATCGGCCGAGAGCGCGGAAACTCAGGCGCTTGCCAATTACAGCCACGCGCGCATTCAGTTCGATCAGAACATCGGCACGACGCTCGAGACGAACAACATTTCAATCAACGAGGCTCTCTCAGGGCATGTCGCGCGGAAATCCGTGCTGCCGGCTAATTTGCCGGTTGCGGTTTCGGAGATCAAGCAATAATGCGGTTCCGTCAGTGTCTCGCAGTTGCGCTGTCATTCGTGTGTACGAGCGGATTGAACTGGGGCCAGCAAATGCAGGACATTGAGCCGGTGAGGTCCAGCGCAATCGTCCTGGTTCGGCCTTATATCGCGCCGGCCGTGCCGCCGATCCGCATGTCAAACTCTGTGCGCATCCGCGACTTGATCAGGGCCGGGAAGTTGTATTTAACCGCTCGAGACGCGGTAGCTCTGGCGCTCGAAAATAACATAGATATCGAGTTGGCGCGTTATACGCCCATACTCGACGAATGGAATCTGGAGCGCGCCGAAGCCGGAGGCCCGTTGCCGGGCGTTCCGAGCGGCTCGTCACAAGCCAGCTCGGTCGCCAACGGCGAGGGTGTTGCCGGAAGCTTGAATGCCTCCGGAGTAACTGCGACAGGGGGCAGCAGCAGATCGGGAAATACGGTCAATGCCAATATTTCTCAAGTCGGCCCTGTGACTCCGACTCTCGATCCGACGGTTCAAAGCACAGAGGCTTTTTCGCATCGATCGACCCTTTATCCGTTCACCATCGTCTCCGGCGAGTTCAACTTACAAGATAATGCGCGAAATTACAGCGAATCCATAAACGCTGGATTAATCACCGGTGGCCAGGTCAGTGTCAGTTATACCGACAATTACTTGAATGAAAATGCCCCTACCGACCTTCTGAACCCGCAAAGCGCAACCACGCTCTCGGTCAGCGTCCAGCACAATTTTCTGCAGGGATTCGGGGTCGCGCTGAACAGCCGAAATATCGTGATCGCCAAGGCCAATCTCAACCTGGACGATCTGAACTTCAAAGGCGAGGTCATCAGCACTGTGGCGAATGTTCTTAACACATATTACGGGCTGGCCGCCGACTACGAAGACGTGAAAGCAAAGCAGAGTGCGGTGACGGTTGCCCAGCAGTTTTTCGAGAACAACAAGAAGCAGGTTGAGATCGGCACGATGGCTCCGCTGGATGTCACGACCGCGGAAGCACAAGTGGCCTCAAGCCAGCAAGACCTGGTGATATCCGAAACCACGCTCCAGCAGCAGGAAATCTCTCTCAAAAACTTGCTGAGCCGGAACGGCTTGGCGGACCCATTGCTGGCCGAAACGCAAGCCATTCCCGTGGACCGCATCGACGTTCCGGAACAGGATAATCTGCCCCCGCTGAAAGACCTTACAGCGACAGCCTTAGCGAATCGGACCGATATAGCCGCGAACAAAATCAATGTCAGTAATGCACAGATCTCGGCCACCGGCACCGCAAACGGGCTTCTTCCGACGTTAGTGGGTCTCTTGGGCGCGACGAACCAGGGTCTTTCAGGAACGGGGCGAACGGTGGGTCCCTTGACCGGCGCTCAAGGGGAGACGGCGGGATCTCCCATACCTCCGGGGTTTGTCGCGTGCCCTGCCTCGGTTGGCCCTAAAGGCAGCATCTGCGAAGTTCCGGACCCGTATTTCGTGGGCGGTATCGGGGATGCGCTGGGGCAGATGATTCGCCGCGATTTTCCTACCGAAAAAGCGGGCGGCTATTTCGTTCCCACCCTGCGCAATCGGCAAGCCCAAGCCGACTACGCAATCGGCGAGTTGGGGCTGCGGCAAACGCAACTGGAAAATCAGAGAAGCGTGAACCAGATCGCCGTTGACGTATCCAATCAAGTTGTCGGGCTGCAGCAGGCACGCGTCCGTTACCAAGCGGCGGTGAAGAACAGGGTTCTGGAGGAACAACTGCTGGATGCCGAACAGAAGAAGTTCGCTTTGGGGGCGTCCACTACATTTCTCGTCGTGCAGCAGCAGCGAGACCTCGCTACGGCTCAATCGAGCGAGATAGCCGCTCTCGTCACGTACAGCACCGCGCGCGTTTCACTCGATCAAACACTGGGCACCACGCTCGAAACCAACCATGTCACCGTTGACGAAGCAAAAGGCGGACGAGTCACCCGCGTGTCCTCCGTTCCAGCCACGCTTCCGGCGGAGCCAGGGGGGAGAAGCACTCCCTAGGAGTTGTTGAACTGTCTCCATATGACGCTCCCTGACGGTCGCGGCTCGGTTTCAGCGCGCAGCGTGTTTGCAGTCACTTCCCGAGCCACGACCTTCAGGGAGTAAGCGGTGCGGTTGGTGCATCTTTCCTGTTTGGTAAAAAGTGCACTTCCCAGACTGAGGCGGCTCTTACTAACCCGATGAAAACGCTAGGAGTAGGTTTGGAACCCAACATGCTGAATAGTGGAGCGTACATGACAGAATTGGCTCAGGGAACAATGGTTGCTCCGCTTCTGAACCCCGCTGCACTACGACACCCCAACCTGTAAACTTCTTTACAAGCACCCACAAATAGCCCGCCCAACCGAGTTCCCTGAGCAATCTACACTCCCCTTATAGTAGGTAGGTGCCAGAGTTGCGGCTGCTTCCGCTTGTTTCGAGCGCTACGGAGATCGTCCATGCCCTAGGCCTTGGAGCGTTCCAAGTAGGTCGATCACACGAATGCGACTACCCGCCTTGCGTTGCCTCGTTGCCAGTCTGCACGCGCCCGGCAATCTCCGTTTCAGGATCGAGCGGCGAGATCGATCGATTGGTGAAGGAGCGCCTTTCGTCAGCGCTCAGCGTCTACAAAGTCGATTCCGATTGTATCCACCGGCTTCGCCCCACGCACATCATCACGCAGACTCAATGCAAGGTCTGCGCGGTCAGCTTGGAAGACGTGGAACGCGCACTTCAGAGCGAAATGATGAGCGAGGCGCGCGTTATCTCGCTCGAACCCCATGCGCTGAATGACCTCTGGCGAGACATCCGGCGACTGGCTTCCGCCTGCGGGGTTGAGCAGTGGGGAGAAGAACTGATCGCCTGTTTGCAAGGACGGATGCGCTGCATTCGGGAGCGAGCCGGCACGGCTGAAGAGAAGCCGCGGATTGCAGCGATCGAGTGGCTTGACCCTCTCATGGCTGGTGGAAACTGGGTTCCGGAGTTGATTGAGATGGCGGGGGGCGAAAACCTCTTCGGAGTGCCCCGCCAACACTCGCCCTGGATGACTTGGGAACAGCTCAAGTCGGCAGATCCGGACTTCATTATCGCGTTGCCCTGCGGCTTCGATCTAAACCGCACTCGCAACGAAATGCACTGGCTGACGGATCGCGCTGATTGGGGCATGCTCAGGGCGGTGCGCACGGGAAATGTCTTTGTGTGCGACGGCAATCAATTCATGAACCGGCCCGGGCCGCGGCTGGTGGAATCGCTTCAAATCATCGCGGAAATGCTGCGCCCGGACATGTTTGATCCGGCATTTGAGCACGTAGGATGGGAGCGGCTGTGAACAATTCGTCAGCCAGCCGCCCCTGGAAAAGATTTAGCGCGGCTCGGTTTGTTTGGGACGCGCCTTCTCCGTGTTCGGACGCGATTGCGGTTCGGCGCGCGGCTCCGCTTTGGGCTGCGGCGCGGGGTGCGATTCAGGTCTCGCTTGGGTCTCAGGTCTGGCTTGCGGCGCGGTTCTCACTTGCGGCTCAGGTCTCGGTTGTGTCTGAGGTCTGGGTTGCGGCGCGGGTCTCGGTTGGGTCTCAGGTCTTGCTTGTGGCTCAGGTCTAGCTTGCTCGGGTCTGGTCTGTGGGGCAGGCCGGCTTTCGGGAGCTTGGCGAACCGCAGGCCGGGGCTGCGCAGC
>JBAUUG010000638.1:0-2435 GCA_049582585.1 Bryobacteraceae bacterium | reverse complement strand
TTATGTCGCGATTTCGCGTCGTGACATGGTCGCGCGCTCTGCGAAGAAAGTGTATGACCAGGTACAAGCCTCGGGGGCGCCCAAAACGCCTATTATCTGGTCCGAGTACAACGCCACCTACATGACGCAACAGGAGGTAACCGATAGCGCCTTCATGGGTCCCTGGCTCGCGAACAATATTCGCGAATGCGACGGGCTGACCGAAATGATGTCGTACTGGACCTTCTCCGACGTCTTCGAGGAGCAAGGCGTGATCAAAACACCGTTCTATGGCGGCTATGGATTGATCGCCGAACGCGGCATTCCAAAGCCGGCCTTCCGCGCATTCCAGTTACTGCACCAGCTTGGCACCAAGCGGCTGCCTGTGAACTCGGAGGATGCATTGGCCACCGTGGGTGACGACGGCAAAGTTGTGGTCGTACTCTGGAACTACGCAGAGCCTGGACAACAGACGCCCGCAAAGACGTTCCGGCTGGACGTGAAGGGCACAGAGGCCAAGCACTACCGGATGCAGTTCGTGGATCCTGAGCACGGCTCATCGTGGAAAGCCTGGAAGGAAATGGGCAGCCCCGCGTGGCCGAGCCTGGATCAGATTCGCACATTGATCCAGGCTTCTGAATTGGCTCCCGCAGCGGAGCGACCAATCGCTGAGCCGATTACGGTAGCTGCTCAAGGACTTGCGGTTGCGGTTCTTGAACCATAGCGCACAGCCCGTCTTCGCTTTAGCGCGTTGGTGGCCGTTGTGCGCGCTTAGAATGCCGTAAGCGTGCTCCGCAGCCGCACGACTTCGCCGATCACGAACACGGCCGGACTTTCCACTTCCAAACGGTCCGCCGCCACCGTTCCCAGCGTGCCTTCGACCACACGTTCGTCCGGCATGCTCCCGTGCTCGATGAACGCAACCGGCTGATGGGGACTGCGACCTGCGGCAATCAAGGCCCTCGCGATGTGCTGCCGGTTCGTCACGCCCATGAGCACCACCAGAGTGTCGATGGCCGCGTACCTGGCCCAGTCATGGCTCACGCCCTCATGACAGTGCCCCGTGATCACCGCGAAGCTTTGCGAAACCCCGCGATAGGTGAGCGGGATTCCAGCCAGCCCCGGCACTGCAATCGCCGATGTGATTCCCGGGATCAGCTCCACTTCTATTCCGTCGTCGATCGCAAGCCGCCATTCTTCTGCCCCGCGGCCGAATACCAGCGGATCGCCGCCCTTTAGCCTCGCAACCGCCTTCCCGTTCAGCGCATAGCTTCGGATCAGCTCAAAAATGCGTGCTTGCGTGTGCTCCTGCTCGCCTGCGTGCTTTCCCACATAGATCAGCTCCGCGTCAGGCCGGGCGAACGACAACACATCGCGGCTCACCAACCGGTCATACAGGACCACATCGCACTGCCCTAGGATCCGCGCCGCCTTGAGCGTCAGTAGCTCCGCATCACCGGGCCCCGCGCCCATCAAGTACAGCTTGCCGCGCTTGCTCTTCGCCACCAGATTTTACAATTCCTTCAACCTTCCAGCTTATCGGCTGCCCAGTTACGTGATACCTTCAAACTGTTGAGGACTCAATGAAGCTTGCAAATTGTGTAGCATTACTTGCGCTATTCGGAATGACGGCCCTGGGGCAGGATAAAGCGCCGCTCCCGACGAATTTGAAAGTGGGAGATATGGCTCCCGATTTCACGCTGCCGTCGACGCAGGGGGGGAACGTGACCCTCTCTTCATTCCGCGGCAAGCAAACCGTGGTCCTGGCCTTCTTCCCGGCCGCTTTCACTGGCGGCTGCACCAAAGAGATGCAGACCTACCAGATTGGGCTGGACAAGTTCAAGGGAACCGATGCGGCGGTATTCGGCATCAGCGAAGACAATACGCCTTCCCAAAAGGAGTTCGCGAAACAGCTCGGCCTCGCATTTCCCCTGCTCAGCGATTTTGCCACACGCAAAGTGGCCGAGGCATATGGCGTGCTAATTCCCAACATGGGAATGGCGAACCGCGTCACCTTCGTCATCGACAAAGATGGACGCATCAGCTACATGGAAGCCGGCAAGGACGCGGTAGCGATCCTCGGCGCGGGTGACGCTTGCAGCCGCCTGGCGCACAAAACCGGGCAGTAGATTTGCGAGGCGACCTCCTGGCCGCCTCTTTCTCACTTGGTCGCCCCTAGGGGTGCAACAAATCGCTGATCACCTCAAACGAGTAGCCCCGGTCCTTGAGCACCGGAACGATGCGCCGCACCGCTTCCAGCATGGGCGTCACGTCCGGCTTCTCCTGAACCTCGCGGCCGTCGTGCAGGCAGATGATGCCGCCCGGGGACGCATACCTGAGCACGTGCTTGGCGATGCGCTCGGCCGACCATTTCCAGTCGAATCCCATGACTGTCCACATGACCCCTAACAGCGAGAGGCGATGCTGGACGGCGCGCATTCCGGCCCATTTAAATC
>JBAUUG010000637.1:0-21878 GCA_049582585.1 Bryobacteraceae bacterium | reverse complement strand
CTGCGGTCATTCCCAACCAGGAAGGCGGGCGTACTACGCCGTCGGTGGTGGCGTTCACCAAAAATGGGGAGCGGCTGGTTGGGCAAGTAGCGAAGCGGCAGGCAGTTACGAACGCGGAGAACACGATCTATTCGATCAAACGCTTCATGGGGCGGCGCTTCAATGAAGTCAGCGAAGAGATGAAGCTGGTTCCCTATAAGGTTGTAACCGGCGATCACGGGGACGCGCGAGTAGAGATTCAGGGAAAGAAGTATTCGCCGCCTGAGATTTCGGCGATGATTCTGACGAAATTGAAGGAAGCCGCGGAGGCATATCTCGGCGAGAAGGTCACCAAGGCGGTGATTACCGTGCCTGCGTATTTTAATGACGCGCAGCGTCAGGCGACCAAAGACGCGGGGCAGATTGCCGGGCTCGAAGTGATGCGCATTATCAATGAGCCGACCGCGGCGGCGCTGGCTTACGGGCTGGACAAGAAGAAAGACGAGACTATCGCGGTCTACGATTTCGGCGGCGGCACGTTCGATATTTCGATTTTGGAAGTCGGCGACGGCGTTGTGGAAGTGAAATCGACCAACGGCGATACGCACCTGGGCGGCGACAACATCGACCAGAGGATTATCGACTGGCTGATTCAGGAATTCAAGAAGGAACAGGGCGTCGACGTTTCGAAAGATCAGATGGCACTGCAGCGCCTTAAAGAAGCGGCTGAGAAGGCGAAGATCGAGCTCTCGACGCTGCTCGAGACGGAAATCAACCTGCCGTTTTTGACCGCGGACGCGAGCGGTCCCAAGCACTTGACGATCAAGCTGACGCGGGCGCGATTTGAGCAGATGGTGGATGACATTCTGCAGCGCTCGGTGGGGCCTTGCAAACAAGCTTTGCAGGATGCGGGCGTAACGCCGAAGGACATCGATGAAGTGGTGCTGGTCGGCGGATCGACGCGCATACCGAAAGTGCAGCAGATGGTTCGCGATCTGTTTGGCAAAGAGCCGAATAAGACCGTAAACCCGGATGAAGTGGTCGCGGTGGGCGCGGCGGTTCAAGGCGGCGTGCTGGGCGGCGAAGTGAAGGACGTACTGCTGCTGGACGTAACGCCTCTATCGCTCGGAATCGAGACCCTGGGCGGTGTGTTCACCAAGTTAATTGAGCGGAACACGACGATACCGACGCGGAAGAGCGAAACATTCTCGACCGCGGCGGACAGCCAGACTTCGGTCGAGATCAAGGTGTACCAGGGCGAGCGGGCCATGGCGAAGGATAACCGGCTGCTGGGCGTGTTTCAACTGGTAGGCATTCCACCGGCTCCGCGCGGCATTCCTCAAATTGAGGTGACGTTCGATATTGACGCGAACGGCATCCTGAATGTAGTGGCGAAGGATCGCGCGACCAACAACGAGCAGAAGATCACGATCACTTCTTCTTCGGGCCTGAGCAAGGACGAGGTAGATAAGATGGCGCGGGAGGCGGAATCGCATTCGGCGGACGATCGGAAGAAGAAAGAAGAGATCGAGGCACGAAACCGCGCGGACCAGATGGTTTACAACGTCGAGAAAACGTTGAAGGAGCACCGCGATAAGATTTCCGAGGCGGACGCCAAGGAAGTGGAAGCGGCGGTGGAAGGCGTGCGGCAAGCGATGTCGGAGGGCGGTCTGGAGAAGATCACCTCGGCGACTGATAAGTTGACGACGGCGAGCCATAAACTTGCCGAGGCAATGTACAAATCGCAGAGTGCAACTCCGAACGGCGCCGGAGCGGGACCCGGAGCGGGCGCGGGGACCGGCGACGGCGCGCAGGGCGGCGAGAAGCCCAAAGACAACGTCGTGGATGCTGAATTCGTAGACGTGGAAGACAAGAAGTAACGCGGCGGAGAAAACAGTAGGCGGGCGGGGTTCGCCCCGCCCGTACAGATATGCCTTCGGCAACGAAAAAGGATTATTACGAGACGCTCGGGGTAGCTCGGGGCGCGGATACGGAGGAGATCCGCAAGGCATACCGAAAGCTCGCCCGGAAGCACCATCCGGATCTGAATCCGGGAGACAAGGCGGCGGAGGAGCGTTTCAAAAAAGTTCAGGAAGCGTACGACATCCTGAGCGACGACAACAAACGGAAGGTCTACGATCAGTACGGATTTTATTCGGAAAATATTCCTCCGAACGGCGGAGGGCCGGGCGGGGGTGGGCGTGGCCCGAATTTCCAAGGCTTCGATTTCGACGTGGACGATTTCGTGCGGCAGCATCAGGGACAGCGGGGCGCTGCCGGCGCGCGGGGCGGATCGTCGGGTGGAACGTCGGAAGGATTCACGGGAAATCTCAAGGATATTTTTGGGCAGATGTTCGGCGGAGGGCGTCACGCCGCTGCGGAGGCGGAGCGGGGCGCGGATCTGGAGTACGGGCTCAGCATCGATTTTTGGCAATCGATTCGCGGAACGCAGGTGAAGCTTGGGATCTCGCGCCAGGAGACGTGCGAGACGTGCCATGGCAGCGGGGCATCGGGCAACAATGTCGCGGTTTGCCCTGAATGCGACGGCACGGGCAGCGTAACGCAGATGGCGAGCGCGATGAAGTTCAATCTAACGTGCCCGCGCTGCGGAGGGTCGGGACGGCTGAAGAATGCGTGTCCCACGTGCCGGGGCGAAGGCGTGATCGCGCGGCCGGATACGGTGGAAGTGCGCATCCCGGCGGGGGTGGCTTCGGGATCGAGACTGCGTGTTCCCGGGAAAGGCAATGCGGGTACCGGAGGCGGACCTGCGGGCGACCTTTACATCACGATTCGAGTGGAAGAGCATCCGTTCTTCAGGCGCAACGGCGACAACATCGAAGTGAAGGTGCCACTTTCGGTGAGCGAAGCGGGTCTGGGCGCGAAGATTGAAGTGCCGACGATTGACGGGCGCGCGCTGCTGAAGATTCCACAAGGGACGCAGAACGGGCAGAAGTTCCGGCTGCGCGATAAGGGCGTGTTCAACTCGCGGAAGAATTCGCGCGGGGATGAAATCGTAGAGGTGAGCCTGCAATCTCCGGACGTACACGATGAGCGCACGCGGGAGCTGCTGCGGGAATTAGCGCAGGTGCAGACAGAGGACGTGCGGTCGGAGATGTGGAAGCATGTGCAGCCGGCTGCATAAGAGGCAAGAGGGCGTATGACGAAAGCGAAGGGGAAAGCGGCATACATGATCTCGGCGGTGGCCGAGCAGTACGCGATTCATCCGCAGACGCTGCGTCTCTATGAGCGCGAGGGATTGCTGGCGCCGTCGCGGAGCGAAGGAAACACGCGGCTGTATACGGATGAAGATCTGGAGCGGCTGGAGATTATTTTGAAGCTGACGCGCGAGCTGGGAGTGAACCTGGCGGGCGTGGAGATTATTCTGAACATGCGCGAAAAGATGGAAGCGATGCAAAGAGAGATGGAGGGGTTCGTCGAGACGCTGAACCAAGAGCTTTCGCAGCGCATCGCGGATCAGCCGGGAGAGAAGAATTCGCTGATGCCGGTGATTCAGATTAATTCGGTGGTAAGGAATGAGAAGCGGGGGGAGAAGAGGAAGGCGAGGTAGATGGTGCGGCGCAGCCTCAGACCTCTTCGAAGCTTTGGCTCTCGAATTTCAGAGTGCGGCAGTTTTCGGTCACCGTTCGAACAATGCTGTCGGGAGCACCAGACGGAATGTCGGCTTCGATCTCAATGGTGATCTTCACCTTTGCATCGAGTAAGCCAACCAGGTGCTGAACCACTGAGCCGGCGATGACATCGACGTCTCGCGAAAGGCGAGTCGGATCTATCGCAGCCGAGCCATGGAAGCGGCGCAGGACAGGCGGTTTAGGCGGTCCGCCTTGCGTCGCGGGCGGAACAACAATGGCTCCGACACTCTCGCTAGAACTACCCGGAGTTGTTGTGAGCGGTGGAGGTGTCGAGTCCTTCAGTATTTGCGCTGCGGCAATGCCGGGCTTCACCACCACACTGTTCGCGTTTAACTGGACAGTAGGGCGGCGGCCGAATTCGAGACCACGGTAGCGATCGGCTGCGGCGTCATAATAGTCCGCGTAGGCGAACGCGTCCTGCTCCCAAGTCAACCGACCGACCCCATCCTGAATCGCATCGAGAATGACCTGGGCGTTCTTGACGCGCGGCAGGTAGAGATATTTTGCGAAATCATCCACCAATTGCTTTACGCCGACGTGGTTTCCACGCCATAAGGGCACTTGATCGATCTCGAAGCGCAGGACTGCGCCGGCCATGCTGGTGATCAGCAGCCCATCGTTCTTCAGCTTCTTCGAGGCTCGTTCCGCGAGCCATTCCTGGCCTTGCAGCCTGAACTCCTGCCACTCCATTGCGGGGAATGGCTGGCCGGGTTCCGGCCGCTTCTGTCCAGGCACGAGCAGCCAGACATACGTCTCCGGGATTCTGCCCTTGATCGCCTGATCAGAACCGGTTAAACGCTGCTCCACCTGACTGACCTGGAAAGGTGTCAGATCCAGGGCGACTTTTTCCTTCTCGATTGACTGCCAAGCTAAGTAAGAACGAATGGCTTTGTCGAGATCGACAAATCGAGTCTTATCGGCTGCAAGGAAGACCAGCATATTGCCGCAGTTTCGTCCCGCTGAACCTCGGTTGAGGATTTCCGCAGCCGCTTGCCGGCCTGCGCTTGAATCTGCTTTTGCACTGTGCGCGTAATCCGGGCTCAGGATGACGAGTTTCGCTTCCGGCTCATCGACTACGTCACTGGAACCAACCGGACAAACGTGAACCCTCGAGAAATCGCCGCGATGCTTTGCTTCTTCGGTGAGCCTGCTCCGAATCTCCTCTATTACTTCCTCGGCGTGATAGCGCTCAGCTCGTTCTTCGGCTAATCGGTTGACGCTCGGCTGGGTCGCGTACCAGTAGCGGCTCCCATCCACGTATAAATAGGTCGCTTGATCGGCGAGCCTGCGCAAGGCATCGCCGAATGTCCCCGATGTTTCCCCTGGCTGGACACACCCGAGTTTGATTTGCCGATCTTCAAGGCCCTTCTTCGCGGAGTCCTGTGTCGGCGCGGAACCGAGGTAAATCGTACGCGCCACCCTGCGCGCAGCGGAATAACGCCCGAGCATCGGGTTCTCACGGTCGATCCTCAGCGGGAGCGAGTTTGGCCCATCGATATCCTTTTCGATGATCGGGTCCCAGACCGGCGGCAGATAACGCGTCAGCTCGCTTTGGACCGCGGGCGCATCTACGGGCACGTTGGCCGGCAAGATCAGGAGGCCCTTATCCTCGCGCTCCCAGAGCGCGTGGATCACTGCCGACATTAGGCGCAGTACGCCGCGCGTGCGTTGAAACTTGTCGAGGGTTGACCAGTCGTTATAAAGCCGTTCGAACAACTCCGGGTGGATGGGATACGCAGCCTTCATGCGGCGTTCATAGTCAGACTTGCCAACCTCGGAGGGGAACTCCTGCGGGAATTTACGATACTCATCGGCGAACGCCTTCACCACCCCATCTCGCGCAGTGAACAGCTCGGCGCCGGTGATCGGCTGGAACAATCTTCGCCGCACGATCTCAAAACCTTCTTCCGCGCTTGCAGGACGCCATGAGGTCTCCACGCGCTCCATGACGTTCTTGAGCCGCTCCAATGCTGCGAGTCCGCCTTCGCCGCCGATCTCATTCTGCGATGCCGGAATGCTGACCACCAGCAGCGTTTTATCCGCCAGCTTTGCGGATTCGCTCAGCGTTTGCGCGAACGTGAAGTGCGCATCGAAATCGCCAGCGGGCAGGTCCGATTTGTTGTAGAGCTGCCGTGCATAGGAAATCCATTCGTCAATGAGAATCAGGCACGGCGAATACTTGTTGAAAAGCAGCCGCAGGGAGTCGCCGGGGCTGACTCCGTTCTCGTCCGCGCTGCGCACCATTGCGTAGCCTTCTTTGCCGCCGAGCTGCCAGGCCAGCTCGCCCCACAAGGTTCGAATGACTGTTCCATCCGGCTTCTTGTGAACTTCAGCCGGAGACAGCCGAAGACCGACCACCACGGCGCGCCGGACTTTGGGCGGCTGGGAAACTCCGGCCATTTTTGTTACGGTTTCAAGGCCCGGCAATTGTCCGGCAGGAACGCCAGCAAACAGATGCCACAACGCCAGCATCGAATGCGTTTTTCCGCCTCCAAAGTTGGTCTGCAATTCGACGACGGGGTCGCCTCCTTGCCCGGCCAGACGTCGCAGTGCGTTGGCCAGCAGCTTCTGTAAACCCTCTGTGATGAAGGTTCGGCGATAGAACTCAATGGGATCCTTATATTCGTCCGAGCCCTCACCCAGGTAGACCTGCCAGAGATCGGCAGCGAACTCGGCTTGCTGATATCGGCCGGAGGCCACATCCGGGTGCGGAGTCACGATCTCGCGCCAGGGCGTCAGGCCGATTGCCGGTTTGCCTTCCACGGCTACGCTCGCTTCCTTCCGCTTTTGGGTCCTGAGTTGTTCGTCGAACTTGACGCGGAGGATCTCGGCTTTCATCACTTCCACTGCTTCTAACTGTTCGGACGAAACCGCCGCCAGCAGACGCGAAACGCTGTCGATTGCGCGATAGGCGTCATCGGTCGAAAAGGCTTTCTGGTGCGCCCACTTGTTCCGGACGTCGCGGAGCTCGAAGGCCAGGTTGCGCTCCGACGGGCCAAGGATCTTCTTAAAACAGTCATTCCACAGCTCGCACATTACCTGGAGTAGAGCTTGGATATCCCAATTCAGGCCCTTTCCTTCTTTACCGGTGTGCTGCCAGTCCGGGAAACTCGGCCGCGCGGTATCGATCCAGCGGTCTTTGTAAGTTGCCTTCAGCTCGCGCTCGACGTAGGGGCGCAATCCGTCTTTCAAGACATCCAGAGCCTTGCCGACGCGCTCACTATTCGTGATGGCCATGATGCCCCGGCGTCTCGCCACCGTCGATCAAAACTCTTATCGCTTCATACACGCGCCTGGCGGTGCCCACGGCAGCTTCGGCCTCAGGCGTATCCGGCTCGCGAGGCGCGTCGAGGTAGCGGAAAACACTTGCGTATTCGGTGAGATCGGCGGCTTGTCTCAAGAGCGGGGTGAGAGCCGGTTCCAGCGCCGCACACTGGTTGCCGAGTTCCGTAAGGTCGTGAGTCTTCCGAAAGGGAACTTCTCTCTGGGTCAGAAAGGCTTTGGCGCTCTTCTCCGCGCATTGTTGACTGTGGAATACCGAGGCAGAAGGCTCTTCCGTGAGGAGCAGATCGGCAACGCGCAAATCCCTGGCCGCCACTTTGAGCCACCGACGGGCCTCGTCATGCTGCGACTCTTGCCGAGTCATAGAGCAGCCTCCCTTCCCGCGCCACGGACGCCGGGAGCGACGAAACGACGTGAGCCGCGCGGGTTTCGAAATCGCTCAAGGGATACCGGACGATATCGGCGGCAGTGCCCAGATCCCATAAGGCGCTATGGATACCGGGGCGGTAGAGTTCTCCTGGAGCATCGTCCGGTAGAACGACGCAAAAATCCAAGTCGCTGTCCGGTCCGCCGTCGCCGCGTGCTGCCGAGCCGAAAAGATAAATGCGAACCGGTTTGAAATAATCCACCAGTCGCCGAGTGATCTCTGGAATGGCTTCGTCTCTGGTCATCTCAGGCCCGTCCTCCGGCCAGTTCGAATTCTTCCGATGCCATGGATGGCCACGCCACCACGAGGCTGTTGTAGTAGCCTGCCTCTTCGGCCCAGCCTTTGCGCTCGCAGAGCGTGTAGAGCCGATAGGCGAGGTCGCGGGCGATTTCGGCCATTCCGCCGATCTTCGCTTTTAGATCGGCGGTTTCCTTCTCCCCTTTCTGATCAAGGGATCGGATCAGGTGTTGCGTGACTTCCCACACGGTAAGGCGGCGAATGGTCGAGGGGTCCCAATCTTCGGGGAGCTCATCCCTGCGCAGCAGACGCACCTTCCCGGCGCGCGACCGGAGGATACCGGCCTCGGCGAGATGCGAAATACTAAGCGCCTTTGCAGTTGCCAAAACTTCTGCTACCCCGTAGTCGCCTTCGTCGAACCGATGTTGCTCAAACCAAGCCAGTGCCCATCGCGTGTCAGGGTCGAATTCGCTTTCTAGCTCTGAGAGGACCTCGCCTAGACCCTGGTCAATCAGAGCCAGGGCTGTTTTTACTCGCATTGAGGAGCCATCGGTTTCGAGAACCTTCTTATATCTGGAGAACACTGCCATCCCCGGGCCGATGGCCGCCTGCGCGAGATCGACTGGCGCTATGTTGCCCTTCTGCAAATTGCGCAGCGCCTGTGGGAGTTCTTTCTTGAGTGAGGCGAGGAAATCTTTGCGCGAGGTAATGGGCGCGGAATCTTCACGTGGTCGGCAAGCGAGAACTATCGAGGATGCAAGGGCATTAGTATCCCGACCCACATTCCGAGTGCTAAGCTCTGAACGCATAGGCCACGTACCAGTGACTTGTAGGCCCGCGGTCACAAGACCTTCTAGCATCGTCTCCCAGCCTGTCGAGGCTCGACTGATTCTGCCAAGATCCTCCTCGTCAGTATCAGTCCCAGATTGCTTGAAGGCGTAGTAAATGGTCAGCGGATATCTTGGGTTCTGCATTTGGTACATGCGTGCGAACGCACTCGAGAGGCCGTTTTCAAAGAACTGCCGAGCGGCCCCAGTATCGCCATTGAAACGGGCGGGCGTCGCAATGAGCTCCTGTTTCTTGGGGACCAGAAGGGTACTGCAAAGGTCAGCATAGTAGGGCACCAGCGACCGACGGAGCCACACATAGAAAAAGTCCGAGAGGTCAGCGTACCCGATGTTGTCGTAGTAAGGAGGGTCTGTTGAAAAAACCCCCGCTGACGCGGGCCCATCCATGCGCGTTGCATCTAATTGAGAAACACGTGCATTGCTTCGAATCGGAAGGTCATCCAGAACTTCGGTGAGTGAACCTACGCATCTCCCAAAGTCACCCGCAGCATCTGCAAAAATTCCCGCTTCGGCAAAATCCCATGTCATGGGTAGTGCTTGCCTGCCGAACGTTGCACGCAATCGTGGTGGATCGACTTGCCACGTACAGAGAGTCGTGTTGGTATCGCACAATTTGTCAACAGCAAATGCGAGGTACGTTGCAATTGCGGTCGCATAGGTCTCAGAAGCGCCTTCACGAACGGCGGTGAGACGCGCATCATGCACCAGATCGCTGAACGTGGTTAGCGCCACTAGTTGACGATTCGTGAACAAGTCGCGATGCCGCGTCATGCCATATACCTGGACGCGGAAGCCGAGGGCCTTGTCTGGTAGGGCAGTGGTGGGCACATCACCCGGTTGAGCAAGAGCCGCGATCGCTTCATGTTGGTCATCTGCATCAACATAGATTCTCTGCCTCATTGCCTCTGTGACAATGCCCATCAACTGCGTACCCATCCTACCGACTCTGCCCTGTGTTCGGACGTGCTCTAGCGGAACTGCAGTTCCACAGGCAAGGCAGCGGGCTCCGCTGCGGTTGACGGTACCCTCCGGCGCTGTTCCGTTTCCGGTCTTGACCGTGTAGCGGACAGCGCGGGTGGGGTAATCCACAGATGGTTCGATCCAGGCCTTTTTGCCCGTCTTATTCGATAAAGCAAAAGAACGAACGAGCGGCATCCGCGAGGCGCAGGCTGGATTAGGGCAAAAGACCGTTCTAGCCCAGAGCCAGGCAATTGCCGTCCCCTCACCGCCTCCGTGTTCCTTCGGTAGCTTGACTTTGGGATAAAGGTACCCGATGCTTTCAAATGCGCGATCGCGCATCCACTGTCCGTAGTACCGCACATCATCGGCCAATCCACGGGCACCGGTCCACATGCCCTTCCCGCTCATTTTGTTTCTGGCGACCGGATTCACCGGCGGCTGCCCGGCGAACTTGGGCGGAATCTCGATAAGAGCCTTCGTTATTAGCACCGCGACAGGATTCAAGTCACTGGCGTGCGCTTCAAGCCCCAACCGCTGCGCTTCGAGCGGAATGGATCCTCCGCCGCAGAACGGATCGTAGATCGGAGGCGGATTGCCGTCAGTGGATTTCAAGATCTCCGCATGGGCTTCATCGAGAACTGCACGGTTGTTCGAGTTCTCCCACAGCACAAGTCTCTCGATCAAGCGAAACAGCCGCTGCCGCTCTTTATCCTGGTCGGCTTCGGTCGGAAACTGCTCGGGAAGGCTCGATGGATCGTCAACCAGTGATGCGAACAAGACCGCCCTGCACGTGGCGAGTGGCCGCCGCGCCCACCAGAGATGCAATGTTGACGGATGTCCGTGCCGAATCGACTTCTCCCGCGCGGACTCCTTGTTTATCGCCTCGAGCGGCAACGCTACTTCAATGAGTTTCTTCTTCACTGGCCTTTACCGCATTCCAATTGCACGCGAAAATGCAGATTAGCGTCGATAAGCGGTGCAATATAAGCCATTGATAGTAAGACACTTACTGATCTATAATTGCACCTGGATTGCACCTAACTACCCGGTTCTTTTGGATTCGGTGCAATTGCCCCTCTTCGATCCGCCAAGCGCCAACGGCTGCCACGAGTCGATCCCGCGACCCGCGTCCCTTAGGTCGTGCGCAATAGCGGACCAGTTTGTCAATGTGGAAGTTACCCTTGGCTTCCTTGGATTCGAGGTGTTCGCCCTCCGGCTCCTTCAGCCATTCTTCAAGCAAACGCAAAGCAGCTGTCATGCGATCAGCTCCGCGCCTCTCAGCAGATCCTGCAGCTTGTAATTAATGCTTTCGACGGAAAACTCGGGCTCCTGGTGGAATGGCCTGCGCACATAATGGAGGCGCGAACTCTGCCCATCGATCCGCGCAATGGCCAAGATGAAATCCTCGGGTTTGTTCAGTGCGGTCAAGATTTCGTTGCGAGTGACGGTGACCGTATCGCCTTCGAGCGTTCGACCTTTCACTTCAATGAACCGCAGCTTGCCGTCTGCCAGCACCTTGGATTCAATGTCATAACCGCACTTTTCACCGCTTACATCCCGCGGTTGATTGCCGAGCTGCTTCTCGGCTTCCATGACCATCTGCATCGCAAGCAACTCGATTGTCTTCCGCTCTTCGGCTGACGCCGCGTAATCCGCGCCATTGAGCGGGTAAGCGGGAGATGGCATCAATCTTTGCAGAAGCCCTACTGGAACGACAAGTGAACCACCAATGGCTACCGGCGGCAAAGGCGAGATTTGGCGCTCCAATTCCAGATCGAGCATTCGCTTCTGCAAACGGATTTGCAGCTCGTCGGCGCGTTGTCTTGCTTTCCCGGAGTTGATTTTCGCGTTCGCTTTACCTGCCAATTCCTGATCCTTGAGCTGATTGGCGCGATGATCCCAGTAAGTGATTTCTTTGGTCAGCCGGTCCTTAACGGCCGCCATGGTTCTCGTGACGAGATCCTCGCGGCGTTTTCGAACTTCTTCGAGATGCTTTGGAACCAGATTGGCGATTGCGTGGCCGACAATCACAGATTCCAGGTCGCTTTTCAGCCAGGCTTGCGACTCCAAGATTGCCGAAAGGCAGTTCCGTTCCTCAGGCGTTGCCGCTCGATAGTCCAGGTAGGGAGCATATCCGGCGTTCCTGGCCGCGCCACCGGAATCAGTCTCGACAAACTGCAGTTGGCGGGAAACGATGCGCCGGTTGCCGGCCTGGTCCGTCCGTCCATCCTGGATGGTGTGCTCCAGATAGAAGAGTGCTCGAACGTCATCACCGGGATCGTCCGGATCCACCAGCACCGTTCCGCGCTTCAAAAGGTCTCGATTGCGCTCCAGGATCAGATCGATGGTTGCGCCGAGCAGTGGCTGCCCCGGACAGACGAACGTGGCCAGCGGTTGGCCGGGAACAGCACGGAGCGACTTCTCGAAAGTGATCCGCTCGTACTTAGCTAAGACCGGCTCGCCCGTGCCGATCAGACGGTCCCGCTGCCGAATCAGCGCGGGCACGTGAGTGATCTCGAAGCGGCGCGGCTCGCGCTCTTTAATGGAGCCGCCCAAAATCCGGAATGCTTCCAGAAAAAACGATTCGATGAAGTGAGGCTGCAGACGCCGCGCTTCTGCGCGTTCCATATCCTCGCGGATTTTCAACACCTCGGACGCATCCATGGTGTCGTTGGCCAGCGCGCGTTCTTCGAGAAGCTGCTGACAATGCTTGCGGTCGGTGAGGTTGTCGACAATCTGATGAAGGCGCGCCTTGACTTCAGGCCGGTCGCCGTAGCGGATCGCCTCGATGAGCAAATCGCGAAGGCGTTGCTCGCGGAAGAGTTGGCCCAGAATATCGAAAACTCCCCCACCGAGCGCCTCCCGCTCCAGCTCAATTTTTTCGAGAAGGCGCTTGTAAACGTCGCCCTCGCGCGTCTCTTCCGCCAGCAGGTTCCAGAGATGGCAGACTTCGGTCTGACCGATACGATGAATGCGCCCGAAGCGCTGTTCTAGACGATTCGGGTTCCACGGCAGATCATAGTTGACCATCAGGTGCGCGCGCTGTAAGTTGATGCCTTCTCCGGCGGCATCCGTTGCCAGCAGGATCAGAACGTCTTTATCCTGCTTGAATCCCTCCTGGGCTTTGCTGCGCTCGTCACGCCCCATCGCCCCATGAACCGTGACAAGCGCCTCGGGAGCGCCAAGCAGCGAGCGCAGCCGCTCACTCAGATAATTCAACGTGTCGCGGTGCTCGGTGAAAATGACCAGCTTGCGGCGGTGACCCGCGGCATCGAACATCTCGGCATGGTTTTGCAGGAGCGCCGAAAGCTCCTCCCACTTCTTGTCCGTTCCGCTGCGCCGAACCTTGAGCGCCAACGTTTCCAGCCGTTTCAGAATCTCGATTTCCGCCTGCAGTTCAACGATGGTGCGCGCCGCCGTCGCCTGGTCGACAACAGTCTCTTCGGTTTCTTCCACCTCCGCGTCGGGCGCGTCCTCGAGATCGTCGATATCTTCGTCGGTGAGGCTGGGTAATCCTTGGATGTCTTGAAGAGCCGCTCCGCGTTTAAGGATCTGCTCTTCTCGGAGGCGACCTTCCAGCCGTTCGCGACGGCGCTGTAAGGATCGAAGAATTGCCTCGGGCGAGGACGCCAGACGCCGCTGCAAAATAGTCAGCGCGAATCCAACCGTTCCCTTGCGCCCACTGCTTTCGAGAGAATCGGCCCGGCTGAACTCCTCGCGCACGTAATCGGTTACGTTCTTGTACAGGGCTGCTTCGGCATCCGAGAGCTTGTAGCTGACAGTGTAGGCCCGCCGCTCCGGGAACAACGGCTTTCCGTCAAACTTCAGCAATTGCTCCTTGACCAGCCGCCGCATCATGTCAGAAACATCGGTCGTATGTACGCCATCCCGCGAACGGCCTTCGAAGCGGTCGCTGTCGAGCAGCGCCATAAAAAGCTGAAAATCTTCCGGCTTGCCGTTGTGCGGCGTTGCGGTCATCAGCAGGAGATGCCGCGTGAGCTGGCCGAGAAGTTGGCCCAGCCGGTATCGCCTGGTGTACTTCACCTCGGCGCCGAAGAAGCTGGCGGACATCTTGTGGGCTTCATCGCAGACGACAAGATCCCAATCCGTATTGGCCAGCTTCGCCTGGACGTCCTCATTGCGGCTCAGCTTGTCCAAACGGCAAATTATCATTGAATTTTCAGAAAACCAGTTGCCGGTATGCGCGGATTCGAGCTTGTCGTTCGTCAAGATCTCAAACGGGAGTTGGAATCGCTGATAGAGTTCGTCTTGCCACTGCTCGGCAAGGTTTCCGGGGCAGACGATCATACACCGGTGCAGGTCGCCGCGAATCAGCAGTTCCTTAATGAGGAGACCGGCCATAATCGTTTTGCCGGCGCCGGGATCGTCCGCAAGCAGGAACCGAAGCGGCTGCCGCGGCAACATCTCGCCATACACTGCAGTGATCTGATGCGGCAGGGGATCGACCATGGACGTGTGGATAGCGAGTAGCGGATCGAAAAGATGCGCAAGGTTAATTCGGTAGGCTTCGGAGACGAGCCGAAAGAGACTACCGTCACCGTCGAAGCTCCAAGGCCGGCCCATTTCGCTGATTTCCAGGCTTGGCTCGCGATCGCGGTAAAGGAGCACGACGCTGGGCTTTCCGGAGGGGTCCTTATAGGTCAGCTCGATGGCAGCCGAGCCGTACCATTTGACGTCAATCACCGTGACGAGCGAATCCCGCAATATGCCTTTGAGGGTTGCCCCACGCTTCAAATCTTCGAGTTTCGCCATTTACTGTCGGCGGACGCCTGGCGCGGCTGCTCAACCGGCAGTTAGCCATGCCAATGAAATTGCTAGTTTAGTACGACCACAAGCTTAGCGCGGATACGGGTAACCCGAATTGAGATCCTAGACGCTGAACAGCGACACGTCGCGGCCCGTTTGACAGACCCAAGTCGGGACGCATCGCGGTGAAGGTCATCAACCACTTGGGTGGTGAAGTGATGAAGGTGTTCCGGGTTTATTGAGCAGCCTAAATTGTCCCTGGCCGGCGCCGAACCCGATAAAAACCTAGGATGGAAGCAGGGTACGACTATGGAAACGCTCGATTGGTCCAAATCCGCCGCCGTTGAAAGCATATCGGGCAAAGTCAGCGGCGCATGGGTCCTCAAAGGAACCCGAATGCCGGTGGCCGCCATGTTTGAGAACCTCGAAGCCAGCGCCAATATTGACGACATAATGGAGTGGTACGACGGGCTCGACCGTGAGCAGGTGAGAGCCGTAATTGAGTTCGCCGCCCGCAGTCTCGACAAGGCCCCTGAATACGCCCAAGCCCCATAAATGCGGGTCCTATTCGACCAGGCAACGCCCGTACCAATCCCTCAGTTTTTGGAAAACCATGCAGTCAGGACCGCCGCGCAGGAACAATGGGCGTGTTTCGATCAGCACCATGCATGTCGCAAAGGGCCTCGAATTTCGTTCGGTTGTGGTGATGGCGTGTGACGATGAAATTATTCCGCTGCAAACCCGCATCGAAACAGTTGCGGATGATGCGGATCTCGAAGAGGTTTATAACACGGAACGGCACCTGCTCTACGTAGCCTGCACACGAGCGCGGGATCATCTGCTGGTGACGGGTGTTGAACCGGCGTCGGAGTCCCTGGACGATTTGCGGTAGGCCGAATATATAGAAGGCCGAGTGCTAGGGAAACTATTCACATGATTTCGGCGAGGAAGGCGAGCAAGTATGAAAGAAAAATCTACGAAACGGCGGCATCGAAGGCTTAGCATTACAGATGAGATCAGGGAAGAATATGCGAGGCGAGACAAAAAACTCGACACCGCCGATCCGGACTCCCCTGTCCTGCCTCCAGAGATCTGGGAGAATGCCATCATTGGCAAGTATTACCGGCCGAAGAAAACCCCCGTCTCACGCGCGTCAATGAAATTCTTCGCCAGCAAATGATTCCAGACGTTCGACGCTAGTGGGCTGTCGCGGCGGTATCGTCAGCATGTGCAGGGACAGACGGCTCCGTCCACGCGCGATGAGAATTGCGCTGCAAGTGGGCACTGCGGCGCTTGGGACGGAGTCGTCTGTCCCGAGTGCTGCGATCGAAGGCTAACGGATTCAATGCGACAGGACGCTAGTCAGTGATCGAGCCAGACTGCTGTGCCGCCTGGCGGGACGTTGCGGGCGCCGACCAGGATTTGAGCCGCTGCTGAGGCTGGGGCTTGCTCTGCTTGGCTGGCGAAGTTTGTGGCGACCCAGAAGCCGTCGCGCCAATCGACTAGAAAGTTCGGGTCGAGATTGGCTGGGGCTGCGCCTGCGGTTTGATAAATGCGATGCAGCAGGGCGCGCTCGAGTTCGCCGTCCAACGTATCGACTCCGATGTAGCTCACTGTTCCACGGCCCAGCTTGCGGGTGATTGCGGCGGCGCGGCCGGAGTAGAACTCGTCCGTGTATTGAGCCAGCACTTCCGTCCCGGGTTGCGGCTCTAAAATATCGCCCCAGGAACCCCAGGCGTACTCCTTTCCGCTTGCGCGCACGTGGCCGGTGACGCCGACCGGGAGCAAGTCGTAGATAGGAATTGTCGCGCCGATCAAGGGAAGAATCGGCCCGGCCCATGGCGCTTCCCAAAGATGCCCGCGCGGGTCTTTCTGCGCGGTTCGGCAGGTGAGCACAAGATGACCGCCGTTCTGCGCGTAATCGGTGAAGCGGCGGATGAGATCTTCGTCAACCAACTGATAGGCGGGTGCGACTACGAACGGATAATGGCTGAAATCGCGATCGGCGGTGATGACATCGACCGGCGCCATCATGCTCTTCAGAGCGCGGTAATAGCGCATCCAGTGCGCGATGGTGTCCCAGCGCGTGGTTTGCGGGTGATTCGAAATGTCCCATCGATTGTCGTAGGCGATCAGGAATGCAGTGCGGCGCGCGGCGTAGGATTGCGGCTCGTGAGCGGCGGGATCGTAGTGCTTGCGAAGCTCGACGATTTCGCGCATGGCTTGGGCGTATTCACGTCCGCCTGGAGAAGGCGTAACGCCATCGGTTTCGGCGAGCCCTTTGTGATAAAGCTCGGAACCGTAGAGCGGCTGGCGGTAGCGGTAGGTGCAGACCAGGCGGGCGCCGGCTCCGAAGGCGCGCAAGAGCCACATGTGAATCGCGCCGGGCAAAGGCCACGGATTGACGTCTCCCCAATTCACTTGGCCAGGCTGCAGCTCCATAGGCCCGGAGAGCCCGTTGAAGGACCGCATGAAATCATGCATGAACGACATTTGCTCGGCGCTGCCGAGGCGGAATCCGAGCGGGCCTTCGTTCAGGTCGCCGTGCACGGGGTAGTGTGTCCAAGTGAAGACATCGAGCGTTTTCGCCGAGAGTGAGGGGTCGACATCTTCGTGCAGAGTCATGAAATTGGTGGTGATCCATTGATTCTTTGAATACCGGCGGAGGACGGTTGCCTGCATGTTCACGTAGTCGGCGGCTTCGTGGGCAAACCAGCGCCTGAAATCGAGGACCGAGTGCGGGCTGGGATCGGCGACGAGCGTTTCGGGGTTGGGAATATCGATCTGGCCAAAATCCTGATACATGGTGGACCAGAACGCGCCGCCCCAATCCTGATTCAGCCGGTCAATCGTGCCATATTTCTCGCGCAGCCAGGAACGAAATTTGATGGTGGCCGCTTGCGAATAAGAGAATTGACGGCCGTAATGGCTCAGCTCGTTATCAATCTGCCAGCCCCAGACGCGCGGATCTTTTCCGAAGCGTTTCGCCAATTCCGTGTCGATTTTGGTGACGTACTCGCGATAGAGCGGGGAACTCCAATCGGCATGTTCGCGGCTGCCGTGATCCATGATGCGGCCTTGCGCGTCGAGCATCAGAATCTCCGGATGTTTTCGCGTGAGCCAAATGGGAGGAGTCGCGCTGGGGGTGCAGAGTACGACTTTCAGGCCGTTCTTTGCCGCCAAGTCGATGTTTTTTTCGAGCCAATCGAATTGGTAATCGTCTTCTTCGGGTTCCATGAAGTACCAGGCGAACTCGCCCATGTGGACGAATTCCATTCCGAGCTTACGGATGTTGGCCATGTCGCGCGGCCACTGCGATTCGGGCCAAGCTTCGGGATAGTAATAGACGCCGATGGTGAGCATGTCCTGCTTGGGGAACCAATCGGGATTTTGCGCTTGCATCGGCGGCAGGAAGAGAGCCGAGACCAGCAGGGCGGAGGTGATAGGTTGATATCCGGTCATGCTTGGAACATTAGATCATTTCGATAAGACGCTGGGGCTGCGGGTCAAAGGCCTACTCACAGCTTTGATGGTGATTGGTTCTGCTTCCGCGCAGACGATTCGGTTTGCCGAAAGCAGCAAAGTTTGGCTGCTCACTACGTCGCACAGTTCTTATGCGATGGGCGTGAGCGCGGATGGCGAGCTGCAACATCTTTATTGGGGCGGGCCGCTGTGGCGGGCTGAAGATATTGGCGCGGCGAGAGAAGGGCACGAGATCTCTTCGTTTGATCCGCATCAGATGGTAGAGAACGAAGAGTTTCCGGGCTGGGGCGGTCCGCGATACTACGAACCGGCACTCAAGATCACGCGAGCCGATGGGAATCGCGATCTCGTGTTGCGCTATGTCTCGCATCAGATTCAGGGAAACGATTTGGACATTTTGATGAAAGACATTCGCGATGACATCGAGGCGACGCTGCATTATCGCGTTTACCCGGATTGCGGAATTGTTCGGCGCTCGGTGACGGTTCGCAATCGGACTAAGCAGGCGATTACAGTGGAGAGCGCGCAATCGGCAACGTGGTACATGCCGCCTGGGGACGGATACCGTCTTTCGTACCTCAGCGGGCGATGGGCCGCGGAAACGCAGCTCAATCGAGAGCCGATTCACGAGGGGATGAAAGTGCTGGAGAGCCGTTTGGGGCATACCGGGCACAATCTGAATCCATGGTTTGCAATTGATGGCGGCGGCGCGAATGAGGAGCATGGGCGCGTATGGTTTGGGGCTCTGGCTTGGAGTGGAAATTGGCGCATCACCGTTGAGCAGACGCCGTATAAACAGGTGCGAGTGACGGGTGGGTTCAACACGTTCGATTTTTCGTATCCGCTGAAGCCGGGAGAGAGTTTGGAAACGCCGGGGTTTTATGGAGGGTATGCGGAGAACGGATTTGGGGAGGCTTCGAGATTACTGCACAACTTAGAGCGCGAGTACATAGAACCGTTCGGAGGGAAGGCGCGTGTTCGCCCGGTGCTTTACAACTCGTGGGAAGCGACGGAATTCAACGTGAATGAGGCGGGGCAGAAAGAGCTTGGGGAGAAGGCGGCGAAGTTGGGTGTCGAGCTGTTCGTGATGGACGATGGCTGGTTTGGGAAGCGCAACAACGATCACGCCGGGCTGGGCGATTGGTTCGTGAACCCGGAGAAGTTCCCGAACGGTCTTAAACCGCTGATTCAATATGTCAACCGCCTGGGGATGGATTTTGGGCTGTGGGTTGAGCCGGAGATGGTGAATCCCGACAGCGATCTGTATCGCGCGCATCCGGATTGGGTGATGAATTTTCCGGGACGGCCGCGGAGCGAGCTGCGGAACCAGCTTGTGCTGAACTTCGCTCGTGATGATGTGCGGGATTACATTTTCAATGTCTTGGATAAGTTGGCGAGCGAGTACAACATCCGGTACTTCAAATGGGATATGAATCGGACGTTTTCCGAGCCGGGATGGCCGGAGCAAGCGCCCGCGGATCAGCGCGAGTTGTGGGTCAAATATGTCTGGAATCTTTACGACATCATGGCGCGGCTAAGAGCGAAGCACCCGAAGCTGGAGATCGAATCGTGTTCGGGCGGCGGCGGGCGAGTCGATCTGGGAGTGCTGAGATATGTGGACGAATTTTGGACTTCCGACAATACGGAAGCGTTCGACCGTTTGCGCATTCAGGAGGGATTTTCAGAAGGTTACGCGGCGAAGTTCATGTCGGCGTGGGTGACTGATGTTCCGAATATGAATGGGCGCAGCACGCCGTTGCAGTATCGATTTTTGGTGGCGATGCAAGGCGCGCTGGGGATCGGGGCGAATTTGAATAAGTGGACGGAAGAGGATTCGAAGCTGGCCACGCAGATGGTCGCGTTGGATAAGAGGATCAGAGAGACAGTTCAGATGGGCGACCTGTACCGGTTGTTGTCACCCCGCACAAACGACACGACCGCGAACGAGTATGTTTCGAAAGATGGCAACGAGGCTGTGCTGTTTGCGTTCCGGCATTCACAGGAATACAGCACGCCTCCGCCGACGATCTATCTGGAAGGGCTGGATGGGCGCGCGGTTTACCGGCTGGAATCGGTGGATGGGAAGCTGGCCGAGAAGGAAACGGAAGTGAGTGGAGCGTACCTGATGCAGAACGGGTTGAACTTAGTTTTGCGCGGTGATTTCGATAGTACGGCAGTGTTGTTACACCGGGTTCAGTGAGATGAGATCTCGATGTCTTGACGGTCGAGAGCTGGCTTATTGCAGCACACCATGCGGCTCAATAAGGAACCCGGCAAGACCTTGGGAAGCTCAGGTATTCTGCAGGATTGCTTGCGCGAAGCGGTAAGCTGGGTGACCCAATCTTTATCCTTATAATGAGGAGCTGGAGCCGGACCGTGTTCTCGGCGGCGGTCAATAAGGTGGCGACGGGCTAACGAGTCAGTTTCCGGATGCACAACTTGACCGAGATGTTCCCTCAGTTCGGGTATTGTCGAGCAGGCGTCCCAGGTAGGTGCGGCCTTTGTGTTTGAGCGCAAGCAAGCATTTCAGGTCACGGGCATCTGCGAGGGCGTTGTGGTCTTGCTCGTAGCGAAGCCCAGCTTTGCCCATGAGTGTCTCGAGACTTTCGCTCTGGATTCCCAAAAGCGGCTTCCATTCTATTCCTCGAAGAGAGCAGAGCCATCTCATTTTCTCGGTTCCGGGCAGATGCCGGGCCAAGAGAGGCCTGTCTGCGCTAAAGGCGTTGTGCGCGACGATGAAGTCAGCCCTCTCCAGAGCGCCGCGGGCTTTTGACTCATCCAGTGCCTCACCGGTGTCCATGAAGTACTTTTCTAGAATGCCGATGACCGCATCTCCCTCGCGGTCATAAGCAACGCTTAGGATCGCAAGCTGGGTCATCCGGCGAGCTGTTCCCGATCCCTCACATTCTGTGTCGAGGAACGCGATCGTCTCGAGCTCGCGTTCTGATGGATGGGCCAGCGGCTTTTCCGGCAGCGACCGACAGGCATCTTCAATCGGCTGCTCTACCTCTAACAACTGCCGGAAGCCATTCACAATCGCGCCCACAAAGGAATCCAGATCAAAACCCGATTCCCTGTGGAACTCCTCAAGGCGGATGTTCTTCCAGATGGGACACGACGGGTCTGGGTCGCCTTGTTCGTAGTAGTCCGTAAATCCACTCCGTTTAAGCTTCGGCCGGAGCCGGTTCAGTAGCTCGTTGCGCGGTGGGAAGAGATCCTCAGCCGGAATGTAGAGTTGTACGCATGGCGGGTCCTTGAACAGGTTGGGCCACCAAAACGAGAACGCCACGAACTGGTCGGCGCGCAATTGCCAAGTCGGCGAATACAGGTACAGGATTACACCGTCCTCCGCGTTCGTCACGTAGGGCTCTTCCCAATCATCCCTGTGCAGCTCAGAGCGGAGGTGGTCGCCCAGCCACCCCATGAAATGGTGCATCTCTATTGGTAGCCTGCCATCTTTGCCGCAAAAATCGATCTCGCCCTTAATCTCGCTGGCGCGGTTCAGCGCGTCGAGAGCGCGTTTGCTCAGAGGTCCTTTCGCCATAATAGACGCGACTATTCTACGCCGTTAATGGCTTTCCAGCGCTGGGCGTGCGATCCCCAGGGCTCGGGGAACCCGCAAAAAAGTGCAAAACTCTAGACTGAAACGATCGGGGGAAATTCTGGCCTCAGGCTCAGCGAATCAGAGCAGCTAGGACCTAGATAGATGATGAATTGTATGAAAATGAAAATTTTTTCGACCGCGGAGGGAAAGAGGCGCGGACGTAAACCTGTTTCTAACAAATCGGCTTCTGCCGAAAAAGACAATACCCGCGAGATCAGGCTTCTGGGATCAGCACTCGAAGCGATACAGCACGGACTCGGGAGTCTGCCGGAAACGGCGGACCTCTCAACTCGAGTCCTTGCGATATCTTTGGCCGGATTGGATCGCGACATCCAGAATGCCAAAAAGGAAGGCAGGTGGATCTCGCCCTTCGATTTATTTCAGGTACTTCACCGGACGCGAGATGAGGGCATACATTCAAATATCCTCGCCTGGCTTTTAGATCCGTGTGAGTCTCACAATTTAGGCGACGAGTTTTTACAGGGCTTTTTCCGATTACTCGGGAAGCCCTCAATTCCAGCGTACCGTTGGCTTACCGTGTCCCGTGAATACTACATTACGGAAGAAAGCAGGCTGGATATTCTCGTCTGTACTGATTATTGGTGGTTGGCGATGGAGAACAAGATCGATGCGTATGAAGG
>JBAUUG010000636.1:0-4487 GCA_049582585.1 Bryobacteraceae bacterium | reverse complement strand
GGCCAAGATCTTTTCTTTCGTCACGCGTGGAGGGACCTTTACGAGTTGCGCAAAACGATCAAATACTTCGCCACGTTCGGCGCCCTGGGTTCGTGAGAGCAGATGCCATAACGTGAGTGCATCGTGCGGTCTTGCCGTATCGAGTACATCGTGTAGCGCTTTTCGATTGCTGTCCACATCGAATTGAGCGACAGCGGCGCGCAACTCTGGTTTGGCGTCCGCAAAGTATGGTATCCCCGGTCCTCGCTCAGGACGCGTGATGCAAGCCGCGCCGGCAGGTATGAACGATTCCAGATTGTGCCATTGAAATGCCACCCAGCCCATTTCCACGTTGAGCAGACCGGTACCGTCGTGCGCCACCTGAAGCGTGTACTGGCAGCCGAGATCAATAGTTGTTGAAGACGGCGTATTCACCACGAATTCGCGCGGCGGCGCCCAAATATAGGCATGGATCGTGCCGTGCTCCAGAGCAAGTGTCTGCCGCTCTTTCGTGCTGTCGATCAATCGCAGGCGCGAGTTGGAATCGAGACGCACTTCACCGACAAAATCCGATTCGAGCCGCGCGGCGGAATGCGCACCCGTATCGATAACCTGGCCGCGCTGCACCGCGTGAGGCGAGGAATCGTTCCAGGAAACCTTCCAAGTCGATTCGACGGGCTGCGCGGTCGAGCGAAGCCTCGGAAGCATTGAGAGCCCAACGATCAACACTGCTGCTGCCGCCAGACCTGCCGCCCACCACCAGACGCGTCGACGCGCGGGAGCTACCCCTAGGAGCGATTCCCGCGGTCGCGAGGTATCCGGCCGATACTGAAGCGGCGCCAGCAGGCTTTCCAGCTTGGCTATCTCCGGATCAACCTCGCCGGTGCGGTTCCACAAATACTCTTCATTCATGTGTTGATTCCCCTCCGAGCGCCTGCCGCAGCAACTTCATTCCACGGCACAGATTGACGCGAACCGATTCGGGTGTCAATCCCGTTCGCGTCGCAATCTCGGGCCCATTCATTCCTTCAACCAATCGCAGGATCAGCGTTTCGCGATATGCCTTTGGCAACTCCTGCAAGGCAGCCAGCACCGCAAATGCCTCGCAATCCGGGCGCGAGCCTCCCGGCCTGTCTCGCAAATCGGAAACTAATCGCGGCTTGCGATGAAGATCGACAGCGCACCGCCGTGCGATTGCAGCCAGCCAAGCACCGAATGCCGCAGGTTCGCGCAATGAGCGAAGCTGCTGCATAGCGCGTATGAAAACATCCTGCAGCAGGTCCTCGGCATCCGCGTAGGAGACGTGCGCCAAAAGGATGCCGTGGACCATCCGTCCATACTGCTCGTAGAGCGCTCCAAATGCCGAGCGGTCCCCGCCTTGTGCGGCGCGGACCAGGGCGGCATCTTCTAAATGCACGTCGGGACTGGCTGAAATCAGCACTCGCTTCCGAATCTACTCCATTTTTATAGCCGTGAAGCGACCGCCGTCGTGTTCAACGCGGCTTCAACGTCCGCCTTTTCGGGCGCCTGAGTTAGCCGCGTAATGCTCGCGAAGTCGACCGAGTCTCCGTCCACCTTGACGATGACGCTGGGCTGTCCATTGAATTTGGGATTCGCTTCGGTGAGAGCGATGATCCACTTTCCATCGGCCGGCCACTGACGCGTGAGCGCATAACTGCTCTGATCGGACAGCGTGATCAGCTTCAAAGGAATGCTTTCCCGTTTCCCGTTCACAATGCCTTCAGCAGTGGCTGTAACGGTGGTCTTCTCGGGATCGTGGCAAGCGTATCCGTGTACCACCAGAACTGCATTCTTCGACTGCGCTTCCACATTACTGGACGGCTTGCCGATTTGAAGCGCAAATCCGCCCGCGATGAGCGACGTTGCTGTAATCAGCGCGGTCGCTACGCTGAAAATTCTTGTCTTTTGTTTCATGAGCATGTCTCCTTGAGAAGCTATTGAACTTCTGCGGAGAGGACGGAACCCATCCACGCAGCGTTAACCTAATCGGCGGTTTTCCCGCGTTTCTGTTCCATCGCCTTCTTAAACGATTCGAAATCCGCCTGCGTCACCGCCGCGTACTCCAATCCATACTGAACAATCGCCTTCAAGACCTTATCGCAATTCCCGATATAGCCTTTGATCGCCAATGCGTCGCCGGACCGCGCATGTCCGCGCGCAAGCAGTTCTCCCGCCACCGCGCCTAAACTCTGCAAACCTTCTCCAGCCAGCTGAGTAAGGTCCACCTTGCCTTTGTGATCATTCAACTGCCTGACCAGGTAATCATGTTCTCCGATGCGTGTCCAGCCCAGGAGCAGATCGGAGATTGGCTGCACTTTGCGCTGCCCCTCCGCAACGCGCTGGCCCTGGTGAGCATAACGGAGGTTGTTCAGGTAAGGAGCATACGCGGATGCAACTTCTTGTTTGATCTGAAGGAACAGAGGATCGCCCGCTCCATTTCCCTCCATCAGCACAACATAATCTCGAAGGCCTACGCTTCCCGTTCCCACCACCTTGAAGGCCACATCAAGCGGATGAAAAAAGTCAAAGAGATGAAGCCTCTCAGGAGCGAGCGATTGCCGGTAGAGGGGCAAAGCCGCAAGAGTATCGCGTCTGCCCCCGCCTTGCAGTCTCCACAATACGTGCTCAACCTTCTTGAAATGCGCACGGCCGCGCGCGCCATTTTCCGTGTACTTCCTCAGCAAGTCATCGGGGCAGGCGCGCGCGGCTTGCTGCAGGGCCGCCGAGACCGCCTGCGCCTTTTTTACGCGATGAATCTGATGCCGGGCGGCAGTTAGAATCGGTTGCTCCGCCAGTTGTTCGAGCGATGTGCAGTAGCTTCCAGCGAAACTTTCCACCGCTGGGGCGCAAGCGGACTGCCGATGTCCGGATTCCAATCCCGCCAGAACAATGCTCGCCGCCATCCGCTTGACGTCCCATTCCCACGGGCCTGGAATCGTCTCATCGAAGTCGTTGATGTCGAACACCAGCCGTCCATCGGGTCCTTCGAACGATCCAAGGTTTTGCACGTGGGAATCGCCGCACAGTTGAACCGTAAGCCCGGTATTCGGTTCGGCGGCTAAATCGGCGGCCATGATTCCCACCGCCCCTCGGAAAAACGCGAACGGCGATACGGCCATCCGCCCATACTTAATCGGCAGCAACGATGGAACCCTGCCGTCCGTCAGGCTGAAAAGCAGCTTAATGGGGTCGAACAAACGCTTGTGAGCATGTACTTCACCGAGCTTCGAGCGGCTCAATCGTTCCCGCTGATCGCGGCCATGCTTAAGCCTCTGCTCCCTTGAAGCGGCTCTGCCTCCAGTAATGTCACGGTTCGAGCCGGTCGCCCGAGCTGCCATATCGATCCTCCAGGCTTGAGTGTATTTCAAGGCGCGTACTGATCGTCATAGGACTTTTTCATTCGTTATCCAGCCGTAAGGTCTAAGAAAAATCCAAGATTTTTCTTGACGTTACGGCGTTAGCTCACATATACTTCTCCGAAAGACCTCCATTACCGCGTTTGTACTAGGGCCTTTGCGAAAGGGGATTTTCATGAAACTGACGCTTTGGCGGATGTTTGCATTGGTGTGCCTCATTGCCCCGACTGCGTTCCTTTCGGGGCAGGAAGTAACGGGAAACGGCAACGTTACGGGACGGGTTACAGACCCAAGCGGCGCTACGGTTCCAGGCGCGACTGTGACGTTGATCGACGAATCTACCAACGTTCCCATAACCTTGCAGAGCAACTCATCGGGGCTTTTCGTTTTTAACGATGTCACGCCCGGTAAGTACGATCTGGTGGTGACTAAACCGGGGTTCCGGAAGAGCATCGTTGCCGCCCAGGAGGTGGTCACCGGAACACAACTTACTTTGAATGTTCCCTTGGAGGTCGGCGCGACCAGCGAGACGGTGGAAGTGAAAGAACAACTGGGTGCGGAGCTGCAGACGGAAAGCGCCACCATGGGCTCGAGCCTGGGCGGTGACGCCATCCTTCAGCTGCCAACGATCAGCCGCGACGTGTCGAGTCTGGTGTTTCTTCAACCCACCGCCGCCCCTACTTTCAATGGCGCGGAGGGGAATACAACCAGCGGCAACATCGCGGGTAATTTTGCCGACCAGAACACATTCATGCTGGACGGCGGCAATAACACCAGCGATCTGGATGGTGACAACGCGACCTACGTGGGCCGCAATGGGGCTGGCGTCCTCCCAACCCCCGCCGAGAGCGTGGAAGAGTTCCGCGTCAATACCAACAACATGACGGCTGACTTTTCCATGTCCGGCGGCGGACAGGTGATGGTATCCACCAAACGCGGAACCAACACGTTCCATGGCGCAGCTTACGATTTTTTCCAGGCGGATTGGCTGAATTCAAACGATTGGTCGAATAATTTCAATAACATTCCCAAGCCGAAGGCGCACTTCAACCGCTTCGGAGGCGCTCTCGGAGGGCCTCTGGGGCCGAGCTTCCTCGGTGGCAAGACGTATTTCTACGTCAACTATGAAGG
>JBAUUG010000635.1:0-4480 GCA_049582585.1 Bryobacteraceae bacterium | reverse complement strand
TTTTCCATGCATCCCGAAACTTTGTCTGCAATCCGATCGCTGGCCCCGTCAATCGGCAAGATCTCAGCGGAGCGCGTACGGGATGAGCTGGTGCGCATTCTGACTGAAGGCGGAGCTCGCCGGGGGTTCGAGTTGCTGGATCAGAGCAACCTGTTGATTCACGTGCTTCCACAGGTGAAAGCCTTCCAGGGCGTTCAGCAGCCTGCTGAATTTCATCCTGAAGGCGACGTTTGGAGCCATGTGCTGATCATGCTGGATCACCTTCGGAATCCCACTCCGACCCTGGCGCTGGGAGCGCTCCTGCACGATGTTGGAAAGCCAGCCACATTCCGCATAGCCGATCGCATTCGTTTCGATGGCCACGCGGAGGTGGGCGCGGCCATGGCGGAAAAGCTCCTGTGCGATTTGAAAATCGCGAACGAAGACGTCGCCCAGGTCACATCACTGGTCGCGAATCACATGCGGTTTAAAGATGTCCGTCAGATGCGTCTGAGTACGCTAAAGCGCTTCATGCGCTTGCCTAAGTTCGAGGAGCATCTCGAGCTGCATCGCTTGGACTGTCTGGCGAGCAATGGCTATACCGACTCGTATGAATTCGTGCGATCCAAGCTGGCCGAGTTAGGCCGGGAGCAATTGCGCCCTCCTCGGCTGATCACCGGGGACGACTTGATTGAGGCAGGTTATAAGCCGGGTCCCGAGTTCCGGCTTGCGCTCGAAGCGGTAGAGACAGCTCAGCTCGAGAGCGAGATTAACACGCGTGATGAGGCGCTGATTCTGGCCCGCTCGGTCCTGGATCACGGCCTGGCTTGAGAAATTTTGGTATTTTGATGAGCAGTGCAGCATCCAATACAGGGTGTTATCCCGAAATTTTGCTTCCCCGCTATGGAGGAGATATCGTTATGCCTGTGGTTGAAGCTGCGGCCGGCAAGTTGCTTCAGGAATTGCAGACGGCAAGAGTCGAAAGCGACCGGCTTTTCACTATCCTGAAACCCGAAGCCATCTATCAGCGGCCTATCGCCGAGCGCCACCGCGTCATCTTCTATATCGGGCACCTGGACGGCTTTGATTCCATCCAGATTTGCCGCGAGGCCTTGGGGATGAAATCGCCGGATCCCGGTCTCGATGCCTTATTTCAGGCCGGCATCGACCCCGATTCCGCTCATCTTCCCAGTGACACGCCCTCGGATTGGCCTTCGATTGAACAGGTCAAAGCCTATGTGCGCCGATGCCGCGAACGGGTGGAAGAGAACGTGGACCGCGCTCCGGAAGACGTTGTGCGGATGGCGCTCGAGCATCGGGAGATGCACCTGGAGACGCTCGCTTACATGTTTCACAATTTCGAGCATGATATGAAAACCATGAGCGGGCCGATCGAGTTGCCTGAGCCTCCGCGGCTCGCCTGGTCTAGCGAATGGCGGGATATTCCGGCAGGCGAAGCTGTGCTGGGAAAATCGCGCGATGATTCATTCGGCTGGGACAACGAATACGAAGAGCTCCGAACGATTGTGCCCGCGTTTCGGATTCAACGTTACAGCGTTACCAACCGCGAGTATTTGCGTTTTGTGCAAGACGGAGCGCCTTTTCCACATTTCTGGATTCGCCGGGATAATTCGATTTATTGCCGCTGCATGTTTGAAGATGTCCCCCTGCCGCTCGATTGGCCCGTTTACGTCACGCAGGAAGAAGCTCAGGCCTACGCGGATTGGCTCGGCAAGAGCTTGCCCTCCGAGGAGCAGTTCCATCGCGCGGCATACGCCACACCTTCGGGCGAACACCTTCCATATCCATGGGGCGCTGCAGATCCGGCGCATCGTCTCGGCAATTTCAATTTCCGGCGCTGGAATCCTGAGCCGGTGTATGCGGCTCCCGCGGGCGACAGCGCATTCGGCGTAGGCCAGTTGGTCGGAAATGGCTGGGAGTGGACCAACACGGTATTCGGTCCTTTCCCCGGATTTAAGCCCGGCGAGACGTACCCCGGTTATTCAGCCAACTTTTTCGACGCTGAGCATTACGTCTTAAAAGGCGGCTCGCCCCGGACCTCGGCGCGGCTCCTTCGACGATCGTTCCGGAATTGGTTCCGTCGCGACTATCCGTACATGTATGCAAAGTTCCGCTGCGTGGAGAATTAGGGCGGCTGAAATGTCGGCATCCGTTAGTCCGCAGTTATCGCCCTTCGCGCTGGAGATTGCGCATGGGCTCTCCTCGAAGCAGCAAAAGAAAATCTCGCCGCGCTACTTCTATGATGATTTGGGAAGCGCGCTTTTTGAAGCCATAACTCTGCTTCCGGAATACGGTCTGACCAGGGCAGATGAAAGGCTCCTGCGATTGCATGCCAATCGCATCGTTTCTAACACCGGCCCGGTATCGGTGGTCGCGGAGCTGGGTAGCGGCAACGGAAAGAAGACCAGGCACATTCTTAGCGCGCTTTCGCGAAGGACCTCTAACTTTCTCTACAGGCCTATCGACGTTTCACCTGCGGCTCTTGCCGCCTGTGAGCGAGAGCTGGGCGAAATTTGCGAAGTGCGCACGGTCTGCGCGGATTGGGTGGAAGGCGTAGCGGAAGTTGCACGCGCCCGTCTCCAAAACGAACCGCTGCTTATTTTATTTTTAGGCAGCTCTATCGGAAACCTCGCAAGGGAAGAGATCTCCGGCTTCCTTCAACGGCTTCGAAATCATCTTCGACCCGGAGATTACTTCCTGCTCGGCGCCGATCTCGTGAAGGACGTAGGCAAGATGCTCGCTGCTTACGATGACCCCGCAGGCGTCACGGCGGCTTTCAATCTCAACGTGCTCGGCCGAATCAATCGCGAGCTTGAGGCGGATTTCGATCTCCGCTCATTCGCTCACGAGGTCCGTTGGAATGGCGCGGAACGGCGAATCGAGATGCATCTGGTCTCCCGCCGCGATCAAAAGGTTTATATCGGCGCTCTGGAAACATCATTCCCATTTCGCGAAGGCGAGACGATTTGGACAGAGTCGTCGTACAAATTTACGCCGGCTGAGCTGAATTCCTATGCCCGCGCCAGTGGGTTCAGGGCGGCCGCTATTTGGGTGGATCACGAGTGGCCGTTCGCCGAAGCCTTATGGGAGAGGTGACGGAATCGTTAAATCCGGAATATTTCGATCGCATCTACCGCGAGAGCGAGGATCCCTGGCAATATGAATCGAGCGAGTACGAGCGTGACAAGTACGAGGCAAGCCTGCGCGCTCTTCCCAAGCGCCGCTATGCCAAGGTGCTGGAAATTGGCTGCTCGATCGGCGTCTTCACAGCCGCGTTGGCTCCTAGGTGCGATCGGTTGCTCGCAATCGACCTTGCGGCTGCAGCCGTGGAGAAGGCCATAGAACGTTGCCGCGTCTTTCCTCATGTCAGTTTCCAAATAGCGTCCGTCCCTGAGGAATACCCAGCCGACGATTTCGATCTCACCGTGCTCTCTGAAATCGGCTACTATCTCTTCCCGGAGGAGCTCGTCGAGCTTGGCGAACGGATCACAGTCCGGGCGCCGGGCGGAGGTCATTTGTTGTTAGTGCACTGGCTGTTACCGGTGCCCAATTACCCGCTTCGAGGAGATGATGTGCACGACCATTTCCTGCGACTTTCAGATTGGCGCCGAATATCAAGCTCTCGCACCGATCTATATCGCATCGATGTGCTGGAACGGCGCGCCCATTCTGATGATCGGCCTTGAAGGCCTGATGCAATCGATCGACAACACGCTTGAGCGAATCCAGGCGAACCCGGTCCGGCCATGTCTTTCGGCACTTCTCGTAAAACTTCAGCTCCTCCAACAGAAGCCCGAAGTGGCGTGCAGCGCGTATTCGGGAAGTCAGCTCGACACTTGTGACTCCGATGGCGGCCGCAAGCTCCTGCATGCGAGCGGTTGATAATCGCGGGGCATAGCGACAATCCAGCCACAGCAGCCGCAAGTGATGGCGCATGCCGAATAAGTGCTGTAAGAACGGCGCAGTTTCAACCGGCATCCGCAAGCCGCGTTTTCCGCAATCTTGCCACTCACGCAACTGCCGGGACAAGCCGAATCGAGCTCTTCCGGCCAGCCGCCCCGAGGTGAAAACTCTGACCTTGTTGCTGTGCCTCAATCGAACGTCATTTCGAACCAGGGCTTCATGGAATGCGACGTCTTCGAGATATCGGCGCGGAGGCAAGCGTCCCACAACCTTGTAAATATCAGGCGTAACCGCAAGGCTGGCACCGAAATGATGATGGTGCCTCGGCCAGGGATCATGCGTCTCCGGGTCAAAACGATCTTCTATCCAGGAGACCAAACGGCGATAGGAGTGATCATAACGATGCAGTTGGCGAGTAACCGGGTCCAGCAGGTCTTGCTCGTAAGGCGGGATGACTATTCTGCCACCCACCGCCTGTGCTCCGTCGGCGAGTTCAGCTTCGTTTTGCACGATCCAATTCGGGGTTACGTGGCTATCGGAATCGGTTGTAAGAATCAGTTTCGGGGTCTGTCCGGCA
>JBAUUG010000634.1:0-4631 GCA_049582585.1 Bryobacteraceae bacterium | reverse complement strand
AAGTTACCCAGTGAGGCTATTCCGCGCAACGCTGGAAGCTAAGGGTTATTTGCACTTTTATGCCTCGGAATACCTCAAGATCACGCACGTTTCCGATGTGCTTCACAATTGGGCGCTGATGCTCGCGGTCAACGATGTAAGGTCCGATCCTGAGCAGAGCCACCTGCAGAACCTTCGTGGCATCAATTTCTACTGCACACCTGGTGCTCCGATGGCTGTGGCGCGGCGTACGTATAAGAGGAACCCGGTTCCCGAGGACACTGGGGCCGGCAAGATGGGTTTGATGGAAATCGAATACTATTTGCCAGGATCGACCTTCCAGTTCTACACTCTTTCGAGAGATGGCTCTCCTCCGCCGAGCATGTTTCATTACGGGAAAAAGAGGGTGCCATGCCAGTTGTCTCCGGATCCAAGGTCGAGCGGCTGGGAAGGGTCAACGTTGCCATTCCGTGCACACGATACAGTTGACGTTCGGCGCGTCTCACACTTGGTCAATCCGCTTGACTATGACGCGATCACAAACGTCAGTTATGCAAAGAAGGTGCCTATGAAGCCATCGCCTCTTTACTATCTTGCGGCCAACTTTGCACGGGTGCTCCTAGCCGACAGGATGAAAGTCGTAGTTCCCAACCTTGAGGCGAGTATCGAGTGGAGTTAGAGGCTCAGAGCCTACCGCTCGTCCAAGATGAGTGGCTACTTCGGCCAGTTTATCCCCACCAACGGTTTCTCCTTCACGAAGGCGGATTCAAGCAACTCAAAATCCATGTCCCCACCGCCGGCGGAAAGACATTGGGTGCCTTGCTGTTCGTTTTGCGGGATACTTTGAAGTCTCCTTCAACTCCGGTCCGGGCTATCTTTACCTATCCAACAAACCTTCTGTCGAGGGATCAGTTTGAGCGCTCTATCGTCCGCGGCCTACGGGAATGGGTGGGCGCCACTTCTGTCGGCGCGGGTGTTATTGATCCAGTTAGTCGGGCGTTCGTTCCCGACAACTCCTCTTTTGAGCAGGTCATCGCTCGGGGGGCACCCACGTATGTATTTAGATTGCCTACACATCTGGGCGATCGCGATCTATACATCACGGTGTTAACAGGGGAGGCGCTGCAGCACCTGCTCTCCATTGAGAATATCGTTGAGTTGGGACGCCGGAAAGGAACGTACCTATTGCGAGTGCTGGAGGCACTGAACCAGCATGATCATATAATCGTGTGCTCGCCCGATCTTCTCGGCTACGTTGCCCAGCGCTGTTATTCGGTCAGCGGCAATTTCTATAATCGACGCTGGCGCGACGAACTGGAGTTAAAACTGGGAGATCACCAAATCGTAATCGATGAATATCACTTCTACGATCCTTATACATATCTCAATTTGGCGGGAACACTTGATCGGCTCGGTACTTCTCAATCCCTTTGCTTGTCGGCCACTGGTACGCAGAAGTTTTTTCCAGACGCCAAAATCCTGGCATTGGAAGATCTACCGCATAACGGTGACAAAAACGTCGCGTCCCATCCGATTGATGTGAGCATTCACCAAGGCGAGATGCCAGAGCCTCACGCCTCGGGGATGGGCCAATCAATCTGGTTCTATCATTCCGCGATCTCGGCGCACGAATCCGCTGAATCCTTGCGGTGCAGGGGAGTCAGAGTGACCGAGTGGACGGGAATTCGAAAAGCGCGGGATGATGCAGCTCGGCTTGTGGTGGCAACATCAGCCGCGGAAGTCGGACTGGACCTTCCGTTTCGTAGGTGCCATACCGAGTTTTGGGGAAACTCTTGGGAGGTTCCGTCAATGATCCAGCGGATTGGAAGGGTGGGCCGATCAGCAGAGGCCGGTCGGTCCGAGGCGCATGTCTGGGTCACTGGTCGCGAGCCCAGACTATTGAGCGCGGTATTCAATGGATGTGCAAGACTCTCCAAGGCGGAGTTTAGCGATCGGTTGCATCGCGGATTTGGCGAGGCGTTGTTCCGACCGGACGACTACGTGAGCTACTACCTGTGGGACGAGGCCCGGACTAAGGAATTACGGAGATTTTGGCAAGTGCCGCTCGGGGCAGCAAGGCTACGATTTCATTTCCGGCCGCCCAACAGTCAAGCTGTCTTTAACTGGACCGGTATCCGGTTTGCGTACGATACGATCCCGATTGCGAATCGATATGAGCTGGAGAAGGTGAGCGATGTGACCGATCTTCCGTTTTGGCATGAGATGGGTTACTCGGAGTTTCGCGTCGTTGAAGCGCTGGACAAGCGAACGTATCGCCAACGGTACGAAGGCAAGAAGGATAAGGAGCACCGTCGTTGCTTCTACGACGAATGAGTTGAGATGAGCGCTAATCTTTCAGTTGCCTTTCTGGATGAGTCCATCCGCCGCAAGCCTCCCGCGGCGGCGCAGTATAACTGGATCACCGGCAGCCTCGATATCACGCCTGAACAGATTGATCTGCCGCTGCTTCCAGTCGACGACATCCTGCTCCCAAAAGACAGTACTGTTACGCTGCTTGCGACGGAAAACGGGTCGCAACTTTTCATTTCCGGATTCGGCCTCTTCGTCGGCAAGAAGAGTGAACGGGTCGTCGTCCGCAAAGATAAATCGGTCTGCGCACAGGTGCCGCTCCTGCGGCTGCAGGAGATCATCATCGCCTCGCGCGGCGTGAGTTTCTCGTCGGACCTCCTTGAAGAATTGTGCGAGCGCGGCATCCGGGTCGCTTATCTCACCTCAAGCGGCAAGCCATTCGCATTGGTGACGTCGCCCATGCTGACGGCGACGGTCGAGACCAGGCGGGCGCAGCTCGAAGCCGGCAACAACGGGCGCGGCGCCGACCTTTGCCGCTGGATCGTCGCGGGCAAGCTGCGCAACCAGGAAAAGCTCATGCGGTATTTCGGCAAGAGCCGGGACGGGGAGCGTAGGAGCGCGCTCGAGAACGCGGCGGGAAGCTTGCGTAAGCTGCGCCGGGCGGCTTTGGGCGTGGACGGATCGAGTCCGGACGAGGTGCGGGCCGAGTTGATGGGCCTGGAAGGCACGGGCGGGCGCATGTATTGGAAAGAGATCGGGAACATGCTGCCGGTCGGCTTGGGCTTTGTGGGAAGGAGCCACCAGGGAGCAACGGATGCAGTGAACGCGGCAATCAATTACGGGTACGGAATCCTGACATCGCATGTGTGGGGCGCGGTGATGAACGCGGGGCTGGAGCCGTTCGCGGGCTTTCTGCATGTGGACCGATCGGGGAAGCCGTCGCTGGTGCTCGATTTGGTGGAGGAGTTCCGGCAACCGGTAGTCGATCGCGCGATTTTTTCTTGGCTGAATAAGGGCGGACAGTTGACGTTGGTGAAAGGGCTGCTGGACGGAGCGTCGCGGGAAAACGTGGCATCGCGAGTGCTGATGCGGCTGACGGCGACCGAGCAGCACCGCGGGAAGCAGCACCAGATCCGGTCCATCGTGCAGATGCAAGCGCGTCTGGCGGCGAGCGCGGTGCGCGGATTGCGGCCGTATCGCTCCTTTTCGTTCAAATGGTGAGCGGTGGTTAGGCGGGCGGTGATGCGTGGCGCGAAAAAACAGGTACACGGGTGTATTGAAGCCGCTGGCGGTGGGACGGGGAAGTCCGGAGGTATCGCTGATTCTGATCTACGACATTGAAGACGACAAGCTGCGGACGCGGGCGGCTGACATCTGCTTGAATTACGGCCTGGAGCGGATACAGTTCAGCGCGTTTTTCGGCAAGTTGAACCGGAATCGGCGGCAGGAACTGAGTTTGCGGCTGCAAAGGGAACTGGGTTCGAAATCGGGGAGGATTCGCGTCATACCGGTCTGCGAACAGGATTTGAAGGAGATGTGGGTGCTGGACCAATACCGGCTAGAGGCAGACGGACTGAAGGAACGGGCGGAGTTGGACAAACCGCACTTGCGGGTATTGGGGCGGGACGATTGAGCGCGCAGGGCGAGAGTCCGTTGTGCGCCATAAAAGACTGAATGGACCAGATACCTGTGACCGACCTGAAGCAGTGGGCGTACTGTGAGCGCATTGTTTACTACCATCGGGTGATGCCGGTGATCGGAAAGGCGACGTTTAAGATGCGGGAGGCATTAGCGGCGCAGGATCTTGTCGAGAGCTTGGAGATGCGGCGGGGTTTGCAGGCGTACGGCCTGGAGGGGGCGCGGCGGCTGTTCAACGTTTGGCTGAGCGATGCGGGTCTCGGGCTTTCTGGCAAAGCGGACCTGGTGTTGGAGGGGGCGGACCGGGTGTCGGTGGTGGATTTCAAGCTGACGAGCGGCGAGGTTGGGGAGAATCAGCGGATGCAGTTGGCGGGGTACTCGATGCTGGCGGAGTTGGCATACGGAGCGGCGGCGGCGGTGGCGTTCCTGTACCGGATTCCCGACAACCGTGTGTTTGGGGTCGAGATAACACCGGATCTGCGGGCGGCGGTTGTACGCGCGGTTGCTGCGATTCGACAGATGGGCGAGAGGCAGTGGTGCCCACCGGCGACTCCGGTGCGGAGACGATGCATGGAGTGCGAGTACGCAAATTACTGCGCGGACATATGGTAGGTTTAACGCAGATTGGCCCTGGTTTGACGCAATTGTTGCAACTGCGCTATTTCGACCTTGGGAAGCGCCGGCAAGCGGTTTATCTTCTGGGG
>JBAUUG010000633.1:0-5566 GCA_049582585.1 Bryobacteraceae bacterium | reverse complement strand
AGATGGTGTCACTTATAAAAGGGCACTCCAACGAATACCTGGGTATCTGCCTCGATTTCGGCAATAACATCTCTCTTCTTGACGACCCCATGGACGTGGTTGAGAAGTTCGCGCCTTATGCGGTAAGCACTCACCTGAAGAACATGGGCGTCGAGCCGTATGCGGATGGATTCCTGCTTTCCGAGGTGCTGCTCGGCGACGGATTCCTGGACCTGCCGCGAATGATTTCTATGGTCCGTCAATCGCGCCCGAGAACACGCTTCTCACTGGAAATGATTACACGCGACCCGTTGAAGGTCCCCTGCCTGACTGACAAATACTGGGCAACCTTCCCGGACCGCAGCGGGTTGTATCTGGCTCGGACGCTTAAGCTGGTGCAAAACGAGCAGCGCTCAACCCCGCTTCCCCGCATTTCGCAGTTACCGCCCGACCAGCAGTTGCGAATCGAAGAGCAGAACGTAGTAAGCTGCCTGAGCTACGCCCACGAACACCTGAATTTGTAAGCCGAAGAGCCACCGCGATAATGGCCAACTTCGGATACTTGCCCGCGGGCCGCAATTAATCGAACATGCCTTCAAAAAGGGCCGAGCTGAGGTAGCGCTCGCCGGCGTCGGGAAGGACCACCACGATTGTCTTACCGGCCATCTCCGGCTCTTTGGCCACCCTGACCGCAGCCGCAGCGGCCGCGCCGCAGGAAATTCCGCTAAGCAGCCCCTCTTCCATCGCAAGCCGTCGCGCCATTTCGATCGACTCCTCGTTGGTCACTTGCTCGACCCTATCCACCATGGTCAAATCGAGCGTTTGTGGAATGAAACCGGCTCCCAGCCCTTGGATCTTGTGCGGCCCGGGTTTGGGCTCCTGGTGATTAAGCGTCTGCGAAATAACAGGGCTGTTGGTAGGCTCGACCGCAATCGAGAGGAGAGGATGTTTCTTCTCCAGCTTCACGTAGCGGGAAACGCCCGTAATCGTGCCGCCCGTCCCAATACCCGATACCAATACATCCACGGTCCCATCAGTGTCGTTCCAGATCTCCGGGCCAGTAGTTTCGAAATGGATGCGGGGATTAGCCGGATTGGTGAATTGCCCCGGGATGAAGTAGTGCTCGGGATCGGAAGTCCGCAATTCTTCAGCCTTTGCCATCGCTTCTTTCATACCTTTCGCACCCTCGGTGAGCACCAGATTGGCTCCCAGGACTTTGAGGACTTTGCGGCGCTCGAGACTCATGGTGTCGGGCATCATTAACGTCACGCGATAACCTCGCGCGGCTCCGACGAAGGCCAGGGCAATTCCGGTGTTGCCGCTAGTCGCTTCCACAATCTCCATCCCCGGCTTGAGCACGCCGCGTTCTTCCGCGTCCCAAACCATCGACGAGCCGATGCGGCACTTGACGGAGAACGAGGGATTGCGGCCCTCGATTTTCGCGAGAACCGTAGCTTTTGCGCCGTCCACAACCCGGTTTAACTTGACTAGGGGCGTGCGGCCGATGCTGAATGAATTGTCTTGATAGATCAAAGGTTCCTCTCAGATTTCCCAATTCGGGACGTAATGCGTGTGTTTTTCCCGCCAGGCGCGGGCCAGCTCCGCGAAGGTCGTACGATCTAGAACGTCGGAAACGGCAGAATCCACGCGATTCCAGATGGCGGAAAAGGGATCGTCGTGGTTAGAGCGGGAACTGCCTTTCATGCTTTCGACCGTCCTAAGCACTTCACCCACGGTGATGGAATCCGGCGCGCGCGCGAGCAAATATCCGCCCTCCGCGCCGCGGCGCGAATCCACAAATCCGCTCTGCTTCAGGCCCGACAGGATGAGTTCCAGGAATTTTTGCGGAATTTTTTGACGCCTGGCGATGTCGGCGATCTTCACGGGGGCCATAGGCGCGGAGCCGTGCGGGACGGCCAAGTATTGCGAAGCCAGATCGAATACAGCCTTGAGCGCGTATTCGCTCTTGACCGAAATGTTCATTCGTTCGCCATTAACGATCATAAACCGGCAGATAACATGAAGGCTTAGGAAGCACTACCGATCAGGAGCGAATTTGTCGAGACAGCTTTTTGGAACGGATGGGATTCGGGGCGTCGCCGGCGAACCTCCGCTAGACGCCAGAACTGCCCATGCGCTAGGCGTGGCGCTCGGGAGTTGGGCGCGGCAGGCGGCGCGGCACCCGAGTGACGGTCCGGCTGAAGTTCTTATCGGCATGGACACGCGCGAGAGCGGACCGTGGCTCGCCGCTCAGGTGGCAGGCGGGCTTGCGCGAGCCGGAGTCTCAGCCAGATTCGCAGGCGTGATCACCACGCCCGGTGTCGCTTATCTCACCCGAACCGGCATGTTTGTCGCTGGAGTGATGATTTCCGCTTCCCACAATCCCTATCACGACAACGGGCTGAAGGTGATCAGCCACTCCGGTTACAAGCTCGCCGATGCGGTGGAAATTGAGCTGGAACGGCTCATGGGCGAGTGGCTGAAAACGGGGCAGGAGGCCATTCCGAGATCTCTGCAGGCGGATCCGAGCCTGGATAATGTCTACAGCAACTACCTCGCTAACACGGTCATCGGCTGCTTTCCTTTGCATGTGGTGATCGATTGCGCTAATGGATCGGCGATTGAAGTCGCTCCGCGGTTGTTTGAGCGGCTCGGTTCCAAAGTCGTCTGGATCGGCGCCGCTCCCAATGGCCGGAACATTAATTTGAATTGCGGCTCGCTCCATCTGGATGGCCTGCGCGAGCGAGTGCTGGAAACGCGCTCGGATATGGGCATTGCGTTTGACGGCGATGCGGATCGCGCCCTTTTTGTCTCAGGCATGGGCAGAATCGTGGATGGCGATGCAGTTCTGTTCCTCGCAGCAACCACATTGAAGCGGGAAGGCAAGCTGCCGGGCAATCTGGTTGTGGCTACCGTGATGTCGAACCTCGGGCTGGAGAGAGCGCTCGAAAGCTACGGCATTCGAATGCTGCGGATGCCTGTCGGCGATAAGTACGTTTTGGAGGAGATGCTGAAACAGGGCGCGGTGCTGGGAGGCGAGCAATCGGGGCACATCATCTTCGCTGAGTACGCGACAACGGGGGATGGATTACTCACCGCGTTGCGGGTTCTCGAGATGGTTCGCGATTCCGGCCGCTCGCTCGACAGCCTGGTCGACGAAATGAAGACATTCCCGCAGAAGCTCGTGAACATTCCGGTTAAAGAGAAACGGCCGCTCGATGAGCTTGAATCTGTGCAGTCGGAGATTCATGCGGCCGAGCGCGAATTTGGCGACAGCGGACGAGTGCTGGTTCGCTTCTCCGGAACCGAGCCGCTGGCGCGGGTGATGATCGAAGCGCAATCACAGGAACAAGTGGACAAGTGGACCGGCAAGATCGCGGATGCGATTCGGGCGGAGCTGGGCGAGGTATGAGTTCTCGGAGTCGGAACCAAGCTGTACGGGAAACCGGAAGCATGCGTTTATTGAGAAATACAGCGTCAATCGAAGAGGAAATCGTCCGGTTCAACTCCCGTTAGTAGTTGAGGAAGGCCCTCTCTTTCCCGTCGGGCATCGAGTAACTTCCGCGCAACGTCGCGAGCGATTTCGAGCGCTTCCGCCACGGTGCGGCCTTGCGCAACTAAGCCTGGGAGTTCGTCGGAAGTGGCTAGGTACAGCGACTCGGGCAGTTCCTCGACGTGTACTCGGATTGCCAGCTCCATAAACGAATGATAGCCCCGATCCGGCCGGAAGGCCTTTGTAAGCGCGAAACGAAAAGCTAAACTTGTGTCGCGTGACGTTTGAGTGGGATGCGCGTAAAGCAGTCGAATCTCAAGAAGCATCGCTTACCTTTTGAGGACGCCGCAACAGTTTTCCTCGACTGGCTTGCAATCACCTTCCCAGATCCCGATCATTCGACGGAAGAGTGCCGGGAGATCACCATTGGCCGTACAATGAAAGGGCATCTGGTGTTCGTTTCTCACTGTGAACGCGGTGAGCGGATTCGGATCATAACTGCGCGCCATGCAACGCGCAACGAGCGAAAACAGTATGAAGAAGATGCCGGTGGAAAAAGGCGGTGACGAGTTGCGACAGGAGTATGATCTGTCGCATCTCAAGGCTGGCGTGCGGGGCAAGTACTATCGTCGGGCGATGGCGGGAACAAACTTGGTGCTGATTGAGCCTGAGCTCGCGAGCGTATTCCCCGACAGCGAGGCGGTGAACCGCGCACTCCGTCTCTTAACTGACGCCGCCCGAACAGCCGCCAAACCCAAACGCCGCCGCACGCGCGTTTGAGTTAACGAATCCCGGGCTAGAACGCTCATGGAACGCGCCGCGCGGCTTCTCAAGAACAAGAAGGTTTCCCGTCAGATCCTCACCGAAGATGACATTGCGCGCGCTATCTGGCCTGCTGCCGTCGGTAAAGCGATTGCAGCGCGCACTTCACGATTGAAGCTGGTTCGATCCACGCTCGTGGTTGAGGTAGAAGATGCCATTTGGCAGAAGCAGCTCCATTCATTAACCGCACAGATTCTCGCTCGGCTTAGGAAAGTCACGGGCGATGACACGATCCGCGACATTGAATTTCGCATCGGCATTCCTCGCCGCGAGCCGCAGCGCGCGGAGTCTGTGCGGGCAGACGACTCGGACGAGGCAGAACGTATCCAGGATCCCGTGCTTAAGAAGATATACCGGCTCTCGCGCAAGAAGGCGACGGCTTGAGTATTGGGGTCAGCCGGCGGGAGTTGGCCCTGGCAGCTCTCGGGGCGACAACTGCGGCAACTACTGTGGGAGCTACGCAGACCTTCGCGGTGATTGGCGCGGGAGTTTTCGGCGCGTGGACTGGCTATCATCTGAGGCGCGCGGGGCACCGGGTCATCCTTCTCGATGAATACGGGCCGGCGAACGAGCGGGCGAGCTCCGGCGGAGAATCGCGCATCATTCGCGCGTCCTACGGCAAAGACGAAATCTATACTCGCATGGCGATGCGGTCGCTCACGCTTTGGGACGCTTTCTTCGCACGAGCTGGACGGCAATTGCTCAATCGCACAGGAGTTCTGTGGATCGCGAAACCAAACAACGCATACGCCCAGCAAAGCCGTGAAACACTCCACAAAGTGGGGGTCGTATTTGAAGATCTGACGACGGGCGATCTGCGAAAGCGTTATCCGCAGATTCACGTCGACGAAGGGGACTGCGCAATATTTGAGCCGAACAGCGGAGCGCTTATGGCGCGTCAAGCGGTGCAGGCTGTTGTCGCGCAATTCATTCGAGACGGCGGTATCTACGAGCACGCCGCCGTAAAGACACCCGACGGGAACGGCCGCCTGCAACGCGTTCTTACGTACAACGGAAACACCATCGCAGCGGACGCGTTTGTGTTCGCGTGCGGCGCCTGGCTCAAGCAGGTGATGCCGGACGTGTTGGGTAACCGGATATTCCCGACCCGGCAAGAAGTATTTTTCTTTGGGATTTCGCCCGGCGACCGTCGTTTCGAGCCTCCGCAAATGCCGGTCTGGATCGACTTCGGCAATGACCGCGGCATGTATGGATTTCCCGATCTGGAATCGCGAGGATTCAAAGCCGCATTCGACTTGCATGGACCCGAAT
>JBAUUG010000632.1:0-5731 GCA_049582585.1 Bryobacteraceae bacterium | reverse complement strand
GCCTCGCTCGCCAGGCAGTCGGTGTGATAGGAGTCGCTCGCCGCGTGGATGCCGGCGATTCCCTTTCCGCCGCGCACAAAACTCAGCAACGCCGCGCGCCGCGCTGCCGTGACGGAGGGATCCGGATCGTCGAGGAAGCAGGCGGTGGTGCTGTCCAGAAAAATGGCGTCGTATTTCTTGAGGTTTTCGGTGTTAATATCCGCCGCGTCGTAGCTGACCGTCGTGGTCCATAAACCACCCTGGTTTCCCAGTGCTTCCACCGCCTTCGCGGCCAGCGGAATGGAGGCATGCACGAACCCTCCCGCGCCCGTGTGCGCCAACACCAGCACCCTGCGCGGCCGCAGCGGCTTTACCCCGGGGGTCGTGGGTAAGGCTGCCATCATGGCGTCCACAGCCGCTTGCGGCGCGGTCATCGGCGTCGAATTACCGGCACCGTTAAAAGTGTTCCCCTGCCCGGGCTTGACCGGGGGCGGCGCAGGCAGCAACTTGCTCACTCCGGCCAGAATCTGATCCCGCGTCAATGTCCCGCTGTTCGTGGTGTCCCAAGCCGTAAACCAGGAGTTGAACCCCGACTCCACCTCGCTGCGTGTCAGCGTCCCATCACCGTCCGCATCCAGAGCAGTAAACAGCGCCTGAGCATTTCGCCCGCCGCCCGGTCCTTGCGCCCATAAGCTCGCAATATTCGTCGCGAGTAACAGCGCACCGGCCCAGATACGTGTCGTTCCCATCAATCCGATTCGTCTCATACAATCTGCCGAGATAAGTCTATCGCGGACGCAATCTGCGATTACTGAGAGCACGTCTCCTGCTCGATGGGCAACCGATGGCCAGCTCACAAACTAACCGACAACTCCGCCCTACGTGGTCTGCCGCACTCGCAGAGTTAGTCCCGTCACGGGCACAAAGCGGTCAGTTCGAATGCCGCGCCGGCTGGAATCGGCGATCAATGACAGCCTCGCGCTATAGTTCGGGAAGTGATCGGGAAGAGACTAGGCAATTATGCCGTGATCGACAAGTTGGGCGAAGGGGGCATGGGCGAGGTGTGGCGCGCGCGAGACGAGCGTTTAAGCCGGACGGTAGCCATCAAGATTTTGCCGAGCGATGTCGCGGACGATCCTTCACGGCGCGTGCGTTTCGAGCAGGAGGCACGAGCCCTTGCAGCCCTGAATCACCCGAACATTGTTACCGTTTACGACGTTGGGCAGGATGAAGGACGCGCTTATATCGTTTCTGAGTTAGTCGAAGGCGAGTCTCTGCGAAGCGTGCTCGATCGCGGTCCGCTGCCGGTGCGAAAGGCGATTGAAGTGGCCGTGCAGATGGCGGAAGGCATGGCCGCGGCGCACGCGCTGGGGATCGTCCACCGCGATCTGAAACCTGAAAACGCGATGATGACGCGCGGCGGGCAGGTGAAGCTGCTCGATTTCGGGTTGGCGAAGCAGACGATCACCACTTCGGGTGATAAGACATCGACGATGGCGCTTTCCGAGCCGGGCATGGTGATGGGTACGGTGGGCTATATGTCTCCCGAACAAGTGCGCGCTGAACCGGTGGATGCGAGGTCGGACATCTTCAGTTTCGGTTGCGTCTTGTACGAGATGATTGCGGGGCAGCGCGCCTTTCGAGCGGGGAGCTCGATTGAGACGATGCACGCGATTCTGAACGCCGAACCGCCGGAATTGGAAAACGAACAGGCTCGAATGCCAGCTGCGCTGGGGACGATTGTGCGGCGATGTCTCGAAAAGCGGCCCGAGCAGCGGTTTCAATCGGCGTCAGATCTGGCGTTTGCGCTGCGCTCGATTGCGGGTACCAGCATGAGCGGCGTGCAGCCGGCAATTTTGGCGCCTCCGGCGGCGCGAAAGAAAACATGGCGGTGGGCGATCGCCGCGGTAGTGGGCGGCATGTTCCTGTTTACGGCCGGCTTTTGGATGCGTAATCGAACGGTAGACAGGCAACGGGCAGAATTTCAACGCGTCACGTTTCGAAAGGGCTACGTCACAGCAGCGCGATTCACATCCGATGGAAGGAATATCGTATACGCGGCTAATTGGGACGGCACACACTCGAGCATTTATCTGACCGTGCCGGGAAGCGCGGAATCGCGGGATCTGAATCTGCCTGCCGACGCGGAACTGATGTCGGTATCGTCGAAGGAGGAAATTGCGTTCCTGACGGCTCCATTCGGAGATTACGGAACGGGGACGCTGGCGGTAGGATCCATCTCGGGCGGGCAGATGCGGCCGATGCTCGAGGGGGTTCTGGCTGCGGACTGGGCGCCGGATGGCTCGTCCATGGCGGTTCTTCGCAGAGTAAATGGCGTGAACCGGCTGGAGTATCCGATTGGAACGGTGCTAGTAGATAAGATCCTTTGGCCGCTGTGGATGATCCGCATTTCACCTGACGGGAGTCGCGTGGCTTATGCCGGCTTTGCGAGCGGAAGACGCGTGGGAATTACGATGGTGGACCGGGCCCGAAAGCAGCAGTTTCTGGGGACTGTCTCTGGTCACAATTCGACGGGCGAAAACTCATCGCTGTCCTGGACGCGAAACGGCGACGAAATCTGGTTTCGCTCCTTCAATTCGGGCGAGCCCGGAACTGTTTTTTCAATCGACACCAAAGGGCGTCACCGAACTGTGGTCGCTCTCCCTTCCAGGGTTTCGTTTTATGACATCTCAAAAGATGGTCAAGCTCTGTTGAGCACCGGGGCGTTGCAGCTTGGAATCCTGGGCGAAGCGTCGGACGGTGCGACGGAGCGGGACCTTTCCTGTTTGGATTCGGGGTCACTTAGGGGCATTTCCGATGACGGTCAGCTGATTGTGGCGAACATCGCCGGTCAAGCTGGAGGTTGGAAGGGAAGCATCTACGTGCGAAAGACCGACGGATCTCCTGCGGTTCGAATTGGCGATGGCCAAGCGTCCGGGCTTTCGCCAGATGGTAAATGGATTTCAGGTTACGTGGTGAATGAAGCGGGGGAACGGCGATGGGTGTTAATTCCAACGGGTCCCGGCGAGGAGTTGTCAATTAAAGTACCAGGGATGGGCGAGGCTAACGTCATGGGCTGGCTGGATGGTGACCAGCGATATCTTGTGTTTGGAAGGCCGCACAACCAGCTGCAGTGCTTGGCTTTCGACGCGCGCAGCGGAAAGGTGCAGCCAGTCTGTCCCGAAGGCATTCCGGACTCTGTTTTGATCATCGTGTCTCCTGATCGAAAGCAGGTGTTGAGCGCTGGGCCGCACGGCGGCTGGTTCGCATATCCCGTAGATGGCGGAACGGCGCAAGAGGTTCATGGAATCGGCTCGGATGAGGTTCCAGTCGCCTGGCGAGCGGATAGCCGGTCGCTATACATTCGACCGCGTCGCGAGGACGAGAAGAGGATCCCAGTGTCAATCGTAGATATAGCGACGGGGCGGAGGTCGCCCTGGAAGCAGATTCAACCATCCCAGCCCGTGGTTGAAATACATGATCTATACATCACGCCGGATGGACGGGCGTATGCGTATAACTTCGTGACCATGCAATCGGATTTGTATGTTGCGCGAGGCGTGAACTAAGGATTTCTGGATCGCGCATTCGGTCGCCGAACGCCAGAGTGTGCGCTTGGCTCAAACAGGATTGTATAGGCACTGGCGACAGGCCTGCCGTGCAACGTGGCGGGTTTGAAGGTCCATTGCGTGGCGGCGAGAATCGCGGAAGCGGCGATTGGTTGAGCAGTATCAGCGCTTCCCAGCGTCCAGGCATTCGTTACTCGCCCGGTTTGGTCGACGTTGACTCTTACTTCAACTGGCCCAAGCGGAACCCCAGCCTCGTAGGGCAACAGATTCGGGTTCGGTATGAATCGCTTTACCGGCCGGGGCGGCCTGTACGTTCCCATAGTTGAGACATCGGGCTCCGCAATGGGCGGATTCGTCATGGCAAGGTCCTCCCAATTCCCAAGCCGGGGGCGCGATTCGGGTAGGGCGACTGCTTCTGCAAGCTTACCGCCCAGCGGCGGCTTCGACTTATCGGTCGGCGACATTCGCACTGGAAATAACGCCAACGCCGTGGTACGTTCCGGCGAAGAAACTGTCGTGACGTTTGTAAGTTGAGGCGAAATGGTGTCTGCCGCCGTTCGCGCGACAAGAGCGGAGCGCAATTCAGTATCCGGTACGGGAGATAGTACCGCACCCTCACTTGGATCCGGGAAAGGCTTTACTTCCGGGACTGGTTCGGGTGCGTTCAGATCTGCCACCGTGCGTGCCCGTGCGCGCGGCGCCGCGTTCTGGACCTTCGAAGCCACCGAATTCGTTTTCACAGTTTTTCCGCTTCCAAGCACTCGCAAGCTTTCGGTCAGCATCGAGCCGTGGGGGTCGCCAACATTTAATTGGAATGTCACGTCATCTGATCCCGTCAGGAAGAGAACCGAGCCATACGCGATCTGATCCGAATCGAGATGTACGGTGCGATGCCGAACGCCATCGTCGATCTCCAAGATTCCTTGTGCCGCGGACTGGATGTTTGCAGCGCGGCGATTCCAAGTCACCAGGAGCGCGTCTTGCTGTTTTTCGACTCGCAGCCCTAATCCACCGCCCCGAAGACCCGTACGCACCGTTCGCGAAGCAGCGGCTTCAAAACGAGATTGCGTTCGGCTGAAATAACTCCAAATGAAAAAAGTCGCGCTTGCTGTCAGGACGAAAATGACCGCGGAAGAGAACCATGGAGGATCGTGCTTGTGCGGAAGCGCGAGCGGAATAAGCCCGGATGATGTACTGCGGCTGACCAAGTACATACCGGGCCTATTCGGAGGCGAAGTCTTCCGTAATACGATTTGGTTACCGATACTCATACTGAGCGGGACTTGGAAACACCGGATAGACAACTTTAGGAAAATTAAGGCGAAGGATCAAGAACCTGGGGTACCTAGTACTAAGGCGCAGTGTGGCGATTAGGTACATATACAAAAGGGCGCAGCGCCCCCTTGCACCGGTGCGCGGTAAAGCTAAGCTCTCGATTCACTCTTCACAGGTTTAGCAAAGGCAAAATGCTGAGAGTCGGCCCTGTAAGTTATTGAAAAGATGGTGGCCAGAGACGGAATCGAACCGCCGCCGCCAGCCTTTTCAGGGATGTCAGATCAACAACTTACAGGTGGGCTCCGCTGAAACAAAAAGACTTACGCGAAATCGATTTGGACTCCGTTTGGACTCCAGGCCTATTTTCGGGTGAGTTTGGACTCCAGGTGGACTCCACACGATGCGCTCATGAGCGGCATGTCAATTGCTTCTACGCGCGCGGTTGTACCCGCTTTTTCGAAATCGTCTTACGAAACGCGAGACAACATTTGATTTCCTATACATGCGGATACCATAGCACCGCAACGCTCCAGAGCGACGCAGAATAGGAACGCCGACCTTTGATGTGGAAGAAACTCTCCGACTCGAAACCCACACGTCTCTTTTCCTTGCTGCCTCGCGAGAGAATAATGACGCCGAAGCAGCGCCGTTGTTCCTTACTGAGATTCACCGGTCCGGTTCGCCGACTTTCCGTCCAAGTGGGACGGCGGACTTAAGAGAGTTTCTCCATACTTAAGCCTTACGGCATATGCGAAGAAGGGAGAGCACCGAGTTGGGTCATCAGGCTGAGGGTATCCATAATGATGCGAGTGTCCTTGATACGCCCGTTCTCCAGACTATCGATGACAACGCCCCAGACCTGCACATGCCGGCCTGTTGCGGGAATACCGAGAAACTCGCCCTGGTGG
>JBAUUG010000631.1:0-14432 GCA_049582585.1 Bryobacteraceae bacterium | reverse complement strand
CACTACTTACTTTTCCGCCCTTCTTCTACTGCTGCTGTCGTTGATTTGCCTGGGATCCTGGGCGAACACATTCAAACGCGCGGGAACGCGTTGGCGATTTGAGCTGTTCTCTTTCGATTTCGCGATTGGCGCAATACTGCTTGCCCTGATCGCCGCTTTCACTTTCGGAACCCTGGGTTCAGACTTGACCTTTAGCGATCGCCTGCTCGTGGCCGGGCGGGCAGCGCAGGTTTGGCTTATCGCTGCGGGCGTTGTATTCAATCTCGGGAATATGCTGCTCATCGCTGCGACATCGCTCCTCGGCATGTCCATTGCTTTTCCGATGAGTATCGGCTTGGCGCTCATTGAAGTGTCCTTCTTTCACTTCAACGCGCATAACGTCTTTTTTTTGGTCGGCGGCATCATCTTCATGACCGCAGCTGTCCTCCTCGATGGCATGGCGTCCCAGTTTCGAGATCTCTCCGCGGCCAAACCGCCGAAAACGACTCACCGGAGTCCGCACGTCAGAAAGATGCGCAAGACTACCAAAGGGCTGATCGTAGCCCTCATGAGCGGCATTCTTCTCGGCTTGTTTTATCCGCTCGCGGCGAAGGGCATGTCGGGCGATTTGGGAGTCGGCCCTTACGGGGGCGCCTTGCTGTTCTCCGTAGGAATATTACTTTCCACCCCGGTATACAACTTGTATTTCATGAATATGGCCATCGAGGGCGGTCCTATCTCCTTCAATGCCTATTTCACAGGCCGTCCCCAGCAACATTTTCTCGGCTTTGTTGGCGGGGCCCTGTGGATTCTCGGCGCCCTTGCCGCTCTGTTAGCGGCAGCGTCGTCTCAAACCGGCCTCGCGCTTAGTGTCATCCTGCCGCTCGCTTCCGTCATACTTGCAATCTTTTGGGGTACTCTCACCTGGAAAGAATTATCCGCGGCTCCAAAGAATGCCAAGCTCTCCATCGGCCTCACGGCAGTGTTCTTCATTTGCGCCCTGATCTGTTTTGGGGCCGGCGTCGCCCGCTAGCGCGAGATCAGACAAAAGTAGGAAGGGCTATAGAAAGGTCTTAAACTCGATCACATCGCCGTCCTGAACCACATATTCCTTGCCTTCCGTGCGCAGCTGGCCAAGCTCACGTGCCCGCGCGAACGAACCCGCCGCAACCAGCTCGCCGTAGGTTACGCACTCGGCTGAGATGAAACTCTTCTCGAAATCGGAGTGAATCACGCCCGCCGCCTGCGGCGCTTTATCGCCCGCATGAATCGTCCAGGCGCGCGTCTCTTTCTCTCCCGTCGTCAGAAACGTCCGCAGCCCGAGCAGATGATACGCGTCGCGGATCAAATTGCTTGCTCCCGTATCTGTCACCCCTAAACTCGCCAAATACTCCGCGCGATCTTCAGGCGCCAGCGTGGCAAGCTCAGATTCAATCTCGGCCGAGACAACAATGGCGCTGGTATCGTGATGCGCCTGAACGTAGGCTCGCACTTGCTGGACATAGCGGTTGTCATCAGCCATCGCAAGATCTTCCTCCCGAACATTGCACGCGAACAGTGTCGGTTTACTCGTCAGCAGAAAGAATCCTTTCACCGTCGCCCTCTCTTCAGGCGCCAGATCCAACGTCGCGACGGTCTTCCCCGTATCCAGATGATTCTCCAACTTCTCCAAAAGCTCCACTTCCGCCGCTAGCTTCTTATCACCGCTCTTCGCCGCCTTCTGTTGCTTGGCCTTTCTCTTCTCGACTGATTCCAAATCCGCCAAGACCAGCTCTGTGTTGACGATTTCAATGTCCCGGACCGGATCGATCGTATCCATGACGTGCTCGATATTCGAGTCTTCAAAACATCGAACCACTTGAATAATCGCGTCTACTTCGCGAATGTGCCCCAGGAATTGATTGCCCAGCCCCTCGCCTTTGCTCGCTCCTTTCACCAGACCCGCGATATCGACAAATTCAAACACTGCCGGGACAATCTTCTTCGACGCGCTCATTTTCGCGAGCACTTCCAGACGCTCATCCGGCACCGTGACCACCCCGGTATTAGGCTCGATCGTGCAGAACCGATAATTCGCGGCCATTGCCTTTCGCGTCTGTGTGACCGCATTGAACAAGGTGCTCTTCCCCACATTGGGAAGGCCCACAATCCCCGCTGTTAACATTCACCTCCAGTTTCGCAGCGACACGGCAATGCAATCATGAACTGTGCAGTTCGATGAGGAACTCGCCCGCGTCCTTCCGCCGGATCTGCCTCATCGCGACCGCCTCATCGAAAAATCCGCCCAGCATCTGCGCCTGATCGCGTCCGCCAATGAGCACATGAATCTCACGCGCATCACCACTCCGCGCGAAGCCGCCATCAAGCACGTGTACGATTCAGTCGCTCCATGGCGGCATTTCCACGAAGCCAAACGGGTTTTGGATGCCGGTACCGGCGCCGGGTTCCCGGGCATTCCGCTCTCTCTTGTCTTGCCCTACACCCGATTTACGCTCGCTGAATCCATCCAGAAGAAAGCCCGTTTTGTCGATTCGGCAGTCGAGTCCCTTGAGCTGCCAAACGTCCACGTCGTGGCTCAACGCGCCGAAGAACACGCCGCGCAAGGCGTAGCCGAAATCATTACCGCTCGCGCCATCGCCCCTCTTGCTCGCATTCTCGAGATGTTCAGCAAAGCGCTCGATCGAGGCGCGCGCCTGATCCTGTACAAAGGCCCCGATGTCGGCCAAGAGCTCGAAGAAGCGGCGAAGCACCGCGTCCATGCCGAAATCTTGTGCCGCTATGAGTTGCCCGACAATCTCGGCGCGCGCACTCTTGTCCAAGTGAAAGCAATCAGCTCCGTTGCACGCGCGCCACTTCGTAAGCGAGCAGGAGCCAGCCGGCAATAAACGCGAGGCCTCCAATTGGCGTAATCGCACCCAGGATTCGCGCGCCCGTAATCGCCAACGCGTACAGAGTCCCCGAGAAGATCACGATCCCGGCCAGCAGCAACCAGCCAACCCGCGTTTGTCCTTGTACCGTAATCGCGCTCGTGCGGGCCAACAGCGCCACCAACAGAATGCCTAGCGCATGAATGAAGTGGTAGAACACAGCCTTCTCATAGACAGACATGGAATACGCATCCAGCCTGCTCCTCAATCCATGCGCGCCAAACGCGCCCATCGCCACGGCCAGCGCCATCAGCACGGCCCCAATCGCAGCCCAGTTCATGATTAACGTTGTACCAACGTGACTTTCTATCTCCTCGGCCTGAGCTTGCGCGCGTCGAAATAGGACGTGATCGCCGTCGCGCCCCCTTTAGGATCGGCGAGGCCCACATAACCGTCAGGCCGCACCAGATACACGGCATTGCGCCGCAGCCCGGCTCGATTCATCTCAGGACGCCATGAAAAAACGTGTAGCGGCAACTTTCGCTCGTCACACGCCGCCTGGATCTCGGGCGTCGCGCGGCCGTACACATGAACCTGCCAGTCGAGCGAGGTCAGCGGCGCGAAATTATCTTGCTCCACGCCGTCCATGTCCGTTTTCACCCATGGCAAACGGTCACCACCGTGAAGGGTTCCCGCCCGCCCCTCGCTTAAGCTGCTTCCACGGTAGTTCACTCCCGTCTGTGACACCGTGCGAAACATGTAACGTCGAACCGTCCTGAATTTGAAAAGCGCCGGAATAGTGACCGGAGCCATATCGAGCCGCACCAGCTGAGCGATCGCGCCCGGACTCGTGACGGCGGTAAAGGCCCGATCGGTTGTGGCGACCAGACGCCGGGCGAAGGCGATTCGTTCTGGTTCATAGCTGTCGAGCAGTGGCGCATCCGCGCGCCCGTGCACGACCGCGGCGAGTTTCCAGGCCAGGTTCACCGCGTCACCAATTCCGGTATTCATGCCCTGCCCGCCCACGGGACTGTGAATATGCGCAGCGTCGCCGGCCAAGAACGCACGGCCCTGGCGAAAACGATCGGCCACCCGATGATGCACCCGGTATGTCGAGAACCAATTCACGCGCTCGACGTCAATGCGCATCCACTCGATCACGCCCTTGCCGACATCGTTCCACTCCAGTTTTTCGTGCCGGCGTTGGGCTTCTTCGCGCACCGTGCCGACCAGCCGCACGCGCCCTTCCCCCTTCAATGGAAAGATCGCGAGAAAATCGGCCTTTTCCAAACCGACATGCGCATCGCCGTTTATTGCTGGTCCGCTACCCTCCACGTCGGCGACGTAAAAAAGATGGGTGTACTCTCCGCCCGGAAATCCGATCTTCAGCGCCTCACGCACGATGGAACGTGCGCCGTCGCATCCGGCAATGTAGGCTGCCTCGCAAGTCTCCGCCGCTCCATCCGGCTTTTTCAAATGCGCGAGCACACGGCCAGCCGAATCCTCGAAGCCCAGCAGCTCTGTCCGGCGCTCAACCTGGACGCCCGCCTCTCCCAGGCGATTGATCAACACACGCTCGTGCTCGTCTTGCGGAAACACCAGTGCAAACGGAAACGGACTGACGTCCGCGCCCAGCTCGCCGAACACGGCGCGCGCCGCCTTCTTGCCGGTCACCCACAGGTTTACCGCGATGACCTTCCGTCCACCCTCGACAACCGCGTCATCGAGGCCGATCTGCCTGTACAGCTCGAGCGTCCGTGCCTGCACCGCAAGCGCGCGCGACGAAGTACCCGCTTCCGCCGTCTTGTCGACGACCCTCACGCGGACATTCAACCGGGTAAGCCAAAGAGCCAATACCAGGCCCGTTGGCCCTGCACCGATGATCAGGACATCCGTATCGCGAATAGACGATGCATTCATCGCTCCTACCGCTCAATTTGGGCTGCCACGCCGAACTTTCTTCTGATCGCGTTCAGATAGTCGTTGATGCTCTTGTCGTGGAGTACTCTTTCCACCGCCTTGGTCCTCAGGGATCACCGCGCAACCTCACCGCGCAACCAGGGCGTGCTTCTCACGGCACGCATTTGAGCAATAGAAGAACGTTTCGCGTCCCACCTGCTGCCGGAAGGGCGTCGCTTCAGAAACAAAGGTTCCGCAAACCGGATCTTTGTGCAGATCGCCGCCCCCAGTGGGCATAACCGGAGGATTGCCTACTGACCCGTTCGCACCCGCGGATCCGGCGCGATTCCTGTATCCCTTGACCAAGCTGCTCAGGACAGCCCGAGCCACCATGGCAGCCAAGAGAAAGAACAGTAATTCCAGGAGCGCGCGAATCACTGCTATTTGGGGTTCTTCTTCTTGCTCTGCGGAACTTTAACTTCCGTTTGGACCGTCTCGCCTAATGACGCCAGCATGTCTTTCGACGATTGCGCGTAAGGCCCGTTCGGTTTGAGCTCGAGATACTTCTGGAATTGCTCGGCGGTCCCTTCAGGAGGCGTGATCTTGCCCGTCTTGTTATCCACCGTCGCTTTAGCCATTAGGGCAATCCCATATTGATAATGAGCCTCAGCGTAGTTGGGGTCCGCGTCAATCGCTTTCTTGAAAAACTCGGCCGCTTGGTCGTTATTTCCGCTGTTCACCAGATTCGCGCCCATATTGAAGTAAGCCTTCGGCGCCATCGCCGGGTCGAGCTGAGCCGCTTTCGTCAAAGCCTGCGTTGCCTCGGGAATCTTTTTTTCCTTGCCGTAGATGTTGCCAATCTGGTTGTAAACCCCGGCATCATCCGGCTTCAGCGCCAATCCCTTGTTATAAGCGGCGATCGCCGAATCGTATGACTTATTCTTGTCGTCACCCGTCTGAGTGTCGCCTAAACCTGCGTAAGCCTCACCCAAGCTGTCCCAAACAGCCGCCTGATTCGCATCCAACTCACCCGCCTTGTTCAAACTGTCGACTGCGGTCTGGTAATCCGCCGCCTTCTTCGTCTTGTCGGGCTCCGCGTCGGCTGCCTTCAGGGCATCTTGGCCCGCATTGTAAGCATCGTTCAGAGCCTTGTTCTTCTTCATGGACTCCGATCGCTGCTTCAACTGCGCCTCGTATTGCTCTTTCTGCTCCTTACTCATCCCCCGCTCGACATCCGGAGCTGCTTGCCCGGTTGCGGCTGCCTGCGCGGCTGCGGCTTGCGCCTGCTTCATTTTGCCGGCATCGAAGTTCACCGTCGTGGAATCGCCGTACTTCGATTGAACATTGTTGACCTTGTCAACTACTTGGCCATTTACTTCGCACGAAAGATCGTATTTCCCCATGGGCAGGCCCGTATACAGCCAATGGCCTTTTTTGTCCGATTTCACCTGATAGTGGCCTTTGATATCGGTGCGGTCCAGCTTGATGACCGCGCCTTTCAGAGGTTGACCGTTTTCATCCTTGACATCGCCCTCAATGGTCGTTGTCTGGGCCCAGGCACTCGAGGCCACCAGGAGAACAAAACCGCTTAGAAGAAGCAAACGTCGCGACCCGGCGAGCATATCTTTATCTCTCCTTAACTATAGCGTTTGACTGCAGGGCGTTTAATTCCGTATCACATCGGTTTCCAAGGAATTCCAAGGTGGCCGAGACGATCTTGCCGTCCCCATGCAACTTCCAGCTCACGTCAGGCATCTTGTTGATATAGCGAATCAATTGCAATATAATGCGCGCAATATAATGCGAGATAAATAAGGAGCTTTGTTGTCACGGTTTTTTGCCTGCTTGTTTCCTCTGACTGCGCTCGTGGCGCTTGCTGCGCCATTACCCGCCGAAGGTCTTTCCAAAGAAGATCTCTCCAAAGCAGAGGAACTGTATCAGCATACCAATTATCGGGCTTCGCTCAGGTTACTCGACCAGCTACTCGACCCGAGCAGCACTAATCCAGCGGTCGGCTTCCTGATGGCCCGCAATTCCTTCATGCTCGGAGATTTCAAAAAGGCCGCTGACTACCTGGAAAAGGCCACCGCTTCACAGCCGAATAACAGCGAATATATGGATTGGTTGGGCCGCGCTTACGGAAAGCGGGCGGAGACCTCGAACCCGTTCTCCGCACCCGTTTTCGCCTCCAAAGCCCGTCGGGCATTCGAACGCTCCGTAGAGCTGGATTCCAAAAACACCGATGCGCTGAGTGACCTCTTCGACTACTATCTCGAGGCGCCGGGCTTCCTCGGCGGCGGATATGACAAGGCGCTCGCCGTCGCCGAGAAAATGTCCGCTGTCGATCCGCCGGAAAGCTATTTCGCCAAAGCCAAACTGGATCAGAAGCGCAACGAATACCAAACCGCGGAGCAGCACCTGCGCCAGGCAGTTGCAGCCGCTCCCCGCGGAACCGGTCACATCGTCGCCCTCGCTGAGCTCTTGGCCACGGAAGGCCGCACGCGTGAAAGCGACGCCCTCTTTCTTCAGGCCGAAAGAATCGAACCCGCTGCTCCGCAGGTGTGGTTCGCTCACGCGAATACTCTGATTAAGCAAAAGCGAAACCCGGACGAGGCTAAGCTTCTTCTCGAGCGATACCTGCAGGCCCAGGTCACAGTTGACGACCCTCCTAAAGATGACGCAATGCGCTTGCTGAAGCAGGTGGGCGGTGCCTAAAACCGGGTCTTAACATGACATGAATCTCCTCGAGACGAAGCCATCCCTCTCGCCCTCCCCCGTAGTCACGCCCCCGCCGGCGCCAACACCGCACAAGGGCGGGATGAATTTCTCCGAGGCCATCAGCTTCAGCCTTGAGGCTCTTCGCGCCAACCGCCTTCGCACCTTCCTCACCGCCCTCGGCCTGATTATCGGGAACGCCTCGGTCATCCTGGTTGTCACCATCTCGCTCGCAAGTAAGGACCTGATTCTCGATCAGATCCGCGGAATCGGTTCGAATCTGGTCTATGCAAGCTATCAGGCGGGTGGTCAGAATACTGCTCAAGTTGAAGCCGATTTCGTAAAGCTCGCGGATGTGCAAGCCATTCGCGATTCGCTCGGAAACACCATCATTGCTGCATCCGCGGTCATGAACACGAATGATCACATCGTGGTCAACGGCAAAGTTCGCACCGTAACCATCGACGGCGTCGACGAGGAATACGCGCCAGTGCGCAATCTGATCGTTCTGCGTGGCCGGGCTTTTGATGAGAGCGATATGACACTGCGCGAGCACGTAGCCATGCTGAGCGAGAAGCTTGCCATACGCATCTTCGGAAATCAGGACGCTGCGCTTGGCCAAAACGTTAAACTCAGCCAGCTTCAATTCACCGTCATCGGCACCTTTCGCGAAAAAACCAGCACTTTCGGCCAGGGCGAGATCACTGACGAAACCATCCTCATTCCCATCACGGTTATGAAGTACTTCATGCAGTATGAGCGCATTGACCCGGTCTACATTGAGGTGCGGAATGCCGCGGACGTCCCGGCGGTCAGGGAAGATGTGGTTCGCATTCTCGAGGCCCGCCATCGCAGCGGCGCGACATACAACGTGCAGGACCTGACCGCTATTCTTGAAACGGCCAATCAAATCGCCAACGTGCTGACTATAGTGCTGGTCATCGTTTCCACCATTGCGTTACTCATCTCCGGCATCGGCATTATGAACATCATGCTGGTTACTGTGACGGAGCGCACCCGTGAGATCGGATTGAGAATGGCCATAGGAGCATCCCGGCGCGAAGTCATGCTTCAATTCCTCGTCGAGTCCGTGCTCATCAGTCTCGCCGGCGGAACAATCGGAATCATCGTCGGCCTCGCCCTGCCGCTCAGTGTGCGTTTTGTGACCACGCAAGTGCACGTGCCGATTTCCCTTCTTTCCATATTGGTCGCTTTCGCAGTCTCATTCACGGTAGGCGTGGGTTTCGGTCTTCTGCCGGCGCGCCGGGCTTCCCAATTGAATCCCACCGAAGCCTTGCGCTACGAATAAAAAAATAAGTCGCTCACATCTCAACGGGAATCAGTCATACGTAAGGAAGGAGACAACAATAAATGGATTATAAAGATTTAGCGGCTACCGACCCGCAACCAGGGGCACGAAAAGAGCACCGCGAAGGTCCCGTAGCGCGGACCATTGAGCAGCAGACGGCGAAGCTTCCCTCGGATTTGTTCCTGTGGGCCGCCCTTGGCTCGATTGTCACGTCGCTGATTTTTCAAATCTCAGGCGACGAGAAGAAGGCGACCTTTGTAGGCCATTGGGCGCCGACATTCCTGACCCTTGGCATTTACAACAAGTTAGTAAAGCTGCACGGCTCGGAAGGCGTATAGCTCGGGCTGCTGTCAGCGGCAGAATATGACACTGAATATTCATGCCGCTGACAGAAGACCGGGCCTGCAGTCTTAGTTTAACCGCCGATACTCCCACTCCTTAACCGCCCGCTCATGCAGCATCGGCCGATCAATCTCCAGCACGTAACCGGACCGCACCAGCTCTTCAGCAGCCTTGTCGATCCTATCTAGATACTCCCGCTCGCTCCCATATCGTTCCGCGACTGACAATCTGGGATCTCCCCGTTGAACGCGATCCTGCCGATCTCGCGCGAATGGAATCCAGGATCCAAAGAAACTCAGCATCTCCGCAGGCGCTCCAATAGACGCGCTCCGCAGATTCCAGCCCGTATAAGACGCCAGCGGCACTGCAATTTCAGGCATTCGAATGCCCCCGAGATCATTGCCGTCAGCATCCACTTGAGGCACAAAAGTCGGAAATGGCTCGCCCGCTTTCGGCGGTTCCATTGAAAAATCGAGCCGATACGCTTCACGTTTGTGCTCGGGAACCTCAACGCCGGGAATCTTCGGAAATCTCAATTCGGCGATAGTCGTCAGTTCACTTCTGCTCAGCCGCGGAAACTGCGACGGCGGCGGCTCGGTTCCATCCTTCACCCAGCTCTGCATCGCCGCAAAAAGCGCGCGCAACCCGTAGCGGTAATCGTTTGTATTCGTCAAGTTCTGCGTCGGCGCGGGCGCAGGCGGAATGGTTCCCCCGAAATGCTGCGAGCTCGCAAAGAAATAAATGCGCGTGTTCGCAGAAGGCGGCGCATCGGCCTTTCCATCTGCCGTGGTATGAATCAGCGAGGCACAACGCCCCCAATATTCGTAACCGCCGTTGGTCAGGAAAAGCTTCGGAACAACATGCGCCCGCCGCGACTTTTCCAGCAACCCTTCTTCGTCGAACGGCGGAACATCCACCGGATAAAACACATTCAAAAACGGATGCCCGTCCCGGGACGGCTGCGCGAACCCCTCATTGAAACTGCCTCGCCCAGCGCCCGCTACATGCGCCCAAACCCCATCCAGGACTTGCCGATGCTTCTCATCCTCATTGAACCCGTCGTAAAGATACTCACGAAGAAATCGCCCGCTCTGCGACACGCCAAACGCAATCGCCCGTTTTAAGAACTTGTGCTGATCGTCGAGCGCCGTTTCCGCCCCGCCATATTTCAGGAACGAAACGAAATCGCGGACCGCCGCAAGCCCCAGACCCGCAACCTCCGGATCCTTCGTCTCGTACACCACCTCGTAAATGCGTCCAGGCGCAAAACCGCCATTCAGAGTCACGTGCGTCGCATCGCTGAATCTCCACTCTGAATGAGGAATTAACGTCCGTGCGCCCCGAACGGTGTCGCGCACGAACAGCTTGTTCTTCGCCGAGCCTGCATCCAGAGCTCCATAGCCGATCTGTCCTCTGTCGCCCAGCGGAATCGTCCCTTGCTGCGCATCCCCCGTCCACTCCGATCGCACTATTCCAGTAATTGTTTTCCCGTGATCTGTTGCGATTGGAAGGTAAGCACGAACCAGATCCGGCTTAGGAGGCAGATCGAATTCCCACCCGACCCAAACCACCGTGTAGCCCTGCTCGAACAGAAATCGATCCCCCAGCGTTTCGGCCGCCTGCGCCTCAGAGCTGCTCTGAGCGAAGTTATACGATCTGCCGCCGCGATTCGAAATTTGGATCAGCGCTGTTCCGTTCCCCTTCGCCGGTTCGCGCGGCTTGAACACGTAGAGGTCGGCCGAAAACTCAACCAGCCCTCGACTGTCCCTTGGCGCAAGATCGATATCGGCCACAAAGCGATTGGGCGCGAGCCTGGGATCGACGGCGAAATAAACCTTGCCGGCAATGCGTTCATACGCGCCGGTCTTCCCGAAAGACGCGCCGTTCCGCACATCGGTTCTGCTGATCAGTTCTACACGAGTGACAGCCGCATGGACGAAGCTCGCCGAAATCGCGCACCACAGCGCGAGGGCCAAGATTCTCAGACGCGGCAAAATGTCTTTACAGTGCGGGCTGGCTCTGACGCTCGGCAGGCACTCTGCGACTCAACAACGCATATGCGCCAAACAACACGCCCGAGTAAAACAAATCCCCGAGTATCGTGCGCCCGAAAAACGGAAGCGCCTCAATGTAGCACGTCGCCAAGCCGCCCAAGGTGTGCGGATAAAGCGACATCCCAGCCCACCACTCGAACAGGTTCGTAATCAGGTAAAACTGTACGCTGCCTGCCGCCGCGACAGAAGCAATCCGCCATGCGCTGCTCGATCTCCTGAGAAATACACGTCCGAGCACCACGTTGATCAGAAAGCAGCCGTAGATGACCGGAGTCGCCCAGGAGTATGCCGAATATCCCGCCATGTGGCTGAGAATGGGGTCCGTCACCAGCATCGCGAGCAGCGGCACGCAGTATGCCTGCCATCCGCGAAGCTTTGCGCCGCCGAACAGCGCCACGCTCCCCACTGGCGCAAAATTCGGCGGATGCGGCGCCAATCGCAACATCGCGGCCAGTATCGTCAAGGTGAACGCAACCGGCTGGAACGAAGGCTTTTTCTGGTCCATGCTGAGCTTCAGTATACCGGAAGGCCTTGCGTAAAAATCACCACGCCGAAGGAGGATCGCTCGCCGGAAAACTATCTTCCACCGTGATATCGTGCGCCTTGTCTACCCGCGTCTTCTTCCCGCAGCAGGTGAACCCGTCCGTTTTGGACCAAAGCACCCACCCCGCTATCGGCAGCGCGAGCCCCAGGACGAAGTAAACCGATTTCAGAACTCGGCTTTGTGTGTCTGTCATTTCATGCCCTTTTCGATTGGATGCCCCGATACCCTCAACCGCTACATCCGGTAACACGCCGCTTCACTTCGTCGCCGCCGTCCGCGTATTCCGCAGCGTAGATGCCAGCGATTCGCGCGGCAGGCTCTGAATGAATGGCTTGATCGCCCATGCCAGCCCCGCCGGGACGTTCCTCGACAGCGAAAGTGTCCGGCACTCTGCCAGGACGCCGTCATTTACCGCCTCCAAACTCCAATAGGAATACATCCGCCACAGAAACCCCATTCCTTCGCCCGGCGGAAATTTCTTCTCTCGTGGAGTGCCGGCATTCTCCAGCTCAGAGATGTTCCTGGCGTAAGCCTCGCAAATCCATTTGCGTGGCCCGGCTTCCTGGTAGTGCGCCTCTTGTTCCACGTCCAGCACCACCGGAACCAGCGGGTCTTTCCGTTCGAGTCTCCAGTAGCCAACCAAATTGTTGCCCTGCCGCCGTATCAGACGCGAGCTGACGATTGCCGGATAAATTTCCGAGTGATGGTCAAAATCCTGCAGAATCGCCAACACCTTCTGCATCGTCGTGTTGGGAATAAACACAGCTCCAACCCAGTCGTGAATTAATCCATTCGTAATCGCAACCGGATTATCGGGCGTTCCCGGTCGAACAATCAATTCCCCCTGCATCACGCTCGCCGAAGAGTCTTCCTCAATAGAAATGAAAGGGCGCTGACCCTTCCATCGCATCGATAACTGTTGCTCGATTTTGCTTGCGTACTGATCAAACTCATTGACGGTCTGCGGCTGCAGAGTTGTCGTAAATTGACCGTAAACCGCCGAGCCGCTCAGTAGAAGAGCGACAAAACACAGCCGCATGGGGAACAATGGTCGAGCCCTCATTCCAGGGTAACGAATTCTCGCGCTCGAAATCCCACTACTAGAGGAACTTATGGCTTCCACAGTCTGGCGCGGCTACATTACCTTCGGCTTGATTTCCATCCCTGTCCGTCTGTTCCGTGCGGCTCGTGCCGAGCGTGTCAGTTTCCGCCGCGTCTATCGCTCGGAACCGGAAGAACCCGCTCCGCCCGAGGCCCCCCAGCCTCGCAGACTGGAAATCGCCCGCCGCCCCGAAGCGCCCGCAGTAAGTCCCGTGCAGCAAGTCTCGGTTGTCAAAGGAACCGATGAAGTCCTCCCGCAGGCATCCGTGGTCAAGGGTTACGAGTACGAGAAGAATCGCTTCGTCACCGTCGAGCCCGAGGAGCTGAAGAGCATCGCGCCGAAAACCTCCTCGGGAATGGAAATTCAGGAATTCGTCCAGCTCGCCGACATCGATCCGGTTTACTTCGAGACCTCTTACTACGTGGCGCCCGAAGAAGCAGGTGAAAAGGCTTATGCGCTTCTGTACCGATCGATGCAACAGACCGGACTGGTCGCCATCGCGCAATTTGCCATGCACAATCGAGAGCACGCGGTCGTCCTTCGCCCGGGCAAAACGGGTCTGCTCGCCCATACGATGTTTTACGCTTCGGAAGTTCGCGCCGACGAAGAGTACCGTGCGAACATCACCGTGCTGAGTGAGAAGGAGCTCGATCTCGCCCAGACGCTTGTCCACTCACTCGAAGCGCCATTTCAGCCCGAAAAGTATCACGATACCTACCGGGAGAAGCTCGAATCGATGCTGGCGCGCAAAGTGCACGGCCAACCTATCGCCGCGCCGGAAGCCCCTCAGAAACCAGCCGCCGTAGTCGACATCGCCGATGCCCTGCGCAGAAGCCTCGCCAATCTCAAAAAACCCGCAGCGGAAAGCCCCGAACGCCGGCCCAAGAAAATCTCAAGAACCGCCGCGAACAAGTAACACCCAGTCCCTCGGCAGCCCAATCCCCGATCGGCTCTGTGCTCAGGTAACCACTCTCCGGTAAAACGTTCGCGTGCCGATAAAAAACGTCACTAAAACGGAGATGCCCAGCGCAAGCAGAATCCAATACAACCCCAGTGTGGGAAAGTTTTGCCCATGGAATGGCGGCACCATCGAATATCGCAATCCTTCCGCCGCGTAGGTGAGCGGATTGAACAATGTAATCACCTGGAACCATCGAATGTTGCGCAGCGCTCCCCACGGATAGTAGGTGCAACCGGTGAAAAGCAGGGGCGTGAAGATCAACGTAAACATTAAGCTGATCTGTTCCGGTTTGATAATGGTTCCCATCAACAGGCCAATCGTCGAGCCAATGCAGGCAGTCAAAACAATCATGCCGATCAACACCGGAATGCGGTCGGCCCGCACCGAAAACCCGCTCCCCAGAATCAACCATCCAAGCGGAAAAATAACCGAGCTCGCCACGGTCCCGCGCATTGTCCCGAACAATACTTTCTCGAGCGCAACCCACCAGATCGGCAAGGGCGAGAGCAGCCGGTCGTCAATCTCGCGCGCATAGCCAAGATCGAGGACCAGCGGAAGTGTCACTCCCTGCATCGCCGCGATCATCCCCGTCAGCGCCACGATGCCCGGCAAGATCAGCGCGGCGAAATTCCCGGCCGCCAGCCCGATGCCCGGCAGCAC
>JBAUUG010000630.1:0-9576 GCA_049582585.1 Bryobacteraceae bacterium | reverse complement strand
GGCCTGTTGAAGGAGAGGAAGGCATTGCCACCCTGTCGAATTCCTTCCTGCTCGCGGGAGGCAAATCCGTCGTTTCGACACTCTGGACCGTTGAAGACAGCTCATCACTTTTCTTGATGAAGCGGTTCTATTCTCGACTCGCATCCGGCGACTCTCCGGCGGTTGCTCTCACCTCTGCACAACGAGAGATGCTGCATAGCTTTGGAGACAAAGCGGTGCCATACTTCTGGGCAGGTTTCACCTTTGAAGGTGTGCCCGGACCAACAACGCACTAGATCGAAACAGTATTAGTTCGGCCTACCGGTGGCACGAACGTAGCACCTCGACAACAATAATTGCGAGGATGACGACATAAAGACCGTAGGTGGACCGCTTGATGAAGCGATTCGACTCGAGGTCTCTTTGGTGATCTCGGTACTCCGCACTGCACCATGAACATTCACGCACGTGCTCTTCGATAGATGTGTCTGAAAGCTCACCACTCGCGAGGGCCCGAACTTTTTCGTCAGGAGGGCAATGAGTTCGGTCGGGAGTCGTTGGTGTTTCAACCGCCTGTGCGGGGCCCTTACGGTCTGTAGATCTCCGTCCCACCCGCATTCATTTTCTCAAAGTAGATAGTCCGCATGATCGTGGATCTCACGAACGACTTAGATCATGAAACGCGGAGTATCAAACACGAGGAATGCAAACAAAATAGGTATGTAGATCACTGAGGCAAGAAGTAGATTTCGAGCCCGCTGACGGCTACGTTCTCTGACTAATTGCACCCCGAAATATAGCAGCGCTAAATCGAGACACAACGCTGCAACCAAGTAGACCTTTCCCGTCATGTGTAGAGCTGTCGGAGCTAACGTCATCGGGATGAGGAGAAGGAGCGTTACCAAAATCTCTAGCGTCAGCGCCATTCCGTATGGATGGACTACAGCGAGCATCCTAACGCCAGCTCGTTCATAATCTTCGCGATAGATCCAAGCAATCGCATGGAAGTGCGGGAATTGCCAGAGGAAAAGAATGCCAAACAGTACCCATGCTTCAACAGTGAGATGAGAGCTTGCAGCCGCAAAGCCAATCAGCGCTGGCGTCGCACCTGGAAAAGCACCGATCGTTGTACAGATCGGATGCTTGCGTTTCAACGGTGTGTAGGCCAGCAGGTACCCGGCGGATGTGAGCAGACCCAGACCCGCGGCCAGAGCATTGCAAAGTACCAGGAGTTCAATGAAGCCCACGAGTGATATCCCGACTCCGAACACGAGCGCGTCATTCGCTTTCACGGTTCCGGAAGGAATGGGGCGTGCCTTCGTCCGGTTCATCTGGGCGTCGATATCTCGCTCCCACCACTGGTTCAATGTTGCGGAACCAGCGGCCATAAGAGCGGCACCGAGTACCGCGTTTAGAAACGTGAACCAATGAAAGCCTGCGCTTACTCCATAGCAGTAGCCGACAGCTGTGGAAATCGCTATCAAGAGGGTGATTCGGGGTTTCGTGAGCTGAACGTATTGCCGGAACGCCTTGACTCCGGTCGCAGCTTCATTCTGTACGTTTAGCCACGGCAGTGAGGCGGGCTGTTCGTTCTCAATCGACCGTTCCAATGAAAATGTCGTCCCGTCAACAATGGTACACAAGCGGCCCCGCGAAACTGCTTCTCGTCGGTGTTGTTGGTCCAACAACCTCGGACACCATCGACACCGATCCTGTCTTCAATTTTTTTGAGATTTGCTGTCGGATTTGGTCGCGAATTCCCCTCGCTGTAATTGAAGGGAGGATTCCGCACCTCATCTGGAAGGATGCAGTCGTCTAGATCTCTGCGACTCCTCACCGGAATGTCCTCCCTCAAGTCTATTTCGGAGAACTGCTAATGGATGCAAAATTTCTGCAGCGTGTAATTTCCGCAGTTGAATCACACATTCAAACCCGACCATCCTTGAACGAATTCGAACTTGCCTACCAAGCGCGCACGGCGTGCGATCGCATCCGATTTGCAATTAAGAACATCGAGCAGCTCGGGCGTCACTCGGCCCAGCTTCAAGAGTCAAGTCTTCAGCTCTTGGACGCTCTCGAGCGTTTGGAATCGGCGGAGCGGCATTTCCAGCACCGGTTTCACATGCCGGCGGAAAGCTCTGACGAATCAAGGGCATCAGCGCACGATCGCAACGGTCATTCGGCGGTGGCAACGCAGTGATCGGTAGAGCATTGCGCAGAGCACTTCGCGCCTTTCGGTCGGGCAGCACGAATCCTGGCGAACGATTCCGTGCTAGAAGCTGGCGCGGCGCATCATAAAGGTTCAATTGGACACTTCAAGATGAAAGGACTTCTGAGGCCCAATCCGCGAGACATTGCTGATCTGCCATGGCCGGCAAAGCTCGATGTCGAGGAAGACGAGTTGCTAACTGACGAGGAGGTCTGCCTCATCCTCAAGGTGAAAAAGCAATGGCTTCGCGACCATACGACACGCACTGAACCGATCGTGCCGCACATTCGCACGATGGGTCGTCAAATTCGGTATTCGAAGAGAGCGCTATATGCGTGGATGCGTGATCAGATCGAAATCCGGCCAAGCTGGAAACGCAAGAAGGAATCTGCTGCCTAGCCTTGCTTGAATTATGCGTCCTGCTGATACACTCCCGAAAGGCATGAAGGCGCCGAAGCTTGGACCGATTGGAAAGGGTTGGGTCGCTGAGGTTAAAACGCAGGACGGGGCCCGGTTTGTGGCACGCTGGAATGCGTATGAAATTCAGAACGGTCGAAGGGTACGGGTTATACGCGGACCCTACGAAATCGGCCCAAAAAGCTCGCATGGTCCAGGTCTACGCGACATCAAGCAGGCGAGATTGCAATGGAAAAAGATCTGCTGGCAAGTCTTCGCCGAATCCTATTCGCCCGTAGCGCTCTCGCGTGCGGCTCAGAACGCTACACGCGAAGCGTCCAACGGGTTTCCAGAGATGAAGGTCAAGGACTTCATCTCGCTCGTTTATGAGAAGCGACGGAAGGAAGGGCTGGAAGAGAACTCCCGGATCAATTGGGAGTATTATCGGGACTCCTTTTTGGTTTCCTTTTTCGGCGATTACAGCATCTCGGAGATGAACGACGAAGATCTCATTCGCCGCTTCATGGAAGAGATTGCTGATCGCAAGTTTTCGCTGTGGACGGCGAAGAAAGCGTTCACGTACACAAAAGCGATTCTTGACACGGCGCGTGATCTGGGCGTGATCCAGGGAAACGCGAGTCGCTTAATCCCGAAAACACAACGGGTTCCCAAGCGCATCAAGAAGCCGCAGAGTCAACCGTCGATTTCCATCGACCAGTTCATAGCGCTTTCCGAGGAGATCAAGACTCCTCGTGACCGGCTTATCCTCAACATTCTTTTCCTTTGCGCGGTTCGTCGCGGCGAACTGTTCACTCTGAAGTGGAAGGATTTTCACGAACAGAATGGGATGTACGTACTGGATATCCAACGCTCATTTTGCTCCCGAACTCACAAGATCAAGGAGTGGGCGGGGAAGATTGCGGGAGAAGGCAAGGCTGCCCAAAAGGTCGCAGTTCCTCCTCAGCTTGCCAAAGACATTCTTGGTTGGCGGGAATATGGTCTAACGAATGGAAGTGATCCTGAGTCGTACATCTTTCCCACTCGGAACAGCACTCCGATAATCGCTACCAATTGGGCGGAGGACATACTGAAGCCCGCCGGCGAAAGAATCGGATTGCCAGGCGTCTCGTATCACTGGTTCCGGCGTGGCTATGCCACGGTCCAACATCATCAGCACGTGGCCGACAAGCCCATTCAAGGGCAGCTGCGTCACTCCAAGGCGGAAACCACACGAGAAATCTACATGCAGCAGATCGATACTGAGACATTCCAAGCCGTATGTGAACTTGAAAAGCGCATCCGCGGAACGCGCCTCCGCGCTGTTGAGACAAAGCGGACGAAAATCCGCAAACCTGCCTGATGCAATCGAGTTGGGATCGGGTGAAATTCCAATTCGCGGACAGATCCCTCAGTCCCGGGCCGATCACTCCTGGGCCAAACGTTTCTTCATCATTCGCGATATAATTCGGAGCAAACGCTCCGAGTTTTCTGAATGCGTGTGTGGGCACTTAACATGAGCATTACTGACTTTGAAGGGGACTTTGACCTAAAACTCCGTCACTGACTTCGCGCGGACATTCCCCTCTCACTTCGCTCCCGACACCATCACGTGAGGAGACGGGTGGCGGTCGGGAGTATGGCTACGTAGCTGGCGTCAAGGGCCGGGCTGAGTAGAAGGATGGCGGTGATCCGACGAACGACTTGGCCGAAGTAGCGAGCTTCGTCCTCCCCCAGGGGACGACCTAGCAGCGGCTGTTCGCGGTAACTAAGCCACTTTGTGAGGACCTGGTAGCCGCCGAGGGTAAAGTTCCAGACGTTGGAAGGGACGCAGGTCCAGAATGAAGCGCCGTTGAGGTGGACGTCGAAGCATCGCGAGCCAAGTAGGTCAACAGCGGCTTCGGAGGGTAGGTGGAGGGTAGCGGCGAGAGTGGTGATGCGAGCAAGTTCAGTAGGAGTGTAGTCGCGCTCGCGGCCGTCACCGCGGCGAGGCATGACGGCAGCGCCCTGGCCGGCGCCTCCCCAGCCGGCGGTGAGAGCGAGGCGAGCAGCGTTGCGCAGGTCTCGGTCTGGTGCGCCTTCGGGGAGTTCGGGGGCCAGGATGAGACGACCCAGGAAGCTCCACTCGGCGATCAGCTCAATGGAGGATTCGGGGTCGAGAAGTTCAGCGAGGCGGCGACCGAGGCTGGCGGAGTAAGCGAGCGGTTCAGCTGTACCAGGAATCGGAATACGCGGCCAGTCGCCGAGGAGAGCGCCCGCGTTTTCGAGGCGGTACTGCGGAGTGTGCATTATGGCCAGGGCGTGAAAGAAGACGGAGTCTGGATCGTCGGCTGCTGCACCAGGCAGTGGAACGAGGTTGCTCAAATTGCGAACTTCTTCCGTTACACCGGGCGCGCTATTAACGCCATAAGAAATCGGGATGATAATCGAAGCTCTCTCGATTACGTGATAACTCGCGAGTGACCGGGTGACAACAGGTGGGTCGTATTCTCGCCTGTTAGCCTGAGCCGAGATCATCGTCGGAACACGCCGGTGCGCGTTCCAATACTCCTCCCGCCTTTCGTCGAGTAGCTTCGTGTGGTGTTCGTAGTAGAGCCATCGCAAATCGAAAGGGCGGTAGTAGTACGGTTGAATGTTTGCCTCTGTTATTTTGCGCTGAGAAATTTCTCTGGGCCGTGGGTTTTGTTCCTCCTGTGACCTAAGCTCCGTCTCCCGCTGTGCCAGTAATTGGCGGCGAATGGCTCGCGCATCATATCTGGGGACGTCTTTCATAATGATGGGGAACAGTTGAGCGATACCCTCGTCCGGAATAGCACTGTCGAGATATTGTGTCAGCCTGTCGACGAGTGGCTCGCGATCAATGTCAACGAGAAATGTGTCTCGGGCTGTCTTGATACCAGAGAAAGAAACTGGAAAAAGATCCGGCAGCTTCGGCCAAGTTAGATAGGTGTTCGTAAACGCACGAGGTTTGAATGGGAGCCCCAGAGCTCTATTCGGTGTGATGTGTCGATAATTGTCGGTCTCATCGCTGGATGCAAGCAGGCGGCCGCGGCGTTCGTTAGCGCGTGCATCGTCGAAGTCACGGTATCCGATTGTGCTCGAAGTGACGGGAGCTCCGGTCTTGACGAGCGTAGCAACGGCCGTTCCCACCTTGATTCCAACGCTATGCCCTTGCATCGCGAATACCGTTTCGCTGGTGCGACCATCCGGGGCGTACTCGCTGATTCGCCGATCGCCATGCAGATTATCGATGTAAATTCCATTGAAGCTATTGAGCAGGTGATGACGCATTGTCGGATGAGACAGACCGTCAAGCCAGGAATAGTTCGAGATGAACGAAACGACACCTCGGTGCTCGCGATTTTGCGTAATCCGGCGCTCCGCGATTCGAAAGAATCGCACATAAAGCTCGTTCAATCCTTGCCCTTGCGCTGCCGGTAGACCGTCAACTGGTGCGCGATACGCATGGGAAAGATCGCGCTCTTCCCCGACTGCGATGCCAGCGTAGCCGTTGTAGGGCGGATTGCCGAGGATGACGAGGATGGTATCCGCCTGTTTGACGGCATCGGCGGCGTCCCGTTCTTCTACGAAGGCAGGAAAGCCGAAGTTGGATTGGGGATTGCGCGCGGGTACCCAGCCGGTGAGGGCATTAGTGAGGAAGACTAGTGCTCGCTGGTCTATCGTGAGCGAAGAGCCGGCGTTTTCGAGAAGGCTGGCGATTTGGAGGTGCGCAATGACGAAGGGTGCGGGCACGATCTCGAAGCCGAAGATGCGACTGGTGGCGGCGCGGCGGAGGTCAGCGGCGACGAAAGCGTCGTCGTCGCCGGCACGTTCTTTGAGCGTGCGCTCGATGCGGTGGAGGACTTCGACTAGGTAAGCCCCGGTACCGCAACAGGGGTCGAGTACCTGGACATTGGGGCTGGCTAAGCCGAGTGGCTCGCGGAGCTCCGAGCGCAATAGGTGGTCCACGCGCTCAACCATGTATCGGACAATTTCGCGTGGTGTATACCAGACGCCGAGTTGCTTGCGGAGCTCAGGGTCGAATGCTTCGAGGAACGGCTCGTAAAAGTAGTTGACGGCATCCTCCTCATTAAAAGTGGTGAAGAAAGCAGGTTGGACGCGGTTGAGTGCATCCTCGGCGTGGTCGAGGACTTCGATGATCTGGACGGTGTTGAGAGCGCCACGTTCGGAGACCGCGTGAAAGAGGGTTCGAAGGACGGGAATGCGCAGGTAGTCGGCGGAGAGGCGCCAGTTGAAGACAGCTTGGGGTGCGCGGGCTTGCGGCGAGCGCCGCCAGAGGATCCAGGCAGAGAAGATGCCGTAGAAGAGCGTCTGGATAAGGGTGGAAAGGAAGAAATGCTCACCTTTATCACCTTCAAAGGTGATGCCGAGGGACTCCTGCAGCGCGGATTTGACGCCATCGAAGGCGGCGAGAGGATGGGTAGCGGCGCGGGCGCGGGCCTCTCGCGCGTAGGAGGCGAGCAGCCAAGCGACGTCCTTGGGCTTTTCGAGCGGCACCTTTCGGGTCATGACGCGGAGGAGGAAGTCGGCGAGAGTTTCCTGATGCTGAGCGGCAAGGTTGCCGAGCGGGAGGTGCCAGAGGTCGTCGGCGGTGGCAGTCAGCTCGTAGCTTTCTAGGAGGTGAGGCTGACCGTTCAGGAGCTCGAGAAGCTGAAGCTGGTGGTAATTGGTGATAAGGCAGAGGCCGTATGTCTCAAGGTAGCGGCGCACCTGTGCGGATTGCGCGAGCGTAGGGAGGCTAGTTCCAGGCGGCTTGATCTCGACAGCGCCACGCTCAGGCAGTTGACCGGGAAGCGGCTCCCGCTGCGTGCTGCGTGAGAGCGGAAAGAGACCGCCGTCGGCTAAGCCAGCGCCGTGAGTGCCGGGATGGGCCTGGAAATGCACCTTCGGCCTTATTCGCTCCCCGATTGTATTGAGAAGGTTCGCGAAAGGGGTGTAGAAGGTCGTTTCTGCGGTGTGCGTACCGAGGGAGTGCGCGGTGCGCATCGCGATCAGGTACCGCTCGACGGGATTAGGGATGGTGCGGGGCACCAATTGAGGATTGCATGGAGCTGTGGTGATGAGCGGTCGCGGGTGGGCTGCCACGGCCAAGCTGGCACTCGGCCACCAGAGGGCTTGTAAAGGCTGACGAACGGCTGTCGGCAATGATTTCCAAATCTGATCTTCGGCGCTCCGCTAAACGTAGGTCATCGGCGATCACCGAAGTCCACCACCTTTTTGATATGCTCATACGTGCATCGCCTCACCTGGAACATTCGTGGCTAATTTTGTTTGGAGGCAAACCCGGTGTGGTTCATTCCGGGTCGCAGAGTCGAGTGGACGCTCAGAACATCATAGGCAATTCGCGGAAACTCAAATTCGGCGCGGCGCAGGGGAAGGCTGCTACGCCGGTTGGCTCTGGGATGGCGTTTCCCGTCGCTGACCTGATCCAGACGTTCAAGCCCGAAGTATGGGAAGACTTCACTGAAGAGTGGGCCTATTCGCAGCAGAAAGAGTACGCCGAGATCGTGCGCTATACAGGTGCCGGCGATATGGGCCTAGACATTCTGTGCTTCCACACCAAGAAGAATTTCGAAGGGCCGTGGGACAACATCCAATGCAAGCGCTATGCGTGTGAATTAAAGCCAGCACAGATTTGGGTGGAGCTGGGGAAGATCATCTACTATTCATTTCTGGGCGAATATACAGCTCCGCAGAATTACTACTTTGCGGCGTCGAAGGGGCTGGGGTTGAAGCTGAAGAAACTTCTCACCAAACCCGAGACGTTGAAAGCTGAGCTGATCAAGAACTGGGATTCGTACTGCCAGAAGAAGATAACAGCCAAGAAGCCTATCGCGCTTGAAGGCGAGCTCCTAGCCTACCTTCAACAGTTTGACTTCCGCGTTTTCAAAATGATCCCGATCGCGCAGATGATCAGGGATCACGCGAACACGGTATTTTATGCGAGACGCTTCGGCACGGCCAGTTTCCCGGAGCGACCTCCTATCGAACCGCCACCAGCGGAAGTCCAGCCTGTCGAGAGCCGTTACGTAAAACAGTTGTTCGACGCTTACTCAGAGAAACTATCGCTGCAATTGAGTGAGCCGTCGCAACTCGCCGCATACCCTGATATCGAGCAGCATTTTAACCGGTCGCGCGAAGTCTTCTATCATGCGGAATCGCTTCGTAACTTTCCGCGTGACAGCGTTGATCCGGGCGCATTCGACGCAATTCGTGAAGAAATCTACAACGGATGCGTAGACACCTACGAGATGGACCACAAGGACGGCTTAACGCGAATTCGGAAGACCGTGGGTCACGCGAGTATTCTCACTCCGAACTGCAATGCGCTTTGCATCCGGGTCCAGACGCAAGACAAGCAGGGTCTCTGTCATCACTTGGCCAACGAGGGCCGGTTTATTTGGGTGAAGAAAAATGGCTGACACCGTTCAGACGTTCAACAGTCCCATTGAGACCGGCGTTCGCGCGCTCATTCTTCTAGCGGAATCCTATCCAGACCAGCTCGATATTCAGCGCATTCTGGAGTTCGATTACATCCTTGTCCATACGGGTGACGTATATGGTCCACCAAGCATCCATCCGGCATTGCCATTGCGGTCCGGAGAGTTATTAGTTCGGCGGCAATTAATCGAACGCGGTCTTTTACTCATGATCAGCCGTGGTCTCGTCGGCCGTAGTGCGACGGAAAACGGATTCATGTATTATGCCGAAGATGATGCCGGACCGTTTCTGGATTCGCTGACGGCTGAATATATCTCCGAGCTCAAGGGCAGGGCCGTTTGGGTTGTCAATCGGTTTAGCGCGATGAGCGATCACGAAATCAGGGTCTTGCTCAGTCAGATCTATGATCAGTGGTCCCGCGAGTTTCAGATGCCTGAGCAGCCGGGGTTGTTCTGATGGCCTTCAATCCGCTCCGGCTTCATTGCATTCGCTTTCTTGGTCCTGGAAAGGAACCGGCAGAATTCACCTTCACC
>JBAUUG010000629.1:0-6449 GCA_049582585.1 Bryobacteraceae bacterium | reverse complement strand
AGATCATCCTGGGCTGGGACATCCACTTCAGCATCTGGATGTCTTCGCTCACTGTCGCCGCTTACGTTTTTCTCGGCGGCTTACTGTCCGCGATCTTCAACGAAGTCTTGCAGTTTTTTCTGATCTGGCTGGGCGCAATCGTGATTTCGATTCTCGGATTGATCGAGGCGGGGGGCTGGAGCGGCATGGTGCACCGTATCGCGACCCGATTTCCGGGTACGGATTACACTCACCTGTGGCGCGGATTGGGATCATTTTCCGACAATCCCATGGGTATCCACTGGACCGGCATCGTGCTCGGTCTGGGTTTCGTGATCTCGTTCGGATATTGGACTACGGACTTTCTGGTGGTCCAACGCGTGCTTTCGGCACACGATTTGCGCAGTGCGAAGATGGCGCCGATTATCGGCTCGGCCTTCAAAATGGCATTACCCCTAATAGTGATCGTGCCGGGTTTGCTGGCGCTGGCGGTGCTGCCGGAGAGGCTGGTTGGCGAAGAGCACGCCGCGCCCGGAGCTCACACCTACAATGAGGTGCTGCCACTGATGCTTGCGCGGTATTGCGGGCCAGGCCTGTTGGGGTTGGGTATCACGGCTCTGATTGCCGGATTCATGTCCGGCATGGCGGGCAACGTAAGCGCATTCGCGACAGTCTGGACCTACGACATCTATCGCGCCTTCATTCGGAAGACGAGCACGGACGCTCACTACGTCGCAGTGGGCCGCTGGTGCACGGTGCTCGGCGTTCTGGTCAGTATCGGAACGGCGTATCTGGTGATGCAGTTCGCCAGCATCATGGATTACGTGCAGGCGCTGTTCAGCTTCTTCATCGCGCCGCTGTTCGGGACGGTCATTCTGGGCATGTTGTGGAAGCGAGCTACGCCAGCGGCCGGCTTTTGGGGACTTCTAGCCGGAACGTTATCTTCTATCTGGATGTTCGTTTGGGTCCAGTTGAATCCCGCCGCGCTGCGCTACATCGCAATCTCGCCTCACGCGAAAGACATGGCGGAAAACATGTATCGCGCTTTGTGGTCGTGGCTCATCTGCGTCATTGTCACTATCGCGGTCAGCATGGTGACAAAACCGAAGCTCCATTCTGAGCTGACCGGGCTTGTATATGGCGCGACGGAGCTACCGTCGGAAGGTAACTTGCCGCTCATTCACCGGCCTATTTTCTGGGCCATCGTGGTTGCGGTTGTGTTTGTCGTTTTGAACATCATTTTCTGGTAGGTGGAGAAATGCACGGACCAGGGTTTATTTCCATTTGGTTTTTCATCGGAGTGCTGTTGACTGCCTATGGCTTGATCATCACCGCAACTGGGCTTTACGAGCTGGCCTCGCCGCCGGCTGTTCCGACGGTTCTCGCGAATCTTCACGCCGGCATCTGGTGGGGCGCAGTTCTGCTCGCCATCGGGCTGGTTTACTTCTTCAAGTTTTTTCCAAAGAAGCCGCAATGAGCACCGTTGTCGCGGGCGCGGATTTTGGAACTCTCAGCGTTCGCGTCTCGATTTTCGACAGCGGGAAGGGGCGTCTGGGAGCGGGTGTCTCGGACTACAAGCTGCATAGGAAACGGGATGACCCCGACTACGCCACGCAGAGTCATACGGATCACATGAAGGCGCTGGCGGAGGCCATGCACAAGGCGCTGGCCGAGGCGGGAGTCGATGGCTCGGCGGTGAAGGCGCTGGCGATCGACACGACCGGCTCGAGCGTGATCCCGGTGGACGCGAAGATGCAGCCGCTGAATGAGTATTACCTTTGGTGCGATCATCGCGCCTCGAAGGAAGCGGCTGAGATCACGCAAAAAGCCCATGAGCTTGGTCTCGAAGCGATCAAATGGTGCGGCGGCGCGTATTCCTCCGAATGGGGCTTTTCGAAACTGCTTCATTGGCTGCGGAATAATCCGGAAAAACGGAAACGCTTCGCGTCGGCGTTTGAGCATTGCGACTTCATTGCAGCCACGCTGTGCGGGATTCAGGACCCGTCGAAAGCCCCGCGAAGCGTGTGCGCAATGGGACACAAGTGGCTGTGGAACGAATCGCTCGGCGGCCTGCCTTCTGAGGAGTTTCTAGTATCGGTCGACCCTTTGCTGAAGGGTGTGCGGGAAAAACTCAATGGGCAATACGCCACATCCGACCATCTGGCAGGCACGTTATCCCCAGAATGGGCTGAACGTCTCGGCCTGCACCCTGGCGTCCTGATTCCAGTGGGTGCATTCGATGCTCACTGGGACGCGATTGCAGCGGGCGTCAAGCTCGGCGATTTGGTGAACGTGATCGGCACTTCCACCTGCATCATCGGATTGAACGATAAGAGCACGCTGGTACCGGGGGTCTGCGGCGTAGTTCAAGGCTCTGTCGATCCGCATCTAACGGGAATTGAAGCAGGACTTTCGGCCGTCGGTGATATTTTCGAAGCGATCGCGCGGCGCGCTGGAACGAAAGTATCGGAATTGTCCAAGCAGATCTCCGGCTATCGAGCCGGGCAGAGCGGGCTGTTGAGAATGACGTGGGACAACGGGGACCGAACCGTGCTGGTGAATCCCGAGTTGGGGGGCATTACGCTGGGCTGGAACCTGGTGAGCACCGCGGCTGACGAGCTGTTCGCCGCCATTGAGGGGACGGCCTTCCACACGCGCGTGATTCTGGAGCGCATGCAGGAATACGGCGTCGAGATCAAGCGGGTGATCAATGGCGGCGGCATTCCGAAGAAAAACGAAGTATTGAACCAGGTGTATGCGAGTGTTTTGCAGAAGCCGATTCTAGTACCCCAGGGCGACGTGACGAGTCTGGGCTCGGCAATTTTCGCCTTTTTGGCCGCAGGGACGTTCTCTAGCATTGAAGAAGCCCAGACGGCGCTTGTTCCGCCGTACAAAGTGTTTGAGCCGCAACCCGAGAGCGTTCCTGTTTACGACAAGCTCTACGGAATATATAGGCGGCTCTATTTCGCTTTCGGCAAACGTCATTCTCTCTCGGTGGAATTAGGAGACGTGCTACCCGAGCTTCGAAAAATTGCGGCAGAGGCGTGGAGCTAGGAAGATGCGGTTAAAAGAACTGAGAGAGGAAGTCCTGGAAGCGAATCTCGAGCTGGTTCGCCGCAACTTGGTGGTGTTTACATTCGGCAACGCGAGCGGGTTCGATCGCGCAAGCGGTCTCGCGGTGATCAAGCCCAGCGGCGTTCCATACCAGGAGCTGCGGCCCGAGGACCTGGTGATTTCGGACCTGGATAGCAATATTGTGGAAGGAAATCTGCGCCCGTCTTCGGACCTTCCTACGCATCTGGCACTGTATCAGGCATTTGAAGGCGTCAATGGCGTGGTCCATACGCATTCGCGATACGCGACCGCTTGGGCGCAGGCGAACCGCGCGATTCCCTGTTTCGGAACCACTCACGCGGACTATTTGCACGGATGTCTTCCAGTCACCCGTCCAATGGCGCCGGAAGAGATTCAATCGCGCTATGAATGGAACACCGGGCAAGTCATTATCGAACGGTTTCAGGATTTAGATCCCTTGAGCATACCGGCTGTGCTGGTGTCGGGACACGCGCCTTTCTGCTGGGGACCTTCGCCCACTGAAGCGGCGCACACTGCGGCCATTGTCGAAGAGATCGCTCATATGGCGTTTCTCACCATCACAATTAATGGCGAGAGCGCGGCGATCTCTGAGGCACTTCACGACAAGCACTTCCTGCGAAAACACGGACCGGGAGCGTACTACGGGCAAAAAGCATGAGGCCCGTGTTTCCAGCCCGTCTTATTTCGCGCAGTGCGGTTATGGGACAAGTACCTGGTCGGAATCGCACCACCTATTTCACTCGTCGAAATTTTTCGGAGGTGATCCCAAGCTGAAGCAGGATTTTGTTGTATAGAGGAGGCCCGATCTCCCGGCCACCATGGATCGGAATAGTGACTGCGCGACCGTCTGGATGATTCCAGCGCTCGTGACTTCCTGTTTGCCGGCTCTTCTTGAAGCCCAACCGGCTGCTGCACGGCGGAAGTTCTCCGCCCGAGCGCTAGGCATGTACGATTTCGGTTGTATCGGCGGGGAGAGCCGCGCCACTGTCGCGGAACTCGGCTTCGATCACCGCGAACACTTGTTCCAGTTCCAGCAGCGCTTCGGTCCTAGTCGGCATCAGCGCATAGCAGCCGGAAATCGAAGGTATCTCTGCAACCCAGCCGGAAGGTTGGTTGCGGTAAATGACCACCTTGTATTCGTCTAAGGGCATGGGCTCCTTTTCATTTTACGTAAGCCCGTAACCGGCCGAGGGCGCGTCTAAGCTTTCAGCTCGCCGTGCCGCTCCATCGCTCTGGTCGCGTGCCGAGATCGTAAATCCCCGCTATTTGAAATTCAGCTCCAGCACGTGAATGGAGTACGGTGGAAGCGTGTGGTGAAAATTCGCTTTAACATTCTTGAGCGGAGTCTCGACTGGAACGATCTTCGCCGGTGCGGAAATGGTGTTCGTTTCGTCCGGGGTCCTGGCGCTCAAACTGACCAGCTTGCCATTGCTCTTGAGCGTATTTGCGCCTGTCAATTTGATGTCGACCGCCTGCGGTACTGACGAAGCGTTCACGATCTTCAGGAATAGTACGCCTGTTGCCGCATCTCTCGTAACCGAATAAAAGATACGCGGTCCCCCGCCCTGAAGCTCCGATTGCACTATCTCGTTCCCATGGTGATTACTAAACATCACCTGTGCGTAGTAGCTGGGCGAGCCGTAGCTGCTCAACGTATCGTAGCCAATCAGATCAGTTTCCCACTGCATACCGCCTGGATCGACGTTCACAAAGAGCGGCGCGTAGCTTGCCATGATCACGATGTCGCTATTCCGCTCCATTCCGGTCATCCATGCCGCATCCCCCAAAGCCGCGCCGAAATCCGGCGTAGGAGTCCCTTCCCGGGTCGCCCATTCACCCACAAAGACCTTCGGTCCATTGCGATCGGTCTTATCGTAGTGGTGCGTATCGTCGAAGAATTCTTCCGGCCTCCTGTAAAAGTGGTCGTCGATCACGTCCGGCTTGATGCTCGCGACGGGCGCCGTGGCGATGAGCTGGAGTTGCGGGTACTTCTTCTTAATGGCGCTGTAGAATTGCGCGTACCTGCCGTCGTAGCTTCCTGATTTGTCGAAGAAATCTTCGTTTCCGATTTCCACGAACGCTAGCTGGAACGGCTCAGGATGACCGTCTTTGGCCCTGGTTGCGCCCCACGTCGTGTTCGCGTCTCCGGTAACGTATTCAATCTCTTCCAGCGCGTCTTCTACGTAGGGTTCCAAGTCGGAGCCGGGTGCAACGTGCTCCTGCATCATGGAGTAGCCCGCATACACGGCCAAAACCGGCTGCATATGAAGGTCCTCACACCATTCGAGGAATTCCAAAAGTCCCATTCCATCCGAAGAATGATAGTGCCAGGGACTAGGATGCGTGGGCCGGTCGACCAGTGGACCGATTGTCTTTTTCCATTGGAAGCGCTCCGAAATGTGATCGCCTTCGAGATAGTTTCCGCCCGGGAACCGCAGAAATGCAGGGTTCATGGCGGCCATCTTCTCCATCAAGTCGATACGGTTCCCATTCGGCCGGTCTTTGTAGGTTGGCGGAAATAATGAGACAAGATCGAACCAAACCGTGCCGGGGTGCTGCACCGTAAGTATCAGATGATTGGCGGAGGAGGTCTGAACTCCAGCGGTTTTCAGAACAAACGTGTAGCGGTTCCAATCGGTACTCAGTGAGGCCACTGTTGCGGTTGCGGCGGCTGCGCCTGTGTTGTCATCGACCAGGGTTATGGTTACGGGTCCCATGGACGTGTTATCCGCTTTCGCATAGAACGACCCGCGATAAATAGTGTTTGGCCTAACGGGAAACCCCCAGAACCCAGCATTCTTGATCCCGGTCTGGCTTGTGGCGTCCGCCTTCGTTACAGCAAGCTTCAGGCTCAGGGGCAACGCCTTGCTCGGCCCGGTCGTTTTGTCGACCTCGACGGAGGAAACCGCCTTGCCGTACTGTGCCAGAGACCAGGCCGGAAGATCCCAATTGCTGTCCTGAAAGGTTCGATTCCGAACCAACTCGGCATACAGTCCACCATCGTAGGAGTAGTTAATCTCTTCAGTCATCAATCCGTAGAGCAGCGGACTGACCTTCGCAATCGGCTTGTCCACTTTCACTTCGAGCACCGCGACGGACGGTTGCTGTGATTGTTGTTGCGCCGCTAGAGATGCCGCCAAAGCTAGCATCGGCAGCGTGGAAATTATCAATAGGGATTTCGAGCGCGACATTTTTTGGTGCGATCCTTTCACTCAATGACTTGCATCTATTCTTTTTGTTACGGACCGATTAGCAGGTGAGAGGAACGCCATCGGGCGGGTAGGATATGAATCGTCGAGAGTTCTTGATTTCGGGGCTGGGGATGGGTCTGCTCGGGCCTCGCATGTCGTTGGGCGCTTCGGCAACAATCGACA
>JBAUUG010000628.1:0-6406 GCA_049582585.1 Bryobacteraceae bacterium | reverse complement strand
GTGACAAAGTTCTTGGAATACCAATTAGAGACCGCTTCAAACCCGCTCTTCGTCTGAGCGGGAAAATATGCAGCCGAGCGGCCCGGCATCTCGCCGTGCCCGAACAACCGCCCGTCATAGAACCTTCCGGTATCCGCTATCCCGTCAAAAACGCTCTCCAACATGCCCGCGAACCTCGGACCTCGAACAGATCCCGCCAAGGAGATCAGCTTTCTTCCGACGAATCTATCCTTACGGGGCGCGACTAACCGAAGTGAGGGCAGCACAGACAGGAACCAGGACGAGAAGAGGGTCCGCCTCAACGTGTACCCGTGCGAGGGCCACGTGTAGTTATTGTCGGACAGCGTGTCCGCTATTTGTCCCGACAGCACCGTGTACCCTTCTCCGAAACGATCGCGCAGATACTCGCCGACTCGCACGAACAAAGGAAGAGTGACGCGCGTGCCCGTCATCCAGGAGCTGCAGCACTGAGCCCATTCTTCGGGAATCAGTTCATCCGCGGGTTCAATTACTACGCTCGTATGCTCTACTTTCAAGGCCGCGGCCAAGCTTGCTGCCTTGCTGATATCTTCTTCTCCGTCTCCCCACCCTTTCACTGCTCCGGTCATCGTTAGCAAGTCAGCGCCGTTCAAAAGCTTTTCGACATGCAACAGCAGTGATGAATCGGTGCCTCCGGACAACAACAGCGTTGAATTCTTGGCGGTGCGAACCCCCGTAGCGCTTCCGAGGAGAGGCAAAAATTTGGCTGAGGCAGCTTCCGCCGAAGGGATGTCCCAGGTGGCGTTTGCGCGCCAATAGCTCGCGCTCTCCACCCGCAGACCGTCTCCATTCTGCCCTACACGGAGAAAGCGGGCGCGGCCGACACTCTTGACCGACGTGGAAAGCGTATGACGGCCGGGGATAAAACCAAGCTGACCGAGGAAAAAGCTCACCGCAACGGGATCCCAGGCCATATCCGCCTCGAGCAAGGAACCACAGTCGCTCGAGAATAGAAGCGAACCGCCTATCTCGCGGTAGTAAACGTCATTGCACCCGAATTTGTCCGCAACCAGAAATATTGCTCCGGCTCCGGGGTCGGACAGCACCAGCGAGAAGTTTCCGTCCAGCAGCGCGAATGCCGCCGTGCCGCGTTGCCGGTAAAGACCCGCCACAACATCGGGCGCCTCACCTTGGTTGATTCTGTCGATTCGTGTCGTTTCCCCGTAGTCGGGATCGCTAGCTATAAAAGGAGAGCCAAACACCAATGCAGATGGTTCGCCCCGCCTCTTTTCGAGTTCATGCCAGGAAATAGCCCAGCCCGGGCGCGTGGCCGCGACTCGGAGCCGCATGTGCTCGATCTCGGAATTCCAGACCACGCGAAATTCTTTTTCGGGTGGCGCATCCGCGGCATGCGGATGCCGAGCCGTACTGACGACCCCCCAAAAACCCGGATTAGTCATTCAGCATGTCCCAGGAAAAGTACTGCCCCCGATACACAGGATTGAGCACTCGGCGTCCGATCAGCTTATCGAGATCGTATGGAAATATCGCGCCCCGCGGCGCCGGCCGCAGTGCTTCAATATCTTCGCTGGTCAGTACGGCGCCGGGCTCTAAATCCCGCGTCGCTCGAAGGCAGCGGCGTTGTACCACGACCGTATCCTGTTCGTTGCGCGCCACGTACTTTTCGGTTTCGCCCAAGGCCAGCTCCAGTTCGCGTGTGCGGTCGACCATGTCGCGCCACGTTCGGGGATCCATCGCAAAATGGTGGTCCGGGCCAGGCCGGCTTGTATCGTCCGTGAAATGCTTCTCGATCACTCTCCCGCCTAGCGCAACTGCTCCAAGAACCGTTGCATGCCCCGGAGTGTGATCGGAAAGGCCGAGCACAACCTCGGGGAACATCGCGCGAAAGCTGCGCAGCACATTCAAATGAATGTGCTTGAAGTTGTCGATCTTGCCGGTGTAATTGCTATTGCATTGGAGCAACGCCACGCTGCTTTTCTCGTCCTCAAAAAGACGCACTGCGCGCCCCACATCGGCAAGATCTGAAGCACCCGTGGCCAGAATGACCGGCTTGCCCTTGCTCGCAACTTTGCCGAGCAACGCCGGCCAAGTGATATCCCCCGACCCGATTTTGTATGCAGGAACAAGCGGATCCAACAAATCCACGGCGTCCATATCGTACGGAGTCGACAGGAAATCTATTCCGGCTTCGTCGCAACAGGCTTTGAGTTCGGGCGTCCACTCGTACGGCAAAGCGCATTCGTCGAATACGTCGTAGACGGATTTCTTCCATTTCGCCGTATGCGAAAGCTGTCCCAGATCCTGAAATCCGCGATCGCTTATGATTGTCGGCGCGCGGAAATGTTGGAATTTCGCCGCATCGGCCCCGGCTTCCTTCGCAAGCCGGATGAGCAGCTTAGCTCGTTCCAGCTGGCCGTCGTGGTTCGCGCCCAGATCGGCTATGAAGTAGGTCGGCTCACTCTCGCCTATCGGGCGATTGCCAATCCGAAATTGCGCGGCGCCGGCGGGCTCCGCCGTGGAAGCGCCATTGTCAGAGAGTACTGGGTTCATAGCTTGGCGGTTTGTCTGCAAATTTGGACTCTGGATCGACGATCTGGTCATAAGCCGTTAGCAATTTTTGAACGTTCGTATCCCAATTGGCCCGTTCCGAAGCGAGCGCGGAATTGGCGCGTCCCATTCTCATGCGGCTCGGCTGATCGTTAAGGCCCTCCACAATCGCCGCTGCTAAGGCGCGCCCATCTCCAGCCGGATAGAGCCATCCGTTGCGGCCGTGCTGCACCCATTCCAGGTTGCCATCTTCTCCGGCGACCACCACCGGCAGCCCGCAACCCATGGCTTGCAATAAGCTGATCGAAGCTCCATCGCTATGAGTGGCACTGACGTACAAATCGGCCTCGTTGTAGTAATCTGCCAAAATCGCTTCCGGCACCTGTCCCGGCAGGTAGAACTTTTCCCTTAAACCATGATTCTCGATGAATGCATCTACCTGGGGGCGCAAGCTGCCGTCACCCACCATCAGCACTCTAGTGTCCGGACACTTTCGAAAAACGTCGATCATGGCTTCGAGAAAAATCATCGTGCCGTGAATCGGCTCAAACCGTCGCGTCATAATCAACACGCGGTTTTTTTCCCAACCGAGTTTTGCACGCAGTTGCAAGCGAGATACAGCCGGATGAAAAGTGTCGAGATCGATTCCATAGGGGAAACAGATCACCTGTTCAGCCTTAAGCGGAGCCATAGATAATACCCGCTCCCGTGCGGCGTCACAATCGACCACCACGTATTTGGCGCGCGTCAAGGTGAATCGGCCGATCCACCGCATCAAGGCCGTTCTTCTGCCAAGCGACAAAACGTCGTAACCCCACGACATGGCGATCAACGGTCGAAATCCTGACAGCACGGCGACGAAGGTGCCGGTCTGCAAGGGACCGGCCTGTATGACGTCCGGCCTGACCTTAGCTACGTATTCCCGAAGACGTTTCACTGACCGCGCCCATTTTATGAGTTTCGCCTCATGCCCGTTGTTGAGCGCCGGTAAGCGTTGCACGCCGTCCGGCACAGGGCGGCTCTCGCTCGGGCTCGATTGCGTCCATGGCACGAACCAGACTTCGTGCACTTCTGAAAGCTTCTGCAGAAATTTTCTGTCCTGCGGCGCGTAACTATGCGTTACGTAGATGATTCGAGCCATTACGTCTCCGTTTACCTGTTTCGCATGCCCGCGCAAGCGCGGCAGCGTTGAACCCGCAGCTCAATATTGAATTTATCTCGACGCCACTTGCGCGAGCGATCCCTCGAGCAATGCCTCTTTCGCTTCCGCGATTTTGTGGAAAGCGGCAATGATGTCATCCATATCGGCAAGCGTCGCCGGCGGCCTGCCCATCAGTGTCTGAATCAGAACTTTCTCGTGCAGCCTTTCGGTTACAGGACAGAGACCCTTATCATACCGTGCATTTCCCCGGTAGTGCGTAAAAGCGAACGGCCTTTTATCGTGATACAGCGATGAGAGATAAAGTGGACGCACATAACCCGCGCCAAACGGAATTCCTTCGGCGTTGAGAGCCTTCACAAACAGGTCGCGGGGAATGCCGATTTTGTTTTCGTCGTACTTCAATGCGTAGATATAGTAGACATGCTTCGCTCCCGGCCGGACCACCGGCGGCGCGATGCCTTCGATCTTGCCGAGATGCTCGGTGAGATAACTGCAGAGGCGAATCCGCTCTCGATTGAAATCGTCCAGACGGTCGAACTGCACCACGCCCAGCGCGGCATCCATCTCCGTCATGCGGTAATTCCAGCCCAGCATCGTCGAGTTATAGGTCCTCGTTGTCTGGCCCTCCAGAATGACTTCACCGTGATTGCGCACCATCCGGGCGACCTCCGCAACCTCGGGATTATCGGTGATCAGCATTCCGCCTTCGCCGGTCGTCATATTCTTGGGTTCCGTGAAGGAATAAATTCCACAATCGCCGAACGTGCCGACATAGCGGCCGTCATATTTGGCGCCGGGAGCCTGCGCGCAATCTTCGATGAGCCTTAAATTGTGCTTGCGGGCAATTGCCAGAAGATCGTCAAGCTTCGCCGGATGTCCGAAGAGGTGAACGGCAATGATGGCGCGCGTCAATGGCGTGATCGCCCGCTCTACCGCCTCCGGATCAAGCCCGAACACTTCGTCATCCACATCCGCAAATACCGGGATCGCATTGTGCATCAGAGCGCAAGTCGCGGTCGACGTGAACGTGTACGGCGGGACAATCACCTCTTCGCCGGGTTGAACGCCGATCGCGACCACAGCGGCATGCAATGCAGCCGTTGCCGAGTTGAAAGCCACGGCATACTTCACCCCGTGGTATTCAGTGAATCGCCGCTCGAATTCCTTGATCTTCTTTCCGCCTAGGAAATACTCGCCCGGAACCGCCAGAAACGTGGAAAGTTTCCCGCTGTCGAGGACGCTGAGAACAGCGCGCTTCTCCTCTTCACCGATCATCGGATGCGGCGGAAAAGGCTTGGTCCGAACTGGAGTGCCGCCCATTAGGGCTAAAGTTTCATTCATTCATATCACCTGGAATTTATTTTGACGTGAGTTGTTGCAAGGGGCAGATGCATCACGCTTCCACCATTCGCAACCGATTCTTGTAAAGCGCAAATGACCTCAAGAGCCGCCCGGCCGTCTTTTCCGCTGCTCGCCGGAATACGGCGCTCGCGAAGACACTCGAGCAGATGCGAGACTGCAAACAGCATGAACTCGCGCTTTCCATCGGGCTGGACGGGTGAGGGCGTGGGATAAAGCTCCTTGTAACCCGCGAAGCGATGGCTTTCGCGCGCCTCTTCGAACACCGCATCGAAGCCGCTTTGAGTAACCCGCATTCTCCCTTTGCTTCCCAGCATGCAGATCTCGAAAATCGAGAAATCCCTGACATCACAGGCCTGGATTGCCGCCATCGCGCCATTTGCAAAAGCAATCCATGCATCGATATTCGGATCGGCGGGATTCGGAGCGAAGCTGCTGCTGATGCGGCCTTGAACCCACGCAATTTCTCCCCCGAAGAGATGGAGCAAGTCGAAAAGATGGGTTCCCGTATTCGAGACCCCGGCTGTGTAATAGCACGTTATCTGTTGTAAGCGGCCCAGCTCGCCCCCGTGCACGAAGGAGGCAATCCGCTGGTGAAAGGGATCGAACCGCCGTTGATGGTTGATCTGCAAAATGACATCGTTTTCAGCGCAGATTCGGATCATTTCATCGGCCGCGTCCAGACTGTCCGCGATCGGCTTCTCACAGAAGATCGCCCGGACTCCGTATTTCACGGCCTCTTGGACAATCTCCAAGTGTGAGTCGCTCCAGGTACAGACGGAAAGAATATCCGGACGCTCCGCTTCGAGCATCGGCGTCAGCTCCGTATACCGGCCCGGAACGCCGAATTTCTCCCCGTACCGGTCTTGCTTTTCACGGTCGACATCGCACAGGGCGGCGAGTTCGACGCCTGGAGTCCGCACGTACGCGCCCGCGTGCGTACTCACATACCCGCGGCGCGGATCGTCGTCGAATGCGCACCCGATACGGCCGCATCCGATAATGCAGGCTTTATATGCTTCCCCCCGCATCATTCGAGTACCGCATAGCAGACTTTGGTGTCGTATCGGAACCTCTGGATTCGCAAGTTACGAACACCCAGCGTTCTTAAGACGGCCAGTGTCTCTCCAGGCCAAGCCCGGTCATTCAACTCATCGAAGCCTATGAGTGCCCCTTTCGGCATTCTTGGCACAAAGTGCTCCAGAGCCACTTTCGTGGGCTCGAAGACGTCGACATCCAGGTAAAGCAGACTAACGATGGTCTCCGGGTTTTGCTCCAGATACTGCGGAACGGTCTCCTTGATATCGGCTCGCACGAGGAACACTTTCGGTATGGATC
>JBAUUG010000627.1:0-7901 GCA_049582585.1 Bryobacteraceae bacterium | reverse complement strand
GGTCGTGGAAGAGCCGGATCTCAACATCGTTAAGATTGATCGGCCCGAGCGCTTCACACTGGTCTCGGCGGGTAGGCGGGAAGAACTCCCGCAATTGCATGCGACCGGCGTTGTGAATCCGGACGTGGAGAAATCCATCCCCGTGATTTCGCTTGCCTCGGGCCGGGTTGTCGGCATTTACGCCAAGCTCGGGGACGATGTCAAGAAGGACCAATTGCTGCTGAAGGTGCTGAGCAATGATCTTTCTAATGCCTTCCAGACTTATGAACAGGCGAAAGCGGATGAGGCCCTGGCGCGCAAACAATTGGAGCGCGCGAAGCTTTTATACGACCGCGGGGCCATTTCGCTGAACGACCTTCAGGTCGCCGAAGACACGGAAGAGAAGGCTAAGGTCGCTCTCAACGCGGCGGCCCAGCAAATCCGCACCCTAGGAGGAGATCCCAGCCATGAAGATCCGGTGGTGAATATCTACGCGCCGGCGACGGGAACCATCGTGGAACAGAACATTGTCAACGCCGCAAGCGTGCATACGCCGGACAACCAGGCGAACCTGTTTACGATTGCAGATCTTTCAACCGTCTGGGTCATCTGCGACGTATATGAGAACGATCTGCCGATCGTCCGCGTGGGCGATACCGCGGATGTGCAACTGAACGCGTATCCCGACCGCACGTTTCACGGAAGAATAGGCAATATCGGAAAGGTTCTCGACCCGAATATCCGAACGGCTAAGGTTCGCATACAACTGAGCAATCCGGGGATCATGCGAGCGGGGATGTTCGTGACCGCGACCTTTTATGGACAGCACGGCCGGATATACGCGACCGTCCCTAGCGGCGCCGTCTTGCACCTGCACGACCGCGATTGGGTCTTCATCCCGGCAGGACAGAGCCAGTTTCGCAGGACCGAGGTCACTAGCGGCAAGGTCATCGCGGGAACACAGGAGATTCTATCGGGCCTTTCGCCCGGGCAACAGGTGGTCAGCGATGCTCTGGCTCTGAACGCTGAAAGTGAGCAATAGGAACACCGGATGATCCGCTGGTTTGTCGATTACTCATTACGCAATAGGCTGCTGGTCCTGGCGGTCGGAATTCTGCTGCTGGTTTGGGGCGCGATTTCTTTCAAAAACCTTCCTGTGGAAGCCTATCCCGACGTTGCCAACAATTACGTACAGGTCATTACGCAATGGGCGGGCCGCGCGGGCGAGGAAGTTGAGCAGCAAGTCACTATTCCTATCGAAGTGCAGATGGCGGGCATCCCTCATCTGGCGAACATCCGCTCCATATCGGAATTCGGATTATCGGTTGTGACCATGAACTTCGATGACGAATCCAGCAACGATTGGAATCGTCAGAAAGTCCAGGAGCGTTTATCGAGCGTGACGCTCCCGGAAAATCTGCAGCCCACAATCGGGCCGGACTATAGTCCAGTCGGACAGTTGTACTGGTACACGCTAAAAAGCACCAATCCGCAGTATGACTTGATGGAACTCAAATCGCTCGAGGACTGGGAGATCGAAAAACAGCTGAAGTCCGTTCCCGATGTGATTGACGTATCGAGCTTCGGCGGCACTACCCGTGAATATCAAGTTGAGGTAGATCCCAACAAGCTGATTTCCTACAACCTTGGAATCGGGCAAATCGAACAGGCGCTTAGCAACAATAACGTAAACGCGGGGGGAAGCTTCATTCAAGCCGGCGAGCAGCAGGTAAACGTGCGCGAGGTGGGTTTGTTCCGCGACGTAAAGGATATCAGCGAAACGGTTCTCAAAACACAAAACGGTACGCCGGTCGTAGTGCGTGATATTGCGTTCGTTACTCAAGGACCGAAGATCCGGCTGGGACAGATCGCCAAGGCCATGCCTGGAAGGAATGGGGTCATCTTTGATACGGGCGACACCATTGAAGGGATCGTTCTGCTGCGCAAGGGGGCGGATGGAGACGCTATGCTGGCCGCGCTGCACGAGAAGGTGAAGTACCTGAACGAACATTTCCTGCCGCCCGGCGTCAAGATCGTCCCGTTTCTCGATCGCAGCGATCTGGTCCACTTCACTACGCACACAGTGCTGCATAACCTTACCGAGGGAATCCTGCTGGTCTCCATCATTCTGTTCTTGTTTCTGGGGAACGTCCGCTCGGCCATTATCGTGGTCTTGACCATTCCGTTCGCGCTGCTCTTCGCCTCCACCTGTCTCGATCTAAGCCACGTGCCGGCTAACCTGCTCTCGCTCGGGGCCCTGGATTTTGGAATGGTCGTGGATGGATCTGTCGTCGTGGTGGAGAATGTGCTGCGGCACATCAGCAGTTTTCGAAGCGGGGAGCGAACTGTCGCGGAAACTATCCGTGATGCAGTACACGAGGTGCAACGCCCGGTCTTCTTTGCGCGCGCGATCATCATAACCGCGTACCTGCCCATCTTCACCCTGCAGCACGTCGAAGGGCGGCTGTTCCGTCCCATGGCCTTGACCGTTGCTTATGCGCTGCTGGGCGCGTTGCTCTTCTCTTTATCCATCTTGCCGGTGTTAGCGCTTCTGCTTTTTGGCCCCAAGACGAAGGAGCGGCGGAATCCAGTATTGGCGGCCATCATCAGCGGCTACCGGCGCTCCCTGCGCTGGGCCATGAGCTCACGAGCACGGGGGCTGATTGCGGTAGGAATCCCCTGCGGCCTATTACTGATTGCAGTGTATTTAATGGTGAGCGGCGCAATCGGCTCCGAGTTCTTGCCTCATCTGGACGAAGGTGCGATTTGGGCTCGCGGGACTTTATCACCCAGCACCGGTCCCGCGGAAGGCGAGCGTGTAATGAAAAAAGCGCGGCTCCTCTTTGCCAGCTTTCCCGAGGTGATCCAGGTAGTGAGCCAAGTAGGACGTCCGGACGATGGCACGGATTCCGCGCTGTTCTCGAACACCGAATACTTTGTCGATCTCAAGCCCAAGGCGCAGTGGCGTCCGGTGTTCCGCCGCGATAAAGAATCGCTTATACGGGCAATGGATCGCGAGCTCGAAAAAATCCCCGGCGCGATCTGGAACTTCTCGCAGCCGATCGCGGACAACATGGAAGAGGCGGTCAGCGGCGTTAAGGGCGAGCTTGCGATCAAAATTTTCGGGACGGATCTCAAGGAGCTCGAGGGAAAAGGCGACGAGATCCTGAGAGTGATGCAGGAAATCCGAGGCGTTCAGGATTTAGGATTGTTCCGCGTAATAGGACAGCCCAATCTCAATCTCACCATCGATCGCGACAAGGCAAATCGGTTCGGATTGAATGTATCCGACGTTCAGGACGCAATCGAAACAGCAGTGGGGGGGAAGGCGGTGAGCACGGTTTTGCAAGGCGAGCAGCGCTATGACCTGGTGGTCCGGTATCAACCTGAATACCGCACCAGCATGGAGGCCATCGGCGATATCAGGCTCTTGGCTCCATCCGGCGAGCGTGTTGCATTAAGTCAGGTGTGCAATATACAGATGCGGGATGGCGCTTCTCAAATCTATCGCGAAAATAATTCGCGGTATGTGGCAATAAAGTACAGCGTGCGCGGCCGCGATCTCGGCAGCACAGTGGAGGAAGCCATTAGACGAGTCGACCAGCAGGTGAAGCTGCCGCCGGGCTACTACCTCGAATGGGCCGGCGAATACGCCAGCGCGAAACGTGCAAACGCGCGTTTGGCCGTGATTGTTCCCGTGACTGTCGCTGTCATTTTCTTCCTGCTGTATACGATGTTTAATTCCTTCAAATGGTCGGCTCTGGCCATGGTGAGTCTTGCTCTTTCTCCGATCGGCGCGCTGTTTGCGCTGTATTTCACCGGAACTCATTTCAGCGTCTCCTCCGGCATAGGCACACTGGCTCTGTTTGGAGTTGCTGTGGAAACGGGCGTGATTATGATCGAGTACATCAACCAGTTACGGGCCCGCGGATACAACATTCACGAAGCTGCTATTGAAGGCGCGGTGCTTAGATTACGGCCGATCATGATCACCATGCTGGTGGCGACTCTCGGCCTGCTGCCGGCAGCCATTTCGACCGGCATAGGCTCAGATTCGCAAAAACCCTTCGCGATTGTGATTGTCGGGGGCCTCAGCGCCACGTTAGTAATGAGCATCTTCGTGCTGCCGACGCTGTATGTCTGGATCGCTCGCGAGAACGATGTTCTGCCCGCCGCGGAACCTGAATTCCAAGAGGAATGAGAGTTCGAGGTCCAGGCGGGGCGGTGATTCCCGCTGCACTTCTTCTGCACGGTATGTAAGATGGGAAGGCCGTGATTTCTTCCAAGTTAGAAAGCGCATTCGTAATCATTCTGCTGGCTGCGATGCCGCTGCTTCTGGCGGGCCAAGAACCGCAAGCTCCGCCGACGAATCCTCTACCGGAGCCGCCGCCCGGCGCAGCCAACGGACCACATCCAGGCCCTGCCGCACCGCCGGCGAAAGCGGGTGAGCGGCCAACCAGTCAAGCCGGCGCGCCAAGACGTAGTCCGGAAGCCACTCGGAATTTCTTCGGTCTCGGCACCGCCCCCGACCCGGAAGCCGTTTCGCGCGGCCAAACGCTGTTCGTGACGAATTGCGCGTTCTGTCATGGAAGCAATGCCAATGGAGGCGCCACCGGACCGGACTTGGTTCGCTCCGTCCTGGTGCTGCACGATGAGGGAACCGGTACCCAGATTGGACCGGTAATCCTCAACGGCCGTCCCGAGAAAGGCATGCCGAAATTCAGTTTCACTCCAGCGCAGATCGAGGACATCGCCGCTTTCCTTCTGCAGCGAACACAAGCCACGGCCAACCGCATGGAGTACAAGATCCTAAACGTCGTCACCGGAGACTCCAAACAGGGGGAAGCTTACTTTAACGCTCATTGCGCCAGTTGCCACTCTCCGACAGGCGATTTGGCTCACATTGCGAGTAAATACGATGCGGCGACGTTGCAGTCCCGCTTTTTGTACCCGATGAATCACACTTATCCCGGAGTGGCCAGCCCGCCACCCGATCCGAAAGGTCAAACCACTGTTACGGTCACCCTGCCTTCGGGGCAATCGGTTTCAGGCACACTCGAGCATCTCGACGATTTCAGCGTTGCGTTGGCTGACTCCTCCGGCGAGTATCACTCCTGGCTGCTCGACCGCGAGAAGGGCCTGAAAGTAGATGTCCATGATCCTTTGAAAGACCACGAGGATTTATTGAAGCAGTACACGAATGCCGACATGCACAATATTCTTGCTTATTTGGAGACTTTGAAATGAAGTCGCGGCCGTTGAGATTTCTCGTTTCACTGATTGGCATATCCATCGGATTGGCCGCCCAAGGACTCGATCCAGCGAAATTGCTGAAGCCACCTACCGACACGTGGCCGACTTTTAATGGCGATTATTCCGGACGCCGCTACAGTCCGCTTTCGCAGGTGAACGCCGGCAATGTGCGCGATCTGGCGCTTGCCTGGGTCTACCATGCCGAGACTGGGCCCGGGAGTGCCTTCGGGTCCCAGATCAAATCCACTCCGTTGGAAGTGGATGGAGTCCTCTATTTCACGATCCCCGATCACGCTTGGGCAGTGGACGCCCGCACCGGCCGCGAGATCTGGCATTTCAAATGGCAGACCAAGGGTGGGATTCACATTGGAAATCGAGGCGTTGGCATTTACGGCAACTGGCTGTTCTTCGAGACGCCGGACGACTACCTCGTTTCTCTCGAAAAGGATACCGGCAAGTTGCGATGGAGCGTCGAGATTGCCGATGTCAAGCAGGAATATTTCTCCACGCCCGCGCCAATCGTGATTCGTAATCACGTCCTGGTTGGAGTGGGCGGCGATTCACTTGACGTGCCCGGTTATCTGGAATCGCGCGACCCTGAAACCGGGCAAGTGCAATGGCGGTTTGACACGGAGCCGAAGCCCGGTGAGCCGGGTTCGGAAACATGGCCCAATAAGGACGCGATGGCGCATGGCGGAGGCATGACGTGGCTTCCGGGCACATACGACCCCCAACTGAACTTGATTTATTGGGGTACAGGCAATCCGAATCCCGTGCACGCGGGCCAGGGCCGTAAGGGCGACGATCTCTGGACCTGCTCCATTGTTGCCCTGAATCCGGACACGGGCAAACTGGTGTGGTGGTTTCAGCCCTCGCCTCATGACACCCACGATTGGGACGCTGTTCAAACTCCTGTTCTTTTCGACGGGGAGCTTGATGGAAAACCCCGCAAGCTGGTCGCGCAAGCCAGCCGCAACGGCTACTTTTTCGTGCTGGATCGCACCACCGGGAAGAGTCTCGTCACTGCTCCGTTCATTCCTCTGAACTGGTCCAAAGGAGTGGACGCGCGCGGAGAGCCAATTCCAAATCCGGAGAAAGAGCCCAAGACGGACGGAGCCCTGGTAGCGCCTGCGTCGGGCGGCGCGACGAACTGGCCGGCGCCAAGCTACGATCCTGAGACAGGCCTCTTTTACGTCAGCACTTCCTATTCGTACAGTGTGTTTTATTTGACTGACACTGACGAGAGGCCGGAAGGCTACGGGGGGCGCGACGCCGGGGTTTGGGAGCAGTCCGCTCTTAAAGCGATCGATTACAGAACCGGAAAAATTCGTTGGGAGCATACTTTTCCAGGGAGTGGCGGCGGAGTCTCGGGCCTGTTGAGCACGGCGGGGAAGCTTCTCTTTTCCGGAGATCCGTCACGCAACCTGATTGCCTTCGATCCCGCGACCGGCAAGATTTTATGGCACGTAGGACTTGCGTCCGGCGTCAGCAACGGGCCGATGACATACGAGCTGGATGGACGGCAGTACGTGGTGGCCGGCGCGGGCGAGATGCTGTACGCTTTCGCGCTGCCGCAATAAAGGGAACATTCAATGAGCTATTCACGAAGAGACTTCACGAAATTGGCGCTCGCCGCCCTGCCTCTTTCGAGAGCTCTGGCAAAGACGATCGATTCCAAGATCGACGGCGTTCAGCTGGGTGTTCAATCGTATAGTTTTCGGGATCTGCCGCTGGACGATGCAATCAAAGCCATGGTCGCGGATGGCCTTGGCGATTGTGAGCTTTTTTCTCCCCACATTGAGGGAGGCGACACAAAGGCGCCGGAGGCTGCACGGCCTTCGAAGAGTCCGGCGCAACGCAGAGCGGATTCCGCTGCTCATGAGAGAGAAATCCACGAATGGCGAATGACTGTTCCGCTGGATTACTTCAAAGGTATTCGTAAGAAATTCGATGATGCGGGGATCAATCTTTACGCTTACAATCTCAGCTTTAACGACAAATTCACCGACGAGGAGATCGATCGGGGATTCTTAATGGCCAAGGCGCTGGGGGTCGGGATTATCACAGCGTCCACCACTTTGCCTGTGGCAAAGCGAGTAGCGCCCTTTGCAGAGAAGCACAAATTAGTTGTCGCGATGCACGGCCATTCCGATGTCAAGGACCCCAACCAATTCTGCACCCCGGAAAGCTTCGCCAAAGCGATTGCGATGTCGAACTATTTTAAGGTGAACCTCGATATCGGCCATTTCACAGCCGCGGGTTTCGATGCGGTCGATTACATCAAGAACAATCATGATGTGATCGTTCTGCTGCATTTGAAAGATCGCAAGAAGCATCAAGGCCCCAACGTGCCGTGGGGGGAAGGAGACACGCCCATTAAGCAGGTGCTTCTGTTTCTAAAAGAAAACAGCTATCCTATTCCGGCCTTTATCGAATACGAATACAAGGGTTCCGGCACTTCGCAAGAAGAAGTTGCCAAATGTTATCAATACTGTAAAGACGTGCTTGGGTAATAGGCGCTAGCGCCATCCCTCTCGCGACCGGTTTCAAAAAGAAAACGCGGCTCAAACCTTTCCGGTCTGAACCGCGTTGAACTTTGCAGACGGCCGGGCATGCCCGGTCCAAGGTCCAGTTACTTGGGGTTGCTCGTGGTGCTGGTGGTGTCGGAC
>JBAUUG010000626.1:0-5534 GCA_049582585.1 Bryobacteraceae bacterium | reverse complement strand
TCGCGTGTCCCTTGTAATCGGCGGGTGGCAACGCGGCATGGAACTCGCAAGCCGCGCCGGTGGTGAGCAGCGCTTCGCGAAATTCAGGACGATTCGCACCATACCAGCTGAAGATTGAATCGAAACTCTGCAACTTTGTCTTGAGTAACGCAGGCATTTCCAAATCGCCGACACCAACGAGATCAATGCCCGTCAAGGCGAGCGCACGCACTTGGTCGGCAAATTGGATAAGTGGAACGACCGGCGAGGAAATCCAAACCTCGGTGTAATCCGTTGCAAGATGTTCGAGCGCGGGCAGCGAAAGAATGCAATCGCCAATCGCGCCTGGGCGAATCAACAGCCGTCGCCGCACGCGCGCGCTAAAACCCGTATAGCTGGCGAGCGTTCTCGCGCATCAAAAGATGTGCGATCTGCTTCGCTCGATCCAGGGTTATTTCCCGATCCTCGACCATGCCCGTGAGAGCAAGTCCCACAGAGCGCCTGCCCAAAGTGGATCCGATCCACGCCGTTTCTTCCCAGCCGATCTTATCGCTGAATGGACTCGCATCTGAGCCGTACAGCACCTTCTCTGGCGCGGCCTCCAGATACAGCCGAATGGCGCGCGACGCTTCAGCAGGGTAGGTCAGATACATCAGCGCGGACAAATCGACATACACGTTCGGTTTCAAGATCAGCGCAGCGGCTTCCTTCGCGAAGGGCCAGGAACCGTGCAGCATGACGAATTTCGTCTTGCGCAGGCTCGGATCGTTGAACAAAGGTTCCAGCGCAAAAGCGTGCGCATTCGCATCGCGAAAATAGCTGCCCACGCCGATCGAAGTATGGAAATGGACCGGCATTCCCAACCTCCCAGCCTCGCGAGCGATGTGGCGGAATGTGTAATCCTGCAGAATCTTATATTCCTCCGGCGTAGGTTCCGAAGATTGCGCATAGATCGAGTAGACGCGCTCGGCATTCTCCTTCTGCGGGTTTCCGATCTCGAGATCGCGCAGGTAAGCCAATTCGAACTTCACCGCAACCGCGCCATTGCCCTTCCACGTCTCAAGCTGGTGCGAGACAAAGGTTAGATAGTCGTCGTAATTCGAAGGCAAACGCTGCAGCTGAGCGCGGGCGAGATAATTCTTCAGGAGCTTCTCCTCATTCGAGATGAATGCCTTGTGCTCCGGATCTTTTGCTTTGATTGCGTCATTGTTGAGGGGGAACAAAAACATATCCGCAAATGGCACCCATTTGAACCGATCCGCGGGAAGCCCGCGCCCCATCGCCACGCGATTCGCAAGCATGATATCCGTATTCGCCTGATTGAGAACCCAGGACGGATACGAGTCGCCCTTTTGTTTGGCGATGTCGTGTTTTGATTTCTGGAGCTCCGCTAGATGCTCCGTCTTGGCATCGTCATAGTCGTAATGGAACAGCGCGTGCCAGGCTTCCGGGAAATAGGGGCTGTCTTCCCGGAACGGAGTAGGCAGCGCCTGGTCTTGAATCGCGTCCGCCGGCAAAGCGTCGTAGTCGTGATCTTCTTCGCCGTAGGAGACGACCTTCATGGGATGCGCATGATTATCGATTGCATGAATCTGTCGCAGCTCTGATTCGATACTAGGCTCGATGTACAGATTGGATTGATTACGCCGGCTGCACGAAAGTACAAAAGCGAACCCGGCCAGCGTGAGAGCAATCGAAAGCCGGACTGGCCGCATGCGCTATTCGATCGAGACCGGCAAGCGGACTTCTGCGGTCGCGGGCCGGAAGCACATCTCGCTATTGCAAGCCTGATAGCGAAGTTTGCCGGTCATGGTTGCCATTCCAGCGGATGCTTGCTCGGGAGCTTCAAATTCAGTTTTCAGATCGAAGGTACCGGTAAAGACGGTGAGCATATCGGCCCCAACCTTGATCTCTTCAGGCTTTGGATAGCTGATGGATTTCGTCTGCAATGGACCGCCGCTCCACGTCAGCTTCAGAGGAATGAGAAATTCATCCTTCGGCTTATCGCTGTTGACGTGAAAGCCTGGCATGACGCTCACTTTCAGCGTTGCTGTTACAGCGCCCCCGCGCTTCACAGTCACCTGTTCGGGTGGGCTGACGCTCAGCTTATTTTGCTGCGCGGGAGATGAAAATGGAAGGCAAAGAGCGCATGCCGCCCAGAGAAGCACTGCTCTGTTTGATACCAAGAAGGCTCTGAATTTCGCTGAGATATTCATTTTTTCCGGCAAGTCCGATGTGAGGAGAGAAGGCGAATTTTCCGTCTCGATCGATAATAAACGTCACGGGAAGCGCGTCAAAATCGCCATAAAGCTGGACGACAGATTCGTTGCCCAAAAGCACTCGATAATTCATCTTGTGCTCCGCTATGTAGGGCTTCACGGCGGACCAGCCATCTTCGTCGGTCGAAATGCCGATTATCTCAAACCCTTTAGACTTGTACTGTTGCTCAAATTCGATGAACCAGGGAATCTCGACTTGGCAAGGCCCGCACCAGGTCGCCCAGAAGTTCAAGAGCACAACTTTGCCGCGATACTCGGAAAGCTTGACCGGGGTACCGTTCGCGTCGTTCAGCGTGAAGTCTGGCGCAAGCTTTCGATCCTTCGAACTAGAGCCGGAAGCCTCGACTGAGGTGCTGCCTGAGCATGAACAGAGCAAAGTTACAGCGGCCAAGCCGACCAGCCCCCATTGCTTCCGGTGCTTCACTTTCATTCCCGCTTCCAGTGTATCGCTAATTGTGGGAACTCCTGGTTCGGTAGTGGGGTCATAGAGTGGTCATAAATTCCTGATCGTCCAAACGTGATCCGCAACGTTCGCTGCCATCGCGGCGGGGTCGAGATCCGGGTTTCCGCTAACCGCGTCCCTCGCAACCGCTACGAGCTTCGCCGGATTATAACTCTCGGATACGAGTCAAGGTGATTCGAGAACAGCTTGACACTTGGGCGTGATTGGCACGGTCGTATAAGCCAGCCTCGATAGCGCTCTCGTAAGGCTGAAACGCATCGGTGTCCACAATCTGAAAGTTATGAGATAGTCGGAATCGGTAGAACGATAGCGTGGACTTCTGAGTTAGCAATGCAAATGACTGGGATTTTGTCGTATGCTATGCCGATGCCTAATCAGCTTTTCGCCGTTGCTGCTGTCTTGTTGGTCACCGCGCTCGCTCCTGCCCAAAGCACAACTCCCAATGCACGCCCCAGGGCCTCCGACCTGGGCCTGAAGGTCGGCATCCTGCCGACCGGGCCGCTCGATGCAATCACCGATGTTGCCGGTGTGGAAGTCGGGCAGACGACCATTATTCGCGGCGAAAACATCCGCACCGGAGTGACCGTCGTTCTGCCACATTCCGGCAATCTCTATCGCGAGAAAGTGCCTGGCGCGATTTTCGCGGGCAATGGTTTCGGAAAGCTGGCGGGCTCCACGCAAGTAGATGAAATGGGCGACATCGAAACGCCCATCCTGCTGACGTCCACCACAAGCGTGCCGCGCGCGGCAGACGCGCTGATCACCTATATGTTGACACTGCCGGGCAACGAGGATGTGCTGTCCGTCAACCCGGTCGTCGGCGAAACCAATGACGGATACCTGAGCGACATTCGCGGCCGCCACATCACGCCCGATGACGTGTTCGCCGCTGTCAAGAACGCAAAGGGCGGTCCGGTCGAGGAGGGCGATGTCGGCGCGGGCACCGGGACGGTCGTCTTCGGCTGGAAAGGCGGCATCGGGAACTCGTCGCGCGGCCTGCCCGCCAATCTCGGTGGATATACGGTGGGTGTCCTTGTACAGACGAATTTCGGCGGCGTCCTCACCATCGCGGGTGCTCCCGTGGGCCAGGAACTGGGCCAGTACTACCTGCGTAAGGAACTACAGGAAACCGGCAGCGGGAACGACAAGGCAGATGGATCATGTATGATCGTCGTCGCCACCGACGCGCCGCTAGACGCGCGCAACCTGAAGCGGCTAGCGGCGAGGGCGTGGCTGGGCGTTGCGCGCACGGGGAGTTCGGCTTCAAACGGCAGCGGCGACTACGCGATCGCATTCTCGACCGCGCCGCAGCTGCGGATCCATGCCAACGGCAAAGCGCTGACCCGGAATGTAGAAGTGATGACCAACGACGCGATGTCGCCGCTGTTTCTGGCCGTGATTGAAGCGACCGAGGAAGCAGTGTACAACTCAATGCTTAAGGCGACTACGATGACTGGCAACGGGCACACCGTCGAGGCTCTACCGATTGAAAAGACGGTGGGAATACTCAAAGAACACCAAGTGATCAAGTAAAAAGTTAATTAGCCTTGTGACACGCAAATTACAAATCTCGAACGGTTGCAGGGTTTGCGGAAGTGATTGAAATAGAAGCAACTATGTTGCTACGCCTGCAACCATCCGAATTGTTTAATTTTGCTATTCCGCTTCCCTACGGTTCGCGTTGCGGGCGTGGTCATCGGCCGCCGTCCCTTACCACAACGACAGCTTTAACATTCTTGACCGGCTGGCCTGGCGCTTCGGCAAAGACCTTCTGAACGGCTGCGACGATTGCAAGGTCCCCAACTCGGCTACCTGAGACGGATTCCTCATGGATGCAAAGACCTTTTCGCGACATAATTCATCCAGTCCTCCAGAGCGGTTTTCGAGCAGCTAGATCATCCCTTCCAGTCGCGCATAACTCGCTTCCATCCCACGTTCCATTCCGGTTGCAAGCATCGCCGCCCGTATCTGAGCGTCAGGCAATGTCATTCGCATCGTCATCAGCGTGCCCGTGCCGTCTGGGTCGAATCTGGTTTGAACATGGTTGTCGGGCGTGGCATCTGGCAGGTGCATGCGCTCTACATGAACGAGTCTGCTATAGGGCTCAAGTTCCAGATATTCGCCCGTGAGGTGGAATCCCCCGCCTTTGCCATTGCTCCACTCGTAACGGATCCTGCCGCCAGGCTTCGCCTCACTAATGCAGACCGGCATCGTCCAACCTTCCGGGCCGAGCATCCATTGCTGAACCAGCTTCGGATCGGTGTGGGCGCGGTACACGGCCTCCGGAGGCGCGGCGAAGCGCCTGGTGACAACTATATGGGTATCTCCCTCGGTCTGAACCGTCATCTTGCTCATCGATTTTCTCCTCTTTTCTGTTTTTCCATGCCGGCGAGAACCTCGTCCAGCCGGTCATAGCTTTTTTCCAGCGCCTCTCGCAGCATTGCCAGCCATTGGTCCATTGCTTCGACTCCGGCTTTGGCAAGTCGACGAGGGCGCTTCGTACCATCGACCCGGCGCACGACAAATCCAGCGTCTTCGAGCACCTTCAAGTGTTGAGAGATTGCCGGTTGCGTCATCTCGAAGGGCGCAGCTAGCTCCATCACGGTCGCTTCTCCCTTGGTGAGACGGGCAAGAATTGCGCGCCGTGTTGGATCGGCCAGGGCGGAGAAGGCGGCATCGAGACTCGCGCCTCCGTTCATAAGTACTATCTTATATAAGTTGGAGTTTATGGTAAAGGGATAAGCCGAAAGCAGTTGCGGTGCGTCTTCCGTGGCTAGGCTAAGAATCTCCCACCGCGCTAAGACCTCACTGCC
>JBAUUG010000625.1:0-14036 GCA_049582585.1 Bryobacteraceae bacterium | reverse complement strand
GCCCCGAGCTGCCAACCCCCCAGGATGGCGTCCACAAAGCCATTGCTGTTCAAGAACTGTCTTCCCTTTCCAAATGGCAGGTCGTAAACCAGGTCACCCTTGAACATCTGGGGTATATCGAAATTTGAAAGCGCGTAATTCAACGCGGGGTTATACGCATCCTGATACAGCTGCCCGCCGTCGCGGCTGCCCCAGCCGGACGAATCCTGCTCGTCCAGCATCTTCGACCACGTGTAATTCAAGCCGAACTGCACACCGTGGCTTAACCGCTTGTTGAACTGCAGCTGCAGAGCGTCATAATTTGAAATGGCGTTATAGCTGTTTCCTCCAATGCCTTGAAATTGAGGAAAGGGACGCAGGTTTTGCGCGTTGGATGGGTTTGCAACGCTTTGGAGGAGCAGGTTCGCCGGCACTTGGTTCGGATCGTAGGGGAACGACAGATTGGAGCCGTGATTGCCTACATAAGCCGCTTGAGCCATCATGCCTCCGCCGAACTGGTGCTCGATGCTGAACGACCATTGATACTGCTTCAAAATCGGCGTGTTTTGCGGATAGTACGGCGGACTTTGACCGTTGAAAGACGCGGGATCACGGTTCGGGCCATAAATGTAGTTAAGGTTGGCGTAAGAAGCCTGCGAAAGGATAAACACCGGGTTGATCTGATCGGTCGAAGTTAAACTGCCGTGGCTTTGCGTGCCCAATCCTTCCGCGCCGCCTGCATAGGTGTCCAGGCTCCATGGGCCGTCATAGATACCGAACCCTCCGCGGAAAACCCAGCTGCTTCTCGGCGACCAGGCGAATCCTACACGCGGAAGAAAGATATCGTAGATCGTGTTCTCCAGGTTCGTTCGGTTGTCCTGCCCGCCAAACCACATCGCGCCCGGAGTATTCGTTACCGGGTTGATGAGAGTCGGATCGAAATCGCCGATGCGGTTGCCGATTTCATGCCATCCTTGCTGAATCTGGTAACGCAGCCCGAGATTCACCGTCAAGGTCGGCGTGACTTTGAAATCGTCCTGAATGAAGAACTGCGGCACCTTCTCGCGGAAACCCACGATAGGCGTGTTGCTGGCGCTCCAACTGGCTACTTGGCCAAGCAGAAAGTCCGCGTAACCCAATCCACCACTGCCGCTCGGAGCCGACTGCGTGAACACCCCGCTGAACAGAAACGTTCCCGCGTTTATATTTCCCCAAGGAGTTGAATTATCCTGATAAGCCAGGATTTCTCCGCCGAATTTCAGAATGTGCCTGCCCCGAATGAGAGTCACCACATCCGATGTATCGAAGCCATTCTCGACATAAATCGCGTTGGTGGATGGGCCGATCCAGGTCGTACCGGGGTTGCCGTAAAACTGAAGGGCCGGAGGTAGATTGGCCTCCGGATAGGTCCAGCCCAGGCTTTGAGGAATGTTTTTATTCAAACTCAACGGCTCGAACCAGTTGCCCTGCCGCGTAAAACCGACGCGGAGTTCATTCACCGTGTTAGCGCTGAAGGAGTACACATCCGAAACCTGCGCGTTATATCGGTCCACGTCGCCAGCCTGGTCACCGAAGGCGAAAGGTTGTGGGTAGTGCGCCGGGTTATCGCTCTGAGTAATTGAAAATGTGAGCCGGTCTTTGTCTGAGAGATTGTAATCCAATCTCCCGAACCATTTCAGGAATGGATTCGGCGATTCCAGCGTTCCCACCCAGTTATTCGAATAACCGGGCTTATTCGGCGCCGGGAAGAGGCTCTGAAATTGAAGCGCGAGCGGGTCTAGCATCCCCGAGGGGATCGTATTGTTCGGGAACGGAATGCGACCGCCGCCCGGGCCCAGTCCCAGCGTGTTCGGTTCGTAGATAATTGGAAATTCGCTTAAGTCAGAGAAGTTGCCGGCCCGCATAGCGGCGGTCGGGAAAGTCTCGGTGTACACCCCGGAGGAGTTGTTGATCGTCTTATCTACATTGAAATAAAAGAAAAACTTGTTCTTAAGAATCGGTCCGGCAACGCTGCCGCCAAAATTATCGAACCGCTGGAACGGCACGCTCGATGAGAAGAAGTTTCTAGCGTTCAGGTCATCGTTTTGGAAATACTCGTATGCCGAGCCGTGCCAGTCGTTGGTTCCGGATTTGCTGATCTGATTGAAAACCGCGCCCCCGACGCCATATTCGGCGGAGAACGTCGAGGTGTTCATCTGCACTTCGGCTACATCTTCAAAGACCATTTGGTCGAAGTTCGCGCTATGCGGCAACATCACGTTGGCGCCATCGGCCAAAAAGTTATTGTAGTAAGGCAAATTGCCATTCACGGCGACACCTGTGCCTGATCCCGCAGCTCCGGGCAGAAGCTTCGTGAAATTTGACCAGCTCTGGTTCGCGTTCGGCAACTGCTGCATAGTTTGAGCTTCCAATGTGGTTGATTGCTCGGCGTTGTCGGTCTGCAGCAGGGGAGCCTCAGCCGTTACCTCAACTTCGGCTTGGGACGCGCCGACGGTGAGCTGGCCGTCGACCGTGGTCGTGCCCACATCTAAATCGATTCCGTTGCGCACGAGCTTTTCAAACCCCGGTTTAGTGAAGGTGATTTGATAGTGGCCGGGCAGAATCGAGACTGCGTCATAAATACCGGCATCGTTTGTGGTTAATTCTTTCGACACTGACGTATCGGTATTCAGAATCGTGACGCTCACGCCCGGGACTACCGCTCCGGATGGGTCCTTTACCGTCCCGCGGATCTCGCCGGAATTCGTGTTTTGGGCAAACCCTATCCCGGGTATCCAGACAGCGAGCAACCCCGATAAGAGGATGCCTGGAAAAAAGCGGTGAATTATCGCGCGCAGATGCATACGGTGCATATTATAGGACTCCCTTACTCAACACACTGAGTATCTCTATCGAAAGTACACGCGAAATAGAAGAGCCCGGAGGTGCTTTACGGGGCTTTACCCCGTCCCGTCCTACCAAAAATATGCGTTAACGGTGGTCGGGGGGCCGCTGACGCCGGAAAGTACCCTCGTAGAAATTACGATCTGGATGTTCTTGCGATCCCAGTTGCTCGGAGCATGCTCCAACGCTCGTTCGAAATAGACCGGCTCTGTAACAAACTCCGCCGCCGCTTCGGTTCCGTACTGCGAGATTCCTCCCAGAATCACGATGGGCTGCTCCGTTGTGCGATTCACAACGCGGGTGATCAAGGCGTAATCCTGACTTATATCCTTACCGGGAGGCCATGCGTCCACCAGCTTCCACTCTGTTGCGGCGGGTCTTTCCTGGTCGCGGATGATTTGGGCGTGTCCTTGCTCGTCCGTATCGAAATGGAAACGGAGTTCGCCGGTCAAGCTCAGCGTCCAATCGTTATCAAACGCGCCGATCAAAATAGACGGCTTCCCCCGCAAATCGGAGAGTGATACCGATCTCTCGCCGCGCAAGTCAACCTGCTTCCGCCTTCGTGCAAACAGGTTCACCAGCCGCGAGAAGGCCTGCGCGTCGGCCAGCGCCACAGATTTGTCCCACATCGGTACAATTTCGCTCAGCGGCACGGAAGTAATAGCAGGCGCCGGCTGATGGCCGTATTGCCCGCTTGCGAACCACGAATTTAGAACGTGCGCGGTATCCGGATGAAAAGTGTAAAACTGTGGCTGGCCCATGCACACCAGCACGCTCTCGCCCCCCATCACCGGAGCCCAAAAGCGATCCAGCGGAGTGGGCTGCAAGAACCGCCATAGGGAGACTGCGAGTACCGATACGACCGCCAAAGTCGCCGGAATTGCCACCCGATACGAGCGCTTCCTATGCTGACGGGGAACCTCGGCCGGCAGCCTGAGCACCGCTGCGGCTGACTTCAGCCGCTCAAGCGCAACGTAATGAGCCTCCGGCACATAGGATCCGGGCGGGAGGCTAAATCGAAGCTCGCCTTCTCCCGCCTCCAGGTAATACTGCGCGAGCCGCTTTCGTACCTCGCCGGCGGTACCCCGAACGATCGGGTCCTGGTTTGTGTCGTAATGGGGTTCTCTATCGAAGACATCCACCCCCAGCGTTCGCTCTTTCAAGCAATCAAAGCGCCCGTCCAGGGCGACCTCGACAATGTAACGCAGGAAGCGGCTGCACTTCTTGCTCGAACGAAAATGATGGCTTGCCAGAACCCTTTCGAGTTCAGCCAAAACTTCGCTCCTCGGCAACGCGGACCAACCGCCCGCGACCACACTCGCACTCGGAGTGTTATCTACAGACCCCACTTGTCAGTCATGTTATCACGTTAGGAACCCAACTTTTCCTGTCGGCTCGGCAGCGTACAGTACTCCAGTCGGAGGCCGCGTACTCTCCCGTAGACCACCTCAAACTGTCAACGTAGGCACCTTATCTTCACAGTGTCGCCGCTTGCGGGCCGCGGCGGTTTCCGACTCTTCATTCCATGCACCCATACACTCGCCGAAACCTCATGAAGCTCACCTCAGCCGGATTGTTGTCTTTCATTCGAACCCGTCCAGCTCAGGCCGATGCCCCGACGGCGAATCCGCCATCCTCCGAAGCCATTGAGGTTCGGGTCACTGCCGGAAAGAGAAGGTTCGCGCAGGCGCCGTCACTCGCATGGCGGCCCCAAGGATCGTCCACCGCTGACACCATTACGGCCGACCCGAGCGCGGCCTTCCAGGAGATCCTGGGTTTCGGCGCGGCATTCACCGATGCAGCCTGCTACATCTTCAAGCAGCTTCCGCCTCCCGCTCGAGAAGAACTGTTCCGCGAGTTCTTTCATCCCTCGAATTTGGGCTTGAGCGTTTGCCGCATGTGCATCGGGTCGAGCGATTACTCGACCAAAGCGTACAGCTATGACGAGGGTGGCCCCGATCCTGAATTGAGCCGCTTTTCCATCGATCACGACCGCGAATACATCATCCCTTCGCTCCAGTCGGCTAGGAGCCAGAATCCGGATCTCTTCTTGCTCGCGTCGCCCTGGAGCCCTCCAGCCTGGATGAAGGTGAATGGGTCTATGCTCGGCGGGTTGATGGAAAAAAAGCACTTTGCGCCTTACGCGAAGTACTTCGTGAAATTTCTCCAAGCCTATGCCGCGGCAGGCGTGAAGATCAACGCGGTGACCATTCAAAACGAAGTGGATACCGACCAGGACAGCCGGATGCCGGCCTGCTTATGGGGGCAGGAATACGAGACCGGTTTCATTTCGGAGCATCTCGGTCCGCAGTTTGCGGATAACAAGATCGACACCAAGATTTGGATCATCGATCACAATTACAACCTTTGGGGGCGGGCGATCTGCGAGCTGGACGACCCTCAAGTCGACGGGTTCGTGGATGGTGTCGCGTGGCACGGCTATTTAGGACAATCATCGGCGATGACGCACGTTCATGAAGCGCATCCCGAAAAGCACATGTACTGGACAGAAGGCGGGCCTGACCTCGCTTCCCCCGGCTATCAAACCGACTGGGGCCAGTGGGGCGCAACCTTTGCCGACGTTCTGCGAAACTGGTCCCGCTGCATCATAAGTTGGAACCTGGCGCTGGATGAGAAGGGAAAACCGAATATCGGGCCTTTTGATTGCGGCGGCCTTGTCACCGTGGATTCCAGAACCAAAGAAATCACGCGAAGCGGCCAGTATTGGGCGTTCGCACATTACGCTCGCGCCGCAAGACGTGGCGCGCGGCGCATCGAAACGACCGCCAACCTGGAACGGATTTCCCACGTCGCCTTTCAAAATCCGGACGGAAGTAAAGCTGTTGTCCTTACCAATCGCGGTCCGGACAAGAAGGTGATGCTGCGCTTTTCCGGACAGGAAACGGAGGTGACACTGCCCCCGGATTCCATCTCTAATCTGACCTGGGTCTGATAAGTATGTCCTGATAAGTATGTCCTGATAAGTATGATCTGATCGGTGATCTGATAATCGTCAACTATGGAATGGTCACGCCGTCATTTTGTTGGCGCTTCGCTCGCGGCCGCAGTGGTTCCCCAGACTGGCTTCGTTAAGGCAAGCGGCAAGCATCTGGTCACTCCCACCGGTGAAAAGCTAACCCTGCGCGGCATCAACTTAGGTAACTGGTTCGAGCCCGAAGGTTACATGTTTCTGTTTGAAGGAGGACCTCAGGCGCCCCGAGAGATTGAGGGCTACTTCAACCAGCTGATCGGTCCTAGCGCCGCCATCGAGTTCTGGAAAGAATACCGCAAGCGGTACATCACTGAAAACGATATTCAGTTGATTCAGCGCTCAGGGATGAATTCGGTTCGAATCCCGCTGCATTACAAGTTTTTTCTGCCCGGCGGCGGGGGCTTCGAGATTCTGGATCCTGCTTTGGAGTGGTGCCGGCGCGCGGGCATTTGGGTGATTTTAGATATGCACTGCGCACCGGGCGGCCAAACCGGAGCAAATATCGATGATAGTTGGGCCTATCCGTGGCTGTACGAAAGCGCCAAAGATCAGCAGCTATTGTGCGATATCTGGAGAAGCATCGCTCGCCGGTATACGAATGATTCCATCGTGATTGGCTACGATCTCTTGAACGAGCCGATCCCTCATTTCCCTCAGTTACGCAAATACAACGACCACCTCGAACCGCTCTATAAACGTGTCATAAAAGCCATCAGAGAAGTGGATACGAATCACGCCATCTTTCTCGAGGCCGCGCAGTGGGACACCAACTTCAAAGTATTCGGACCGCCCTTCGATCCCAATCTGGTGTACGAGTTTCACAAATACTGGATGCCTCCCGTTCAAGACGCAATCCAAGAGTATGTCGATTATCGGGACCGTTACAACGTGCCGATTTGGTTAGGCGAATCCGGTGAGAACAAGGACGACTGGATCCTGCAATTCAGAACTCTTCTCGACAAAAACGATATCGGCTGGTGCTTTTGGCCCTACAAGAAGGTGGAGGCCGCGTCGTGCCTGGTCTCCATTCCAAAACCGGCGTACTGGGACGAAGTCATCGCCTTCGCCAAAATGCCGCAAGCCACGGGGCAGGCGGAAAAGCTCATCGCTTCGCGTCCTTCACTCGAGCACTCGCGCAAAGCGCTCGACGATCTTTTGGAAAAGATTCAACTCAGTTCCTGCCGTCAAAACGAAGGCTATTTCCACGCACTGGGGCTAAGAACAGGTTAAGTCAAGACCTGCAGCGTCGAAATATCCACGGTGGATTGATGTCCTTCGATCACCACAATTCCACTCTCTGACACGTGGTATTTTTTGCGGTCTTCATCCAGGTCATAGCCAACCTGCGAGCGTTCCGGGATTCTCACGTTCTTATCCAGAATGGCTCGCCGAACCTTCGAATGCCGGCCGATATCGCAGTTATCGAATATCACTGAATCTTCCACCAGGGCTCCTGTGTGTACGCGGACTCCCCGGCCCAGGACGGAACGCTTTACGGCCGCTCCGGAGACGATTGAGCTTCCCGCGATGATGGAATCGACTGCCGTTCCTCGCCGCCCCTCTTCGTCGAACACGAATTTAGCCGGCGCATCGAAATAGCCCGCCGTCCGCAACGGCCACTGCCGGTTGTACAGGTTCAGCTCGGGTGAAACCGCGCGAAGATCCATGCTGGCTTCGTAATAAGCGTCTAAAGTCCCTACATCGCGCCAGTATTGCGTCGACCCGATCGGATCTCCGGGAATGATGTTGGTCTGGAAATCGTAAGCGTACATATCCACGCGCCCAATCAGCGACGGCAGAATATCCTTTCCGAAATCGTGCGAGCTATTCTCGTTCTTGCTATCGGCGTACAGTTCGCGTAACAAAAGGTCGGTCGAGAAAACGTAGTTCCCCATTGAGGCGAATACGCGGTTGGGGTCTCCGGGCATGGTTGGCGCATCGGCTCTCTTCTCGTGAAAACCCACGATGTTGCCTGCCGCTGTACTCTCGATCACCCCGAACTCCGACGCAAATTCTTTCTGCACCGGAATCGCCGCCACCGTCACTCCCGCCCGCTTCTCAATGTGGTATTCAATCATCTGCCGGATGTTCATCCGGTAAATATGGTCCCCGCCGAAGATAGCCACGACGTGAGGATCCGCCTGCTCAATCAAATTGACGTTCTGCGATATTGCGTCCGCCGTCCCGCGATACCAATCCTCACTCTCGGTTCGCATCTGCGCGGGAACCGGGATGATGAAATTGTTCTTCAGCAACCCGCTGACTTCCCAGCCTTCCCTCAGATGCTGCAAAAGCGATTGGCTCTTGAACTGAATCAAAACGTAGATCGAATAAATGCCCGAATTGACGAAATTGCTAAGGACAAAATCGACAATCCTGTAGCGGCCGCCAAACGGGACCGCGGGTTTGGCCCGCTCCTTAGTCAGTGGATAGAGCCGGGTTCCTTTCCCCCCGGCCAGCACAAATCCAAGAACACGAAGCTGCATCCTGACCACCTCCGCCGATTAGCATATCTGACGAACTTTGATGGGATTCAACTTTGCTAGACGACCCTACACCGGAATGATTACGCGTGAGTCGCTAGCGTGAGTCGCTAAACCCGGCAGCCAAGCGGTGCTTGGTCAACACTGGCCAGAAATTGCCAAGCCTCCGAGCAGGCGTTGCCGGGCAGTTTCTTAGAGCGTCGATTTGCCGCCTTCACTGATGTAATTGCGATTCCAGCCCGGAATCTCAACCTTGACGTCGCCGCCGTTGATCACCGCTTGGCAACCCAGGCGGGAGCGGAGAGTTAGCCCTGCAGCCATATCCAAACGATCCAGCTCATCGTCCTCCGCTTCAGAGAGGTTCTTCTCGCCCTCGACAACAATCACGTGACACGTTGTGCACGCGCAGCTCCCGCCGCAGGCGTGTTCCAGGTGAACGTCGAAGTTCATTGCTATATCGAGAATGGAACCAGGCTTGCCGTGCTCGGCGTAGGGGAGCTTGCCGGTTTCAAACTCAATCGTCTTGTTCTCCGGCAAGAACGTCAGTTTCGGCACAACTCATTGTAACGGCCTCTTCAGAGTGCATACTGATAACTAATGTTTCTGGATATTGAAGAGAAAGTCTCCGCCGCCATTGAGCGGCAGCTAGCCTCAAAGTTCGATCTAAATCTTAAAGTAGAACTTGAACAGCCGAGGCGCGCTTCTTTCGGAGATCTCGCGGTTCCCGTGGCATTTCAACTGGCCCGGCAGCTCAAGCGCCCACCCCGCCAGATCGCTGAAGAATTAGCTCCGGCGCTTGGGGAGGTCGAAGGAGTCGCCTCCTTTGAGATCGCGGGAAACGGCTACATCAACATCCGGCTCGATCGTGGAGCTTACGCCTGGCGGCTTGTTGAAACTGCGGACAGAGCCGACGTCTTACCCGAAAAAGCGGAAAAAATCATCGTTGAGCATACCAACATCAATCCAAATAAGGCTGCGCATATAGGACACGTCCGCAACGCCGTTCTCGGGGATACGTTTGTTCGTATGCTCCGCAAGCGCGGCCGTCTGGTTGAAGTTCAGAACTACATCGACAATACGGGCGTTCAGTTAGCCGATGTCGTAGCTGGTTTCCTGCATCTCGAAGAGAGAACGCCCGCCGATGTGCGGCGCCTGATCGAAAACAACAATCCGCGATTTGATTACGTTTGTTGGGATCTCTATGCTCGGATATCGGCGTACTACAAAGAAGATCCGGCCTCGCTCCGGTGGCGAGAGGAAACCCTCCATGCGATTGAGGCGGGCCACGGCGAAACAGCCGAAATGGCCCATCTCATCGCGGACGCAATCGTCGCTGCCCATCTTCAGACAATGTACAGGTTGAGCGTTAAATATGACCTACTTCCACGAGAAAGTGAAATCCTACACTTGAAGTTCTGGGCCGCTGCGTTTCAATTGTTGAAGCGCCGAAATGCCATTTACTTCGAAGCGGCAGGAAAAAACAAGGGTTGCTGGGTAATGCCCTCGTCGGCGTTTCGGGAGTCGGCCGAAGACTCCGAAGAGGACAGCAAAGTCATCGTGCGTTCGAACGGAACGGTCACCTATGTAGGGAAAGATATCGCCTATCAGCTCTGGAAATTCGGCTTGCTCGGAAAAGACTTTTATTATCGGCCTTTATGTTCTTATCCCGACGGTCACGAGGTATGGGTAACCAGTGATGAAGATCTCGGAAGCGAAGCTCCGCGCTTCGGCGGCGCAGCCAAGGTCTTCAATGTAATCGATTCCAGGCAATCGTACCTGCAGGATGTCGTCGTTGCCGGTCTCCGTGCGCTGGATTTCAACCAGCAGGCGGATGCTTCGGTTCACTTCTCCTACGAAATGGTCGCGCTAACCCCGCGCACTTGCGCCGAGCTGGGGATCGAATTATCCGAAGACGATAGCAGCAGGTCGTATGTCGAGGTATCGGGGCGAAAGGGGCTAGGCGTGAAAGCCGACGACCTCATCGATAAGCTGATCGAAACTGCTCTCGCCGAAGTGGAGCATCGCCATCCCGATGCGCCGGCACGGGAGCGGCGAGATGTCGCCGAGCAGATCGCCGTGGGCGCGCTACGCTACTTCATGCTCAAATTCACCCGCAGTTCCGTGATTGCGTTCGACTTTCATGAAGCACTGAGTTTCGAAGGGGAAACCGGACCGTATGTTCAATACGCCGCCGTCAGGGCCGGGAACATCCTGCGCAAGTTTGTCGAGCGCGGGCTAACGCTCCCACGATTCGATGAGGCGCTGAGTCCGGATGCGCTCAAGCGCTGCTTTGAAGCGGAAGGGCTTTGGCAGTTGCTGCTGCTCGCTTCGAAGGCGGATAACGTTGTGGAGCGCGCGATTGGCTCAGGCGAGCCCGCGCATGTCGCGAAGTACGCTTTTCAGCTGGCCCAAAACTTCAATAACTTCTATCATGAGCACCAGGTGATCGCTGAAGAAAATTCGGAGCGGCGAACCGTTTTGCTGTGGCTGACGCAATACGTTCGCAATCAACTGCTTGGAGCCCTGAACGTGCTTGGCATCGAGCAGCCGCGTTACATGTAGCGTCTAAAGTAGAATTAGGCGCACAATGCCCAGCAAAAATTCGTTCGACGCTGCCGCGACGCTTCGCGTTAACGACAGCGATTATCAAATTTTCCGCCTAGATGCACTGGAACAAATCGCGGGAATCAAGGTCTCGCGCATCCCGTACTCCATAAAGGTTCTGCTCGAAAACCTGCTTCGGTTCGAAGATGGCCGCACCGTCAAATCGAGCGATATAGAGTACGTCGCGAAGTGGGAAAGCAAAATCGCGCCGCAGGAGATTCAGTTTCGGCCCGCCCGCATTCTGCTGCAGGATTTCACTGGCGTGCCGTGCGTGGTCGACTTGGCCGCCATGCGCGACGCCTTAAAAAAACTAGGCGCGAATCCGGAGCTTGCGAATCCTCTCATTCCCGCCGATCTTGTGATTGACCATTCGGTACAAGTGGACGCCTTCGGCTCGCACCAGGCGTTTCAGGAAAATGCGCTGATGGAGTTCTCCAGAAATCAGGAGCGCTACGCGTTCCTTCGCTGGGGGCAGAAGGCCTTTCAAAACTTCCGGGTGGTGCCGCCCGATACCGGCATCGTTCATCAAGTGAACCTCGAGTATCTGGCGAGCGTCGTTTTCAGCTCCACTAAAGAAGGCGCATTGCAGGCGTATCCCGACACCTTGATGGGAACCGATTCCCATACCACTATGATCAACGGCGTTGGCGTTGTCGGCTGGGGCGTGGGTGGAATTGAAGCCGAAGCGTGCATGCTGGGCCAGCCTATTTCAATGCTGCTGCCGCAGGTTGTCGGATTCAAGCTGACCGGCAAGCTGCCTGAGGGCGCGACGGCCACTGACTTGGTTCTCACTGTCACCCAGATGCTCAGGAAGAAAGGTGTAGTCGGTAAGTTCGTCGAATTTTACGGAGCCGGCGTTGCGGCCCTGTCTCTCGCCGATCGCGCCACTATCAGTAACATGGCGCCTGAATATGGAGCTACCATTGGATTCTTTCCCATCGACTCAGTAAGTCTCGACTATCTAAGACTCACCAACCGCGCTCCGGAACAAGTCAGCTTAGTCGAAGCATACGCGAAAGAACAGGGCTTGTTCCTAACTGCCGATTCGCCCGATCCGGCATACTCGGACACACTTTCGCTCGATTTATCAAAAGTAGTTCCATCAGTGGCGGGTCCGCGGCGTCCCCAGGACCGCATCGATTTGCCCGGCGTAAAGGATAACTTCCTCTCGTCTCTTGGCGGCTCGCCCAAGAGCGCCACATTAAGCGTGAACAGTCATAAAGAAAAGATTCACGATGGCGCGGTAGTGATTGCAGCCATTACCAGTTGTACAAACACGTCCAATCCATCCGTGATGGTTGCCGCCGGCTTGCTGGCTAAGAAAGCTGTCGAGAGAGGATTGACCGCCAAGCCCTGGGTGAAGACCTCCCTGGCCCCTGGGTCAAAAGTGGTTTTCGATTACTTGACCGATGCCGGCTTAATGCCTTATCTGGAGAAACTCGGCTTCCATCTCGTCGGATATGGTTGCACAACATGCATTGGGAATAGCGGTCCTCTTCCGGAGAATGTGGCCGCGGCGGTTACGGAAGGAAATTTGAACGTAGCCGCCGTGTTGAGCGGCAACCGTAACTTTGAAGGGCGCGTGAACCCGCTGGTCCGCTCAAATTATCTCGCTTCGCCGCCGCTGGTTGTTGCCTACGCAATCGCCGGCAGGGTCGATGTCGACATCACGAAAGAGTCTCTCGGGAAAGATGCGCATGGCAAGAAGGTCTACCTGCGCGATATCTGGCCTTCGCCCCAGGAAGTCGACGCAGCCGTGACTGCATCCGTCCATACGGAATTCTTTCGGAAGGAATACTCGGAAGTATTCGCCGGAGATCTTAGTTGGAATTCTTTGAAGGTTCCTTCGGGCAGCATTTACGAGTGGAGTGATAACTCCACTTACATCAAGCAGCCTCCCTATTTCGAAACGTTAGTAGACCCGGTTACTTTTGTGAGTGATTTAACCGGACTTCGGGCGCTCGCGATTTTGGGAGACTCGGTCACCACAGATCACATTTCGCCGGCCGGATCCATCGCCGCCGATGGCCCGGCAGGCAAGTATCTCATGAGTCTTGGAGTCAAGCCGGCGGACTTTAACAGCTACGGCTCCCGTCGCGGTAATCACGAGGTGATGGTGCGCGGCACATTCGCCAACATCCGATTGCGAAATCAGATGGTTCCCGGCGTGGAGGGCGGTTTCACCCTCCACATGCCCGACGGGGAAAAGATGTCCATCTACGATGCTGCCGTTAAGTACAAGGCTGAGGGGGTGCCGTTGGTGATCGTTGCCGGAAAAGAGTACGGCTCGGGCTCATCCCGCGATTGGGCTGCGAAGGGCACCCTGCTGCTTGGCGTACGCGCTGTCATCGCCGAGAGTTTTGAACGCATTCATCGCTCGAATCTGGTGCAGATGGGCGTGCTGCCCTTGCAGTTTATCGAAGGAGACACCCGCGAATCTCTTAGTTTGACTGGTGAAGAGTGCTACGAATTGTGCGGAGTTCCAGCTGCGATTGCCTCTTCCTCCAGTACCGTCAAAGCGTCAGCCGCAAAGCCGAACGGCAAAAAAATAGCCTTCGGTCTGAAGGTGCGCATCGATACCCCGCAGGAAGCCGAGTACTATCGCAACGGCGGCATCTTGCCATACGTTCTGCGCCAACTCGTCGCCTCTGCGTGATGAGACCGCCAGGCAGAAACCGCTCCCCGCTTCTGGTTTCCGCGGGTATCATTCACCGCAACGGGCAAGTCTTAGTAGGGCAGCGTCGGCGAGGCGATCGGCACCCGTTCAAGTGGGAATTTCCCGGCGGAAAGGTCGAGCATGGCGAAACCCCTCAACAGGCTTTAGTTCGGGAGCTTCGCGAGGAATTGCAGATCGATGCCGAAATTGGCGGGGAGCTTGCCCGTTATGAACACGATTATCCCAGCGGCAGCCGTGTGCATCTTCTGTTCTTCGCCGTCCCGGAGTTCAAAGGAGAGCCCAAAGGAAGAGTGTTCGAACAGATCTGCTGGACCGATCTGCATTCCTTGCCCTCGCTCGACTTCCTGGATGGCGACCTCGATTTCGTGAGGCGCTTGGCGCGCGGCGATTTCGGACCACAATTGGAGCTGTAAGCGAC